>CAMJPK010000019.1 GCA_946407675.1 uncultured Clostridia bacterium
GCCGGGGGCCTCGTATTTCACGGCCTCATTGGCGCGGGTGACTTTGTAAGACATAACTGGTTCCTTCCTTTCAGTTGTTATCGGGCTGCGCCCAAAATTCCAGTAAATTTTACCACACGCCCGCATGAAATTCAAGTGATGTTTGACTTTGGCTGACGATTTTGATAAATTGACTCCAGAGTAACTGCTTTGGAGGACGGAACATGATCCTGACGCTTGACATCGGCAACGCCTGCATCACCGTGTGCTGTGTGGAAAACGGCGCGCGTCTGTGCCGTTTTCAGCTCACGTCCGACAAGAACCGGACGACGGACGAATACGCCGCCTATATGACGCTGTTGGCGAAAAGCAACGGCATGGATCTGTCCCGCGCCGCGGGCGCGATTATCGCGTCCGTCGTGCCGCAGCTCACCGCGCTGCTCTCCCCCGCCGTCCGGCGCTGTACGGGCCGCGCACCGCTGATCGTCGGCCCCGGCGTCCGCAGCGGGCTGAACATCCGCATGGACGACCCGGCGGAGCTCGGCGGCGATCTTGCCGCAGCCGCCGTCGCCGCCGTGGAGCGCTATCCCCTGCCCTGCATCATCGTCGATATGGGCACCGCGACCGCCGTCGGCGTGATCGACGCAAAGGGCTGCTACATCGGCGGCCTGATCTGCCCCGGCGTCGGGCTGAGCCAGAGCAGTCTGGCGCAGTCCGCAAGCCAGCTCCCCGACGTCAGTCTGGAAACGCCGAAGCGCGTGATCGGGAAGAATACGCGCGAGAGCATGCGCAGCGGCCTGGTTTTCGGCGCCGCCGCGATGCTGGACGGCGTGCTGGACCGCGTGGAGGCCGAGTTGGGCATGTCCGCCGCCTCCGTCGTCGTCACCGGCGAGAGCGCGGGCACGGTCGTGCCGAACTGCCGCCGCAGCGCCATCTCCATCGACGAGGACCTCGTCATGTACGGGCTGTGGAGCATCTGGCGGAAAAACCGCGGCGCGGAGTAATGACAGACAAAGCGGCGCACACCGTTGCTGTGGTGTGCGCCGATCTTTTTTATTTGCCGTCAAAGCTCCATTTTCTCCAGCGCGGCGGTGATCTCCTCAAACTGCATGCTGCGCGAGGCCTTCACCAGCACATTGTCGCCGCGGCGCAGCAGCGTCGGCAGCGCCGCGATGAGCGCTGCGCGGTCCACAAATCGGTTCTGCCGCTGCGCGGCGCCGCGCGCGATCTCCGCCGCCAGCGATCCCGCCGTAATGACAAGGTCGATCCCGCAGGCGCGGGCAAGCTCGCCGGTCTGGTAATGGAGCGCCGGCGCGTCGTCGCCGAGCTCCAGCATGTCGCCGAGGATGCATACCTTCCGTCCGACGCAGCGGGAGAGCGAGCGGATGGCCGAGGCGACGGAGGTAGGGTTGGCATTATAGCAGTCGTCGATGATCGTGAGGCAGCCGGTCTCGATGCGCCGTGCGCGCCGCCCGACCGGCTCATACTGCGCGATGCCCCGGATGATCTCCTCGTCGCTCAGGCCGAGGACGAAGCCGGCCGCCGCGCCCTCAAGCGCCGCGTACACCATATGCTCCCCGTAGGCGGGGATGCGGATGTCGATGCTGCGCGGGCCGAGCACCACGGTGCAGCGCGTAGTGCCGTCCTTCTCCAGCCGGACATGCTCGGCGCGCACGTCGCAGCCCGCGCCCATGCCGAAGCTGAGCATGTGCTGCTTTCCGGGCATCGCCGCAAGCAGATCGTCGTCCCCGTTATAAAGGACATAGCCGTCCGGGGGCAGGAAACGGTTCATCACGGATTTCTCCGCAAGGATCCCCTCCCGGCTTTTCAGGAATTCCAGATGCGCATGGCCGATCACGGTATACAGCGCCATCGTCGGGCGGACCATTTCCGCCAGCCGCTCCATGTCGCCGGGATGGGACACGCCCATCTCCACCACCGCCGCCTCGTGCGTCTCATTCAGGCCGAACAGCGTGATCGGGACGCCGAGATCGTTGTTGAAGTTGCCCGCGGTCTTGTGGACGCGGAAATGCTGCCCGAGCACGGACGCCGTCATTTCCTTGGCCGTGGTCTTCCCCACGCTCCCGGTGATGCCGAGGACGGGGATGTCGAACTGCGCGCGGTAAAAGCCCGCGGCCGCCTGCAGCGCCGCGACCGTGTCCGGGACAAGGATCAGGTTTCCCTTCCCGCCGTCCGGCACGCGCTGGCAGATCGCGCACGCCGCGCCCTTTTCAAGCGACTGCGCGATAAAGTCGTGGCCGTCCACCCGCTCGCCGGGGATCGCCGCGAATAGGCAGCCCGGCGTGACCGTGCGGCTGTCGGTCGTGACCGCCGTCAGCTCTGTTCCGAGCGCCGATGCGTCGCCCAGCCATTGGCCCTTGCAGGCGCGCAATACGTTTTGAATCGTAAAATTCTTCATTTCCGATACTTCTTCATGCTCACGGCGATGATCTTCTCGCACAGCGCGCCGTAGCTCATACCCTGTGCCGCCGCCATCTGCGGGATCAGACTCGTCGGCGTCATGCCGGGCAGCGAGTTGGCCTCCAGGCAGTAGAATTCGTCCGCCGCGGTGTCCCAAAGGAAATCACAGCGGCAGTAGGCGTCGAGCATCAGCGCGGAGAAGGCGCGCTCGGCCAGCCGCTGCACGCGCGCCGTGGCCTCCGGGCCGATCTGCGCCGGGCAGATTTCCTCCGTCGCCCCGGCCTGATACTTGTTCTTATAATCGTAAAAGCCGTGCTTCGGGATGATCTCGATGACCGGCATGGCTTCGCCGTCCATAACGCCGACGGTCAGCTCCCGCCCCTTGATGTACTGCTCAACGATGACGTCCGCCTCATAGCGGAAGGCCAGCTCCAGCGCCGCGGCGTATTCCGCCTCGGTCGTCACGATGCTGGTCCCCACGCTGCTGCCGCCGGAGCAGGGCTTGACGACGCAGGGAAAGCCGATGCTGCGCGGCGGCTCCCCGCGGTGCAGCTTGATGCTGTCCGGCGTGGCGATCCCGTTTTCCCGGAAGAGCATCTTGCTCAGCCCCTTGTTCATCGCGATCGCGCTGCCGAGGTAGCCCGCGCCTGTATAGGGGATGCCGTTGAGGTCCAGCAGCGCCTGCACCTTGCCGTTCTCCCCCTCCTCGCCGTGCAGCGCGAGGAAGACGATGTCCGCCGCGCGGCAGATCGTCAGCACATTGGGGCCGACGATACATTCCGGATCGGGGCGCATCGCGCGCACCGCGTCCAGATCGGGCGAAATGTCGCCGATGGCGGCGCTGCCCAAAACCGCATTTGCGGCAAAAACCTCCGCCGGGTCGTCGAAGGGCTGCGTATAGCCGAGGAACAGATCCATCAGCACCACCTGATGCCCCTTTTCCCGCAGCGCGCGGGCCGCGCCGGTGCCGGTGGAGATCGAGACGTCCCGCTCATTGCTCAGTCCGCCGCATAAAACCGCGATTTTCAAAGAAAGCACACCTCCCGGTGTCAAAGTATATGGCTTACAGACGGATTATAACACAAGTTCTTGAAGGAAACAATGAAAAAGCAGTTGAGATATACAATATGTTTGTGTTATAGTTGGTTATGCGATTTTCAAACGGAAAGGAAGTGAGAACGTATCAGCAACATTGTCATCGACATGGAGTGGAACCAGGCGATGAGCGCCAAGTCCTCCGTCTTCAACCGGCTCCCCATCCACCTGCGCGGCGAGATCATCCAGATCGGCGCGGTCCGGATGAACGACGACTGGACGCCCGGCGAGGAATTCCAGATCGACGTCAAGCCCGTGTATTTCAACAAGATGCACTACAAGGTCAAGAAGCTGACCGGCATCGACGCCGCGCGGCTTTCCACCGCCTGCGGCTTCAAGGAGGCCTTTGCCCGCTTCCGGGAATTCTGCGGCGAGGACTGCACCTTCTACACCTGGGGCTACGACGACAAGGGCATCATGGAGCAGAACATCATCATCCATGATCTCGACTGGGACTGGATCTGCGGCTGGGTCAATCTCCAGATCATCTACAACATGCAGACCGAGGGCGACAACAACCAAAAGTCTCTCTCCGCCGCGATGGAGCATTTCTCCATCGAGCAGACGCGCGTGGCGCACGACGCGCTGGGCGACGCCTACAACACGGCGCTGGTCTGCTCCCGGCTCGACATGGCCAGCGGTCTGGCCGGCTATGAGAACGCGCAGCACCGGCTCAGCACCCGGACGAAGACGCCCGCCGAGGGCGAGGAGGATGCGCCGGAGGCGCTGGAGCACCTCACCTTCTCCGGCTATGCAAACCGCAGCGCCGCGTTTGCCGACGAAAACCTGACGCGCGCCCTCTGTCCCGTCTGCGCGCAGCCGCTGGAGCTCTCCCGCTGGGTCAACCAGGGAGACAAGCGGTATATGACGCTGGGCGCCTGTGCCGAGCACGGCAGCTACCTCATCCGCGTCAAGCTCCGCAGCAGCGAGGACGACACCTGGACCGCCAACCGCATCCTGTATGCGGCGGACGAGGGCATGCTGGCCTACTACAAGGCGAAGTCCATCCACACCCGCCGCCGCAGCCGGCAGCGCAAAAAGAACCGACGCGCAAAAGAAAAAGAGTGATCCGCCGGGCAAACCGAATTGCAGACAAGCAATGCTCCCGATACGCTGACAGGGCCTTCCGTGCCCCGTCGCCGTGCGGGAGCATTGCTGCGTTCATAAGTATAAAATACGCATCAGCCGTCCAAACTATGGTCACATTGTTGTTTCGGAGGTTGATCCAAATGAAAAAGTATACAGCGCCTCTCTCCCTGCTTTTGTTTTTCACGCTCCTGACCGGGCTGTTCTCCTTTGCGTCCGCTGCGGGCAGCGCGCCGATCGCGGAGAACCTGGAGATATGCACCTATCGCGGCGTGTCCGTCGGCGGCCGCCTTTCCGCCAGCGATCCGGACGGCGGCGCGCTGCGCTTCACCGTAACGACACAGCCCGTCAAGGGCCGCCTCGACCTTGAGGAGGACGGCCGCTTTGTCTACACGCCCGCCGACGGTAAGCGCGGAAAGGATTACTTCGGCTATCAGGCGACGGATGCCGACGGCAACCGCTCACAGGAGGCCACGGTCATCATCCGCATCGAAAAGCAAAAGAGCAAGCTGACCTATTCCGATCTGGACGGCGAGGGCTGCGCCAGCGCCGCCGTGCGTCTGGCGGAGGAAGACGTGTTCCGCGGGGCATACCTCGCCGGAGAATACGTCTTTGAGCCGGACGCGCCGGTAACGCGCGAGGAGTTTCTCGCCATGTGCATGAAGGTCGCCGGTACCAAGCCGCTCGCCGGCGTGCGCAGCACCGGCTTTTCCGACGACGCGGAGATCGCCGTCTGGGTGAAGCCCTACGTCGGCGCGGCGCTGAAAAGCGGCCTGATCTCCGGCTACAGCGGCGAGCGCGGCGCCGTCTTCTCCCCCGCGCGCGAGATTTCCGTGCTGGAAGCGGCGGTCATTCTGGACCGCGCGATGGCGCTGACCGACGCCGTGAGCGTCTGGTATGCAAACGCGCAGGCCGTTCCCGCATGGGCCGCGCAGTCCGCCGCGAACGTCGCCTCCTGCGGTCTGCTCCCCTACGGCTGCAGCTTTTCCGACGCGGTGCTGACGCGCGGCCAGGCGGCCGAGATGCTCTGCGGCGCAATGGACATTCTCGCCAAGCGCTAACAAAGCACGAAAGCGTGACCTTTCCAGGTCACGCTTTCAGCTTCTCTGCCAGCGCCTCGTCCGCTTCCGCGACGATCGTGGCGTAATCCGTATAGATCACCATGCCGGGCAGGGCGCCGGCGGGCTTTTTGACATATTTCACGCGGGTATAGTCGACGGGGACCTTGCCGCCCGCGGCGGCCTGGGAGTGCAGCACCGCCAGCGAGGCCGCCTGCTGCAGCGTCGAATCGTCCGGCTGCACGCCCTCGCAGCGGACGATGACATGGCTGCCGTGCACCTTTTGGACATGGAGCCACAGATCGCCCTTTCTTGCGGTGTGGAAGGTCAGCGCGTCGTTTTGCAGGTTGCTGCGCCCCACGAGGATCTCAAAGCCCTCGGACGAGCGGTAGCGCAGCGGCGCCGTCGGGCGCTGCTTTTCCTTCCCGCCGCGCTTTGCCTTGATGTAGCCCGTCTCGCCCAGCTCCCGCCGGATGTCCGTGATGTCGGCGTCTCCGCGGGCGCGCTCAAGCTCGTCGAGCACGCTGGAGAGATAGGTCCTTGCGCGTTCATTCTCCGCAATCAGCCGCGTCAGATACTGCTCCGCCGTCTTTGCCTTTGTGTACTCCTTGTAATACGCCGCCGCGTTGCGCTGCGGCGTTTTGAGCGGATCGAGCGGGATCGTGACCTCCGGCGCGCCGTCGGCGTAAAAGTCCTCCACCGTCATGCTCTCCGCGCCGCCCTTCGGCGCACGGTAGAGGTTTGCGGTGATCAAATCGCCCCAGCGCCGCTTCTCCTCGCGCGTCGCGGTGCGCGCAAGCTCCTCGTTCTGCGCCGCAAGCTTGCGCTCGGTGCGCTCCAGCGCGTTCTTCACGGTCTTGCGCAGCGCGGCCGTCCGGCGGCGCATATCCTCCGCCTGGCTGCGCCGGGTATAAAAGGCGTCCAGCAGCGCGCTGAACGTCGGGAAGGTCTCCCCCTGCGCGCCGTCGCCGTACTGCCGGATGCGCAGAAAGCTGAAATCCTTCGGCTTGCCGTCCTCCATGAGCATATACGGCGTAAACTCCCCCGCCGCCACGCTATCGACCAGCGCGTCAAGACAGGCCGGCAGCGCGTCCGTGTCGCCGCCGCAGCGGTAGACGAGCTCCCGGCACAGCAGCGGCGAGAGGCAGGCATAGCTCTGCAGCAGCCATTTCTCCGGCGGAAGCGCGCGGTCGCGCGCCTCCCAGACGGCCTGCCGTTCCTGTGGCGTAAGCCGGAAGGGATCGGGCTTGCTCTGCTGCAGCGGCAGACGGTATATGAGCCCCGGAAGCACCTGCCGCAGGGCGCTCATATCGCTGTCCACACGGCGCAGGCAGTCGATGATCCGGTCCTCGCTGTCGATCAGGATAATGTTCGTACCGCGGCCGATCATCTCGACGGCCAGCTTTTTTTGTACGCTCGCGCCGAGCTCGTCATAGCCGTCCAGCCGGAGGATCAGGATGCGCTCGCGTTCCGGCTGCACAAGCTCCGCGATGCGCGCGCCGCACAGATGCTTGCGCAGCAGCATGCAGAACATCGGCGGACGCTCCGGATTCTCATAAGCCGAGCGCGTGATGTGCACCCGCGCGTTGCCCACGCCGCCGCAGAGGGCCAGCTTCACGCTGCCCCCCTGTCCGTGCAGCGAGAGGATCACGGTGTCGCGCTCCGGCTGCTGAACCTTATCGATTTTTGTGCCGACGATCCGCCCCCGAAGCTCCTGCGCGAGGGCGGAAACGGTCACGGAGTCAAGCGGCATGCTTCCTTCTCCAATATCGCTGCGAACAGCTCGTTGATGCGCTCGTGCCGGGCGCTCAGATAAAGCCAGCCAAACAGGCATTCCAGCCCGGTCGCGGCGTGGTAGTCGCCGGGCTCGGCGTTTTTCGGCACGGAATGGACGCGGGAGTTGCGGCCGCGCTTGAAAACGGCCAGCTCCTCCTCCGTCAGCAGCGGCGCGATCGTCTCCGCCGCCCTTGCCTGCGCCGCAGCGCAGACCAGATCCACGGTTGCGCGGTGCATGCGCTGGTTCGTCACGCCGCCGTGGGCGACGATAAAGGAGCGTACCAGCAGCTCATAAACGCAGTCTCCAATGTGGGCGAGCCCCAGATTGGAGACTGCATGGATCTCTTGCTGCGTCATTTGGATGTTCAGGTAATCGGTCATGCGTCAGTCGCTCCATGTATCGGGCGCGTCGTCCTGGAAATCCGCGAAATTCATCTGATCGTCCGGCTGCGATGTTGGCGCCGTGCCTTGCGCGGCCTGCATCTCCAGCCACTGCTCGCGCGTGATGAGGATCTGCCGCGGCTTGCTGCCCTCGAAGGGACCGACCACGCCGATCTCCTCCATCTGGTCCACGATGCGCGCGGCGCGCGAGTAGCCGAGCTTCAGCCGGCGCTGGAGCATGGAAACGCTGGCCTGCTTGGTCTCAAAGATCACGTCGACCGCCTGCGGCAGCAGCTCGTCGTAGTTGCTGTCGGGCGCTTCGTCCACGCTTTCCGCGCGGGCATCCTTGCCGTCGGGCTTGTCCGCCGAGGCCTGCTCGATGCTGGCCATGATCTCCTCGTTGTACTGCGCCTCGCCGTACTGCTTGACGAAGTTGACGACCTCCTCGCGCTCCTCGTCCGTGACGAAGGCGCCCTGAATGCGCGTCGGCTTGCCGACGCCGAGCGGCGCATAGAGCATATCGCCGCTGCCGACGAGCTTTTCCGCACCCATCTGGTCGAGGATGATGCGCGATTCCATTGCGCTGGACACCGCAAAGGCGATGCGGCTCGGGATGTTGGCCTTCATCAGGCCGGTGATGACGTCCGCGCTGGGGCGCTGCGTTGCGATGACAAGGTGCATGCCCGCGGCGCGGCCCATCTGGGCGACGCGGCAGATGCTCTCCTCCACCTCCTTCGCGGCGGTCATCATGAGGTCGGCCAGCTCATCGATCACGATGACGACCTGCGGCAGGATCGGCTCGCCGTTTTTCTTCTGTACGGCGTTGTAGCCCGTAATGTCGCGGACGCCGGAATCGGCGAAGAGCCGGTAGCGCTTGAGCATTTCAATGACGGACCACTGCAGGCTGCCCGCCGCCTTCTTCGGGTCCGTGACGACCGGGATGTACAGATGCGGGATGCCGTTGTAGATGCCGAGCTCGACCATCTTCGGGTCGATCATGATGAGCCGGACCTCCTCCGGCGTCGCCTTGTAGAGCAGGCTCAGGATCAGGCAGTTCATACACACGCTCTTGCCGGAGCCGGTAGTGCCTGCGATGAGCAGATGCGGCAGCTTGGCGATGTTGCCGACGATGGCGTTACCGCCGATGTCCTTGCCGAGGGCGAAGGTGAGGCGGCTGGCCGCGCCGCGGAACACGTCCGTGTCGATGATGTCGCGCAGAAATACCGTGCTGACGATCTTGTTGGGGACCTCGATGCCGACTGTGGAGATCTTGTCCGGGATCGGCGCGATGCGCACGCCGGAAACGCCCAGCGACAATGCGAGGTCGCCGGCGAGGTTGGTGAGCTTTGCCAGCTTCACGCCGGAGGAAAGCTCCAGGTCGTAGCGCGTGACCGTCGGGCCGCGGGTGATGTCGCAGATCGTCGCGCCGACGCCGAAGGAATCCAGCGTCCCCTGCAGGCGCTCGGAATTGATGCGCATTTCCTCGGTGCCGTCCACGGTCGCGCCGCTGCCCTTGCGCAGCAGCTCTGCCGGCGGATAGTTATAAACGGGCGCTGCGGCGGCGTTTTTCTTTTCGACCGCCTTGGCGACCTCCTCGGTCGCGTCGCGCAGCTCGTCCTCCGGCAGCTTCTTCTTCGCATTGGAGCGCTGCTCGCGCACGGCGGCGGTGGAAAACTCGTCTGCCTGAATGACGTCCTCCGGCTTTTGCAGCGTCACGCCCGCGATCGCCGCGGCCTCCTCCTCGGTGAGGGGCTTGACCTTGTCGGTGAGATTGGCCGGCGCTGCGGCGGGCGTCTTCTGAAGCGGGGACGGTATGCCGGTCGGCGCTTTCGCCGGCGCGGGCGCTGCGGCGGGCGCCGCCTCCGTCTCCGGTATCAGCGGCTCCGGCGCGGGCGCGGCGTCCGCTTCCCTGTGCTTTTGCAGCAGCTGGTCCGGCGTCTTCACCCGCGGACGTTTGTTGAAAAACCCTTCCTTCTCCTCCTCATACGCCTCCTCCGCCGGCTCGTCATCCATCGGAATGTCGATGGCATGGCGGCGGCGCGCAGAGGCAGGAAAGGCGGCGGTCGCCGGATTGGGCGCCATACGCGCGGCCGCTTCGCGCGCGGCGACGGGCGGGCGTTCTGGCTCAGGTTCGGGAACATACTGCGGTCGGTTCGCAGCGCGCGCGCGGTGCAGCTCCATGAGCTTGGCCGGGGTCATCTGCGATGCGATCATGATCAGCGCGATCGTGCCGAAAAGGAATACGGGCACGGCGCCGTAAATGCTGAACAGCTTCGAAAAGCCGATGGCGAGGAAGCCGGAGATCAGGCCGCCGCAGAGCATCTCCTTCCCGTTTTCATAGAGCACGGGCATCAGCTCCGTCAGCTTGATGCCTTCCAGCTCCAGCTTGCACATCAGCAGATGCGCCAGCGCGCCGATCACAACAGGCACGCACAGCGTGCAGATCGTCCGCGCCCGCACCGGGCGGCCGTGATGGAACATCAGGATGAACGCGCAGCCGAGCAGCGCGACCGGGAACAGATAATACCCGTAACCGATCAGTCCCTTCAGAAAGCCGCAGAAATAGGTGATGAACAGCGCGTCGATCCGGAAGCAGCCGATAAAGGTGAAAAGCGCAAGCAGGACGCAGACCAGCGCCCAGATCTCGCGGCGGACCGGTTTCTTCGCCGGAGCTCTGGACGAAGCGGCGGGCTTCTTCGCAGGCGTTTTTTTCTTTTGGGTGCTTGCAGCCATATGTAATATGCGCTCCTTAGTGAAGAATTGTGAGCAGCAGCGTCACCGCGCCGGCAAACCAGCAATAGTACGCAAACCAGCCGAATTTGCCTTTTTGGGCGATGTAGCGCAGCAGGTTCAGGGCAAAGTAACCGGAGATCATCGCCACGACCATGCCGACCAGATAGGTCGGCAGCAGCGACCAATCCACCCCGGCCTTGACCGCCTTGATCAGGGAGATCAAATTGGCGCCGAGCACGGCGGGGATGGAGATGAGGAACGAGAACTTCACGGCGAAGCGCCGATCCAGCCCCGTCGCGACGCCGGCCGTGATCGTGGTACCGGAGCGGCTCAGGCCCGGCATCGTGGCGATCGCCTGGCACAGGCCGATGAGCAGCGCATCGCGGATGCGCATGGTCTTTTCCGTGCGCGTCCCCTGCGGCATGCGGTCAGCGCAGAAGAGCATCGTGCCGGTCGCGAGAAACGCGATGCCGATAAACAGCGTGGAATAATAGAGCTTTTCGACGCTGTCATGCACTGGGAGCACAAGGACGAGCGGCAGCGTGGCAAATACGACCATCAGCAGCAGCCGAACGCCGCTCAAGCGCTTTTTCTCCCCCGGCACCGGGTGTCCGATGCCGCGGATGAGCTCCACACACTCCCGGACGATCTGTACGATGTCGCCCCAGAAGACCACGCAGACGCTCACCAGCGTTCCGAGGTGGAGCAGGACGTCAAACAGCAGCTGGTCCTCCCCGGCGTTCAGGCCGAGGAGATTCTGGAACACAGACAGATGGCCGGAGCTGGAGATCGGAAGGAATTCCGCTATGCCCTGAATGAGGCCAAGAAACAGCGATTGCAGGATCGTCATGGCAAGCCCTCCGAGACAGAATTGGCGCGGACGCGCAACGCGACGCCGGCGCCGGTTACTCCTATCGGATTATATTACCATACTTTCCCGAAAAGCACAAGGAAAAGTTTACATAATTTCTGCATTTGTACCGTCGATCTGCGCATGCAGCCAATGCAGCGCGTCGGAAATGCCGCCCAGCGCGTCAATGAGGCCGCTCTCTACTGCTTCCGCGCCGGTCAGGATCGTGCCCATGTCGTTTGCAAGCGTCTCCGTTGAAAGCATATAGCCGAGCAGCCGCTCCCGGCTGATCGCGCTGTGGGCGGTGACAAAGCCGACGATGCGCTCCTGCATCTGCTCAAAGTAGCGGTAGGTCTGCGGCGCGCCGAGCACGACGCCGGTGAGCCGCACGGGATGGAGCGTCACGGCGGCGGAGGGCGCGATGAACGACCGGTCCGCCGCCACGGCCAGCGGCGCGCCGATGGAGTGACCCCCGCCCAGGATCAGCGAGGCGGTCGGCTTGCACATCCCCGCAATCAGCTCCGCGATGGCGAGCCCCGCATCCACATCGCCGCCGACGGTGTTGAGCAGGATCAGCACGCCGCCGATCTCCGGCGCCTCCTCCGCCGCGGCGAGCAGCGGCAGAATGTGTTCATATTTTGTCGTCTTGCAGTCCTCGCCAAGAATTTGATGTCCCTCCACCTGCCCGATGATCGTCACACAGTGGATGCCGCCGGTCCGCTGCGCACCGAGCGCGCGGATCTCCTTTTCCTTATCGTCGCACATGATAATTCCCCCTGTCCGCTTTAGTGTTTGCAAACAGGGGGAATTCTAATCAGATGCGTTGTTCCGTCATTTGCGCTCGTAGACCGCCTTCACACCCTTGTAGGTCATGTAGCAGTCAAATTTGGCGACGACCTCGAAGGGCGCGTGCATGCTCAGCACGGGAACGCCCGCGTCGATGGTCGTGATGTTGCGCCGCGCCATGTAGACGGCCACGGTGCCGCCGCCGCCCTGATCGACCTTGCCGAGCTCCGTCATCTGCCAGACGACCCCGGCGTCGGCAAAGATTTTGCGCAGCTTCCCGACAGTCTCCGCGTCGGCATCGTTGGTGGCGCTCTTGCCGCGGGCGCCGGTGTATTTCATCACGCCGACGCCGTAATTGAGCTTGGCGTTGTTGCGCTTCTCGCTGACCTCGGGATAGAGCGGATCGAAGCCGATGCAGACGTCCGCGGAGAGGCAGAAGCTCTTCTCATAGCAGCGCCGCGCGTCGACGCCCTGCGCAGCGCACAGATCCTCGATGAAGCACTCAAAGGCCGTGCTCTGCATGCCGGTCGCGCCGGTGGAGCCGATCTCCTCCTTGTCCGCGAGGATGCACACGGCGGTGGTCTCCGGCGTGCCGATGTCGAAAATTGCCCGGAGCTCGGCATAGGCGCAGACGCGGTCGTCGTGGCCGTAGCCGCCGATCATGCTGCGGTCTACGCCGATGTCGCGCGTCTCGAAGCCCGGCACGACCTCCAGCTCGGCGGAGAGGAAGTCCTCCTCCGTGATGCCGTAACGGTCGTTGAGCAGACTGATGACCGCAAGCTTGACGCGCTCCTTCTCCTCCCCGTCGTACGGAACGGAGCCGGTCAGCAGATTCAGCCCCTCGCCCTTGATGACCTCCGCGGCCTTCTTCTGCATTTGATCCGCCGCCAGGTGCGGAAGCAGATCGGTGATGACGAACTGCGGATCGTCCGCGTCGCGTCCGATCACGACGTCGACGGTCTCGCCGCTTTTCAGCGTCACAACGCCGTGGAGCTCCAGCGGGATCGTGACCCACTGGTATTTCTTGATGCCGCCGTAATAGTGCGTCTTGAGGAAGCAGAGCTCGCCGTCCTCATACAGCGGCAGCGGCTTGAGGTCCAGGCGCGGGGAATCCACATGCGCCGCGGCGACGGTGCAGCCCTCGTCCAGCGGCTTCTTCCCGACGACGGCCAGCAGCAGGCTCTTGCCGCGGTTGGAGCGGTAAAGCTTCATGCCCGGCTGAAGCTCCATGCCCGGCGTAAACGGGACAAAGCCATTGGCCTCCGCCTCGGCGATCGCGTTGGCAACTGCCTCGCGCTCCGTGCGGGAGACGTTCAGATAGGCCTTGTAGGCGTCGCAGTATTTCTCCAGTGCCAGGCGCTCCTTCACGTCGATGCAGTCATAGCCGTTCTTCGGGCTATAAAACAGCTGTTCCTTGAGTGCTTCCGTCGCTTTCTTCTCAGACATTTTTCAGTACCTCCGTAAAAAACTTATTACATTTCTCTTCAAATTCCGCCAGCGTGCCCGTGTTCTCCAGCGCATAATCGCAGTGCGCGGCGAAGTATTCGTTGGGCTTCTGTGCGCCGATGCGCTGCAGGGCGTATTCGCGGCTGATCCCCTCGCGCTGCATCAACCGCCTTACCCGGTCGGCCGTCGGCGCGGTCACCGCGACGTTGAAGGCCGTCTTTTTCCCGTATTCGATCTCCAGCAGCCCGATGGCATCGATCGCGGCGAGCGTGCCGCCGTTGATCGCATATTCGCGCAGTTGCCGCGTCAGCTCGTCCACGACATAGCGATGCGTGATCGCGTTCAGATCGCGCAGCGCCGCCGGGTCGGAAAACACGATCGCGCCGAGCGCCTTGCGGTCCAGCATATCTCCCTGATACACCGGGCCGAAGCGCGCGGTCAGCTCCCGGCGCATCGGCTCGCTGCTGACCGTCAGCGCGTGATAAATCTCGTCGCAGTCGAGGATCATCGCGCCCTTGGCGCGCAGGACGTTCAGGGCGGTGGTCTTTCCGCAGCCCGTTCCTCCCGTGATCCCGATGACGGTCAGGCTCTCGCGCAGCGCGTCAAAGATCTCGTCCGCTGCCAGCGCGCCCTGTCGCAAGATCCGGTACGGCGGCGCGGAGAGGTCAACGATCGTCGATTCCCTCCCGATGCCGCAGGGTCCGCCGTCGAGCACGGCGTCGATTTGCCCGTCAAAGTACGCGAGCACCTCGTCCGCGGTCTTCGGGCTCGGCGCGCCGCTGGGATTTGCCGAGGGTGCGGCCAGCGGCAGACCCGCTTCGCGCAGGAGCGCCAGCGTCAGCGCATGGTCCGGACAGCGCAGGCCGACGGTCGCACCGCCCGCCCGCGTGAGCGCCGGCACCGCGGCGCCGGAGCGCAGCACGATCGTCAGCGGCCCCGGCCAGAAGCGCCGCGCCAGCGCGTGTGCCGTCCTCGGCACATCGACGCACCAGCGCTCCATCGCGGTCTCGTCCGGCACCATCACGCTCAGCGGCTTGATCTCCGGGCGGCCCTTGACCTCATAGATCCGACGTACCGCGGCCTCATCCAGCGCGTTCCCTGCAAGGCCGTAAACCGTCTCGGTCGGAACGGCGACCAGGCCGCCCGTTTTCAGGATGTCCGCCAAGGTCGCGATATTTCGTTTTGTTCGGATGGTTTTCATTCGTTTTGTTCCCGCAATTTTTCCGTCTGCTCCGCTTTGCGCAGCCGGTCGATCAGCGCATCGAGGTCCCCGTTGAGGATCGCGCCCAGGTTGAAGCTGCGCTCGTCGCCGGTCAGACGCTGGTCTACGACCTGCCCGCGCAGGAAAAAGTAGGTCCGAATCTTCTCGCTGCGCTCCCCGGTGCCGACCTGGCTGCGCCGCTGCGCGGCGACGGCGTCGGTCTGCCGCTGCGCCTGCGCCTCGTACAGGCGGCTGCGCAAAATGCTGAGCGCGCGCTCCTTGTTCTGCAGCTGGCTGCGCTCGTCCTGACATTCCACGACAAGCCCCGTCGGAAGATAGGTCACGCGGATGGCCGAGGAGGTCTTGTTCACCTTCTGCCCGCCCGCGCCGGAGGCGCGGAACACGTCGATGCGCACGTCCTTCATGTCGAGCTGGAGATCCACCTCGTCCACCTCCGGCAGTACGGCGACGGTGGCGGTGCTGGTCTGGATGCGGCCGCTGCTCTCCGTCTCGGGCACGCGCTTGACGCAGTGCGCGCCGGACTCATACTTGAGCCGGCTCCATGCGCCCTCGCCCTCCACGGTAAAGACCGCTTCCTTGATGCCGCCCAGCTCCGTGCGGTTCATCTCCGCAAGCTCCACGCGCCAGCCGCGCCGGTCGGCATACATGGAATACATCCGGAAAAGGTCCGCAGCGAAAAGCGCCGCCTCCTCCCCGCCGGTTCCGGCGCGCAGTTCCATGACGACGCTGCGCTCCTCATTCGGGTCCGGCGGCAGCATCGCGCATTTGAGCGCCTCGCGCGCCTCGTCCAGCTCCGCGCGCAGCTCGGCCAGCTCGCCCGCGGACAGCTCCAGCTCCTGCGCTGCGGCAATGTCCGCCTCCAGGCGCTGCACGCGCCGGTGCGCCTCCAGCAGCGGCGCAAGCGTCTTGCGTTCCCGCGCAAGGCGCGCGAAAAGCGCCGGATCGGCATAGGTCTCCGGCGCGTTGAGCTGCGCTTCGATCTGCGCAAGCTTGTTTTCCAATGCAGTCAGTGTGTCCGGCATGGTCGTATCCTTCCCCAAAGCTTGGAGTATTCTATCACATGCGCCCTTTTTTGTAAATCAGGAAAACGCGGCTGGGCCCGGAAGCTCAGCCGCGTTTTCAGGTTTTCGGTCGTCAATCGCCCAGCTCCAGCGTCAGCAGACGGTTCCAGCCGTCCAGGCTGAGCACCTGCACAACGTTCTCGCCGACGATATAGGCGTTCTCGCCGATCCAGAAGCCGCGGACGCTGCCGGGCCAGGTGTCGTAGTCAAACGTGCACATCAGGCGGAAGCCGCCGGCGTCGTCGTAGGAATAAATGTAGTAATCCTGATCGCCGATGAAGCCGATGATGTTCTTTGCCCCGTCGATGAAGAAGGCCTTGTGATCGTAAAGCGCCTCGCTGTACCAGCAGTCCTCAAGCAGCAGCGTGTTCTTCACCGTCACGTTCTTCTTGTCCGTGGTGTCGAACATCACCAGCTTGAGCTGCTCGCTCCAGCCGGTCTCCTCGTCGGCCTCCCTGCCGAAGCCGAACAGCCGCCCGTCGCTCCAGGGGTGGAGGTACTCGGAGAAGCCGCTGATCTTCAGCGCGCTGAGCACCTTCGGCGCGGTGGGATCGCTGACGTCGACGGCGAAGAGCGGATCGACGTTGCGGAAGGTGCAGAAGTACGCGATATCGCCGTCAAAGCGCGCGGAATAGACCCGCTCGTCCGGCGCCAAGTCGTCCACCTTGCCGACGACCTTGAGGTCGCTGCCGAGCACGTAGAGGCCGGTCGTCCGCACGCGGTCCGCATACTTGTAGTTGACGAAATCGTAGGTCTCGTCCTTATAGATGGTGTAGACGCTGTCGTCGCGCGTCGTGACCAGCCGAAGGAAGCCGTTGTACTCGTCCGCGGAGAACTGGCTCTCCAGATAGCCGGGGACCGTGCCGCTGGCGCTGAGCTGCAGGCCGTCCGTCAGGGAGAAGCGCCAGATGTCGGTCTCGGAGCCATTCGTGTGCTCCTCCACCGTATAGACGCTTTCCTTGCGGGTGTCGGTGACGCTGTCCGTCCAGCGGGAGCCCATGACATAGATGCCGCTGTCGTTCATATAAAGCGTGTCGCCGCCGCCGAGCAGGGACTGGGACGCCGTGCAATCGGCGCCGGACAGATCATACTCGCACAGCACGACATATTCCGTGGAGCTGCAGTGCGGGCAGATGCAGATGCAATCCGCCGGAAGGATGTGCATCTCGCCGTTCTTGTAGAGCCCCGGAACGTAGGTAGAGGGATCTCCCTCTTCCCAATTCCACACCCAGTAGTTGGTGACCAGATACACCTTGTCGCCGCGCATGCGCGAGCCGAGGATGTAGCCGTCCTGGCCTAAGCTTGTCAGCGCCTTCGGCGCGGCAGGATCGCTGACATCGTAGACATCAACGCAGGTATACTCCTTGTTGTCGTAGCGCCAGAGGCCGTCCACGACGTCGGAGCTGTAGCTGCTGTACTGCGAAAGCACGCACAGCCGGCCGTCATAGACGAACATCTCGCGCGGGTACTTCGATTCGCTGGAATAGCTCTTTCCGTTTTCCTTCTCGTCATAGCGGCTGCTGCCGATCTTCGTCCGGGAGACGACGGCGGTGTTCCTGCCGTCCGCCTTCAGGATCGTCAGCTCCTCGCCGCGCAGGACGTAGAGGTATTTCCCGTCGGTTTTGACGATGTCGCCCTCGTCGATGTCCTCGACCTGCGTATTCGTGCCGGAATAGCCGGCGCCGCTTTCGCTGGCATCGTTTACCGCTGCCGGTTCGGCGGCAGGCGCTTCCTTGCTCTCCTCAAAGGCGACGCCCGTCACCTTCATACCGCCGCGCGATGTGCTGACGCGGGTTGCGCTCAGCGCCGCGTAGACGGCGGCATAGCTCTCCGCGTTCCACTCCATCGGCACGGTCTCGATCTGCGCCGTTTTCGTGTCCTCGTCATAGTGCAGCCGGAAGCCGATCAGATCGGCAAGCTCGGCCAGCTTGAACCAATTCTGATCGCCGATGTTCCACACGCTGAGGCCCTTGCACGCGACGCCGTTGTTGATGATCGTCTGTGCGCTGGGCACCGCGGTCCCGGACTGGTCCACCAGCAGGCCGGGCTTCTCCGCCTCGCCGCTGTACGGCACGCCGCGCAGGATCGTGACGGTGTTCGTCGTCTCATCGTACTGCACGTCAAAGGGGCAGACGGTGTCCTTGAGCAGCGCCGCGAGCGCGCGCAGCTTCACATAGTTGTAGCCGTCGATGTTGTAAGCCGGGCAGTAGACCGCCTCGCCGTCGATCGTGATGCTCTGCGCGGTGGGCTGCACCTGCGCGGCCATCGCCGGCGCGCACAGCGCCAGCGCCAGGACCGCCGCCAAAACCAATGCGAACAAACGCTTCATATCATATCCCTCCCATGGAAGTGTTCAGGTTACAAGACGCAGGATACGGGAAAAAGTTCCCTCCACGCAAAAACTTTATCCTTCCGCACGGACCGCTGTCACGAACTCCCACTTTTGCGTTTTCGCGTTCGCCTTTTCGACCCACAGCGCGCTGCGCACGGCCCCGCCGTCCTCGTCAAAGCTGTATTCGCCCGTAACGCCCGTCCGGGCGATGATCGGCAGGATCGCAAGGATATCCGCCTTATCGGCGCTTTTCGCCGCTTTTGCCGCGGCAAGCGCAGTGAAATACGCGTCGTACCCAAGCGCGCTCTCCGGCGAAACGGCGTCGTTCCCTCCGTTGAGCGTGAGCGCCTCGGAATTGTCGTTGAGCCACGCCTTGAATGCCGCGTCAAATGCGGCGTCCGCTCCCTCGGCATAGGCGGTGGAGACGTACACGGGCAGCTGCTTCTCCTCCAGCGCGGCCAGGAGCGCGCCGTCCGCCCAGCGGGCGTCCGCCAGCATGGGCGCCGTGCCGCCTTTCGGATCGGACTGCTCCACAAGGAGCTCTGCATAGCGCAGCGCGCATGGCGCAAAGATCACGCTGACGTCCTCCTCCTCCGCCGCGTTCAGATACGGCGTAAAGTCAACGGTGTTCGGCGGGAACGCCGTCGTGACGACGCGGATCGACAGGGCCTCCGCCGCCCGGCAAAACGCGCGTACAAGTTTTTCATCCTCTTCGCTGCCGATCTCGGCGAGACAGTATGCGCTTTTCGCGTACAGACTCTTCTTCGCGAATCTCGCGAGCGCCGCGCCTTGAAGCTCCGGCAGGGCGCAGATGCGGAAATAATGGTCGTTACCCTTCGTCACGGAATCGTCCTCGCAATTTGCGGCGATGGCAGGCAGACCGGCGTCGCGGAAAACATCGGACGCAGCGTTGGACAAAAGCGCGCTGTAAGATCCCAGCACGATCGCACAGCCCGCATTCACGAGCTCCTGCGCGGCCTTTTCGGACTGTATGGCGTCGGAGCCGTTGTCCTTCAGCACCAGTTCAACGCGGTAGGTTTTCCCGCCGAGCTCTACGGTCGGCGTCGATGCGTTGGCATACTGGATGCCCAGCGTCTCGCGTTTTCCCTGCTCGCTGTATTTTCCGCTCATCGGTTCCAAAACGCCGATCTTCATCAGATAGGTCTCGTCCTTGCGCTTCCGCCCGCAGGCGCACAGCGACAGGAGCATACAGGCGGTCAACAGAATGGATATGGTTCGTTTCATGGCTCCCCCGGATTCGTCGTAATCTTCTGAGCAATTTATAGCACGATTGCATCGCGATTGCAATCATGCGCTTTCCCCTCGGCAAGCGCCGGGCCGCAGCGCCAGTCGCGGTCTCCCCTGCGCGCTTCCGGATCCCGCAGTCCAAGCGTACAAAGGTCCTCCGCCGCCGCGCCGAGCGAAAAAACGCGCTGCGCTCTTTCGTCCAGTCGGCGGACATGCGCGCTTTTCGTCAGGACGGGCAGCGCGGCGCGGTCCTCCATCTCCCGCAGCAGCTTAAGGCCGCGCGCATTGGCCGCGAGGCAGCGGATGTACGGCGGCGCTCCCGCGCTGTCCGACGCGCGCAGGCCGAGCGCGGCGCTGAGCGCGATGCGCCGCACGCGGGCGCGGGGATAGCGTTTCGTCGCCGCAGCGGACACGATCGCGTCCAGCGTCGGTTCCGTGCGCGCCGCGGCAAAGACGCGTTTCTCCAGCCCTTCCGAGACATCCGGCGCGTGTGCGAAAGCCGTCTCCGGTAAGCAGCGCAGCCGGGAAAGGATCGCCGTTTCGATCGCGTCGGAATCCGGCAAGCCGGCGCCTGACCGCAGCGCGGCGGAAACCGTCTGCGGCACATAAGCTTCGATGTCCTCGCCTGCGCGCAGCTTTTTCCGCAGCAGCGCGGCGGAAGGCAGCGCGGCCTCGTCCTCTGTGTCGTGCCCCGCGCCGGCGCGATGAACGGCAAACGGCGTAAGCGCGCTTTGCTGCGTTTCAATTGCCTTCAGATACTCCACAGCGAGGATGTCATTCGGCTGCGTCAGCGCCGCAGCCGTTTCCCCCGTCAGCGCTTCCAGCGCCCGCTGCCGCGCCGCCGCGTATCCGATCCCCTGCTCCAGGCCGGCACGGATCTGCTCGTCCGTCTCCGGCCGAAGCAGGGCAAGCGCCGTTTTGCGCAAAAGCGCAAGGTCGCCGCTTTCGCTGCCGAAGCACAAATGCGTCACGACGCCGGTGGCCGACAGCAGGGCGACCGCGCCGCTGGCGAAGGTCTCCGCCCGCGCCATGCACCACGGCAGCGGCAGCTCCAGCACAAGGTCGGCGCCGCCCGCCACGGCCGCGCGCGCCCGGTCGTGCTTCAGGAAGGCCGCCGCCTCCCCGCGCTGCACAAAGTCCCCGCTCATGGCGCAGACAACGGCGCTGTCGGCGCCGAGCGCGGCGCGGCTTTCGTCGATCAGATGGCGGTGGCCGTTATGAAACGGGTTGTATTCGCAGATGATTCCGCAAATATTCATGAAAAACTCTTGCCTTTCTGAAAACTTGTATTAAAATAAGATAGTTAGTTTTTTCTCTATTTTAGCGGAATGATTGATAATTTACAATAGAAAGGGATTTCACAACATGAAGATTCTTGTCATCAACGCCGGCAGCTCCTCCCTGAAGTATCAGCTCATTGATATGGACGGCGAGGTTCTTCTGGCGAAGGGCCTGTGCGAGCGCATCGGAATCGACGGTAAGTTCACCTACAAGCCCCTCGTGGAGGGCAAGCAGAAGATCGACGCCGTTGACGTTGCCATGCCCACCCACGCAGAGGCGATCCAGGCCGTTCTGGACGCGCTGGTCGACCCGGCAAACGGTGTTGTCACCAGCATGGACGAGATCGACGCGGTCGGCCACCGCATTCTCCACGGCGGCGCGAAGTTCACCGAGAGCTGCCTTGTCAACGACGCGTGCATCGAGGCCATCCGCGCCTGCATCCCGCTCGGCCCGCTGCACAACCCCGCCAACCTCATGGGCATCGAGGCCTGCACCAAGTGCATGCCCGGCAAGCCGCAGGTCGCCGTGTTTGACACCGCGTTCCACATGACCATGCCCCCGGAGGCCTATATCTACGCGATCCCCTACGAGTATTACGAGAGGGACGACGTGCGCCGCTACGGCTTCCACGGCACCTCTCACCGTTACGTCTCCGCCCGCTGCATCGACCTGCTGGGCAACCCGGCGCACAGCCGCATCATCTGCTGTCACCTCGGCAACGGCTCCTCCCTCTCCGCCTGCGTCGACGGCAAGTGCGTCGACACGACGATGGGCCTCGGGCCGCTCGCCGGCGTCCCGATGGGCACCCGCTGCGGCGACATCGACGCCACCATCATGGAGTATCTGATGGGCAAGTACGGCTATGACATCAAGACCATGATGAACATTCTCAATAAGAAATCCGGCGTGCTCGGTCTCTCCGGCGTCTCCTCCGACTTCCGCGACATCGAGGCCGCCGCGCAGGAGGGCAACAAGCGCGCCCGCCTCGCGCTCGACAAGTTCTACTATGAGGTCCGCAAGGACATCGGCGCTTATGCGGCCGCCATGGGCGGCGTGGACGCCATCGTCTTCACCGCGGGCGTCGGCGAGAACGGCGGCCATGACCGCGCCGCGATCTGCAAGGGCCTGGAGTTCCTCGGCGTCAAGATCGACCCCGAGCGCAACAAGGTCCGCGGCGGCGAGAACCTCATCAGCGCCGACGACAGCGCCGTCAAGGTCTTCGTCATCGCCACGAATGAGGAGCTGATGATCGCCCGCGACACCAAGGCCATCGTCGAGGCCCTGTAATTCCGATCCGATCGGACAAAACGCCCTGCCTCGTTCTTCCGGACGCGGCAGGGCGTTTCATCTTTCATTTTGCACGCGGATAGGGCTTTCGCTCATCGGTCAGGCCGACCAGATAATCAATGCTGGTGTGGTAGAACTGTGCCAATGCGCTCAAAACCGGCGGCGGAATCATGCGCTGGCCGCTTTCGTAGTAGGCATACGTCCGCTGCGGTACATTGATCGCACGTCCGATCGCTTCCTGTGTCAAATCCGCATCTTCTCGTAAATTGCGCAGTCTCGGATAATACATTTTCATCACCGAGAAAAGTATAGAATGAACAATTTGTTCTATTGCAATTTTGAACGTTTTGTTCTAATCTATGCTTGGGTGATGGAATTGAAGCTGACAAAACAAGAAGAAGCCGCGTTCCGCGCCGCCGGAGAGCCGCGCCGGGCGCCGGACTATACGGACGCCCTGCTGCGGCTGCGAAGGACGCTGGCGCCGGAGCAGGACGCGCTGCTGCTTCAGCTCTTGGACGATTTTGCCGTTCTTGTGCGCTATGAACGCCGCTGGTATTTCCGCAAGGGGTATCATGCCGCAAAAAAGGAGACGCTTTGAACAAGCGTCTCCTTTTTGGATTCCTTACTCGGCGGCCTTGGCCTTCTCGCACAGGGCGGTGAAGGCGGCGGGCTCATGGATGGCCATCTCGGACAGCATCTTGCGGTTCATCTCGATGCCGGCCTTCTTCAGGCCGTGCATGAAGGTGGAGTAGTTCATGCCGTTCATCTTGCAGCCGGCGGAGATACGG
>CAMJPK010000020.1 GCA_946407675.1 uncultured Clostridia bacterium
ACCTATGAGGAAGACATGTTCCCGGACGTCGGACCGGACGCATGGTATCTGGCGTATGTGCAGGCTTCTTACGAGCTGGGGTTCATGAAGGGCGACGCGGACGGCGGCTTCCGCCCGGACGACGGGGTCAAGCTGTCGGAGACCGCGGCGCTGGCCGCGCGCATCCATAAGACCTATTTCACCGGCGACGGTGCGTTTGCGCAGGGGCAGCCGTGGTATCAGGTCTATGTGGATTACTGCCGGGAGAACGGCATTTTGACCGACGACTACCCGGATTACGACGTCGCGGCCAAACGCAGCGACTTTGCCGCGATCCTCTCCCGCGCGCTGCCGGTGAGCGCCCTGCCGCAGATCAACGGCATTGCGGACGGCGACGTTCCCGACGTTCCGGCGGACGGCGCCGACGCGCAGGAGATCTACCTGCTCTACCGCGCCGGCATCCTCACCGGCAACGACGAATACGGCACATTCTGCCCCGAATCCGAAATCAAGCGCTGCGAGGTCGCGGCGATCGTTACGCGCATGGCTTACCGCTCGATGCGCAGGGAAGTGACGCTGACGCCCAAGCCGGCCTACCCCGATCTCAGAGAAGGCGAGCGCATGGACGACGACTTCTTTGCCGACGCCGCGATGGTCGGCAACTCGCTCGTGGACGGGATGATGCTGTGCTCCGAGCTGAAAAAGATGACGTTCTACGGCAAAACGTCCGGCACGGTCCGCATGAACCGCGTCAGCGAGCTGGTGCGCAAGCAGTACGGCAAGGTCTATATCCAGCTCGGCATCAACGACCTCGGCGGCGCGCTGGACGTGTTCATCGAGGGCTACCGCAAGCTCATCGTCCAGATCCGCACGGCGATGCCTGACGCGGACATCTACGTCATGGCGGTCACGCCCGTGACGGCGAAGCGCAGCGCGGAGGGGACCTTTACCATGAAGAAGATCACCGAGATGAACGACGCGCTTTATCAGCTGGCGGAGGAGGAGCAATGCTGGTATCTTGACTGCTGCACCCCGCTGTGCGGCGACGACGGCTATCTTCCGACACAATACGGCGGCTGGGACGGCTCGCCGCATCTGGCTGCAAGCGGTTACCTCGCGTGGGCGGAGGTCATCCGCACGCATTACGCGCAGTAAGGAGGCTTCGATCCCGTGAGAATTCGAAAGAAACCGAATCTGCTGCCGCGCATGTCCCGCGCCGCCGCCGTGCTGGCGACGGAGCCGGAAACGCTGCGCGGACAGTGGCGGACGGCGTTCCCCGGCTTTTCCGCGCTGCATTTGGAGCTTGGCTGCGGCAAGGGCCGCTTCACCGCCGAGACCGCCGCGGCCGCCCCGGACACGCTGCTGGTCGCCGTGGAAAAGGTGCCGGATGCGATGGTCGTGGCAATGGAGCGCGCCGTGGCGAAAGGTTTACATAATGTTAAATTCATTGACCGCGACGTGGCGCTGCTGCCGGAGCTGTTCGCCCCCAGCGAGGTGGCGCGCATCTACCTCAATTTCTGCGATCCATGGCCGAAGAGCCGCGACGCGAAGCACCGCCTGACCGCGCCGGGCTTTCTCCGGCTGTATGCCGACGTGCTTGCGCCGGGCGGGGAGATCTGGTTCAAGACGGACAACCTCCCGCTCTTCGCGTGGTCGCTGGCGCAGCTGGAGGTCGAGGGCTGGACGCTGCGCGAGGTCACAAACGACCTGCACGCGAACGGTGTCTGCGGCGTGATGACGGACTACGAGGCGAAGTTTCACGCGCAGGGCGTGAAGATCAACCGCCTTGTCGCGGTGAAGACCGCCGAGACAAAGACCACGGCGGCGGGCGTGCCGGAGCGGCTGCGCAACGCGGCGCTGTCCGACGCGAAGGGCAAACAGGAGAATGTGATATGAGATTGATTTCTTGGAATGTCAACGGCCTGCGCGCCGTGCTGAAAAAGGGCTTTACGGAGATTTTTTACGCGCTGGACGCGGATGTGTTCTGCCTGCAGGAGACCAAGCTGCAGCTCGGGCAGGTGGAGCTTGATCTCCCCGGCTATGCGCAGTACTGGAACTGCGCGGAGAAAAAGGGCTATTCGGGCACGGCGGTGTTCACCCGCGTTGCGCCGCGCGCCGTCGCCTACGGTCTAGGGATCCCGGAGCTGGACACCGAGGGGCGCGTGCTGACGCTGGAGTTTGAGGATTTTTACCTTGTGTGCGTCTATACGCCCAACGCGCAGGACGGCCTGCGTCGCATCGAATTCCGCATGACGTGGGAGGACGCCTTCCGCGATTATCTTTGTGCGCTCGACCGCGAAAAGCCGGTCATCGTCTGCGGCGACATGAACGTTGCGCATCAGGAGATCGACCTGAAGAACCCGGACACGAACCACTTCAACCCCGGCTTTTCCGACGAGGAGCGCGGCAAATTTACCGAGCTGCTCGCCGCGGGCTTCACCGACACCTTCCGCCACCTCTACCCGGACGCGCGCGACGCCTATTCGTGGTGGAGCTACCGCGCCGCGGCGCGGGAGCGCAACGTCGGCTGGCGCATCGACTATTTCCTCTGCTCCGACCGCATGGCGGACAAGATCCAGCGCGCATACATCTGCAATGAGATCTACGGCAGCGACCACTGCCCGGTCGGATTGGATATCGAAGTATGAACATCGGCGGGATCGAACTGAGCGGAAGGCTGTTTCTCGCGCCCATGGCGGGCGTGACGGATGCGGCCTTCCGTCACATCTGCCGGACGATGGGCGCGGCGCTGGCGACGACGGAGATGGTATCCGCCAAGGCGCTGTGCTACGGCGACAAAAAGACCGCGGAGCTGCTGCGCTGCTTACCGGAGGACCGCCCGACGGCGGTGCAGATCTTCGGGCACGAGCCGGAGATCATGGCGGAGGCGGCGCGGCGGGCGATCGCGCTGTCCGGCGCGGACATCCTGGACATCAACATGGGCTGCCCGGTCGGAAAGATCGCCGGGAACGAGGACGGCTGCGCGCTGATGCGCGCGCCGGAGACCGCGCGCGCCATCATCGAGGCCGTCGTGCGGGCGGTGGACTGTCCCGTGACGGTCAAATTCCGCAAGGGCTGGGACAAGGGCCATGTCAACGCAATCGAATTTGCGCAGATGTGCGAAAGCGCCGGCGCGGCCGCCGTCACCGTCCACGGGCGGACAAGAGTGCAGATGTATGAGGGAAGGGCGGATTGGGATATCATCCGCGATGTGAAGCGCGCGGTCACCATCCCGGTCGTCGCCAACGGCGACGTGTTCTCCGGCGAGGACGCGGCGCACATTCTGCGCTACACCGGCTGTGACGCGGCCATGATCGGCCGGGGCAGCTTCGGTGATCCGTGGATCTTCCGGGAGGGCAACGCCGCCATAGCGGGCGAGCCGATCCCGGAAAAGCCGCCGCTTGCGCAGCGCATGGACACCGCGCTTGCGCAGATCGAGCTGTCCGCGTCGCTGCGCGGGGAGCGCGTGGCCTGCCTGGAGGCGCGGCGGCATCTGGCATGGTATCTGCGCGGCGTGGCCTACGCCGTGCCTTATAAGCGGCAGGCCGTACAGGTGGAGACGCTGGAGGATGTGCGAAAGCTTGTCCGGGAAGTCAAACGCGATCTGAGGTGAGAAGCTTGACGAGAGAAGAAGAACGCGCGCTGCTGCAACGGGCGCAGCGCGGCGACGGCGAAGCGTTTGAGGAGATCGTCCGCGCAAACGAAGCGGCGGTCTATCAGCTTGCGCTGCGCCGGCTCGGCAGCCGGGAGGACGCCGAGGACGCCGCGCAGGAGGTTTTTTTGAAGGCCTACACCTCGCTGCAGAGCTTCCGCGGCGAGAGCAAGCTGTCGGTCTGGCTCTACCGCATCACAAACAACGTCTGCATCGACGCGCTGCGGCGTCGGAAGGAGACCGTTTCGCTTTCCGTGGAGGACGCCGACGGGGCGGAGGCGCAGCTCGAGCTGCCCGATGAACGCTTTGACCCGGCCGTGCTCGCCGAGCGGAAGGATTTGCGCGAGCAGGTGGGGAAGGCGCTTATGAAGCTCCCGCCGGACGCGCGGGAGATCCTGCTGCTGCGCGAGCTGGGCGGCCAAAGCTACGACGAGATCGCGCAGACGCTGGAGATCGACGTCGGCACCGTAAAATCACGGATCTTTCGCGCGAGAAAAAAGCTTTGCGCACTTTGCGAAGGGAACTTTTCCGACGCGCCTTCGTCTAAAGGGACGAAAGGAGGTGTGCAGGCATGAACGAGTGCGAACGCTTTGAAGAGATGATCAGCGCGCTCCTCGACGGTGAATTGAGCGCCGGGGAGGAAGCGGAGGTCCGGGCGCATATGGAGCATTGCCCGGAATGCAGGGCGATGTACGAGGCCTTTGCCGCCGTCGGGGAAGCGATCGGCACGCAGGAAGTGCCTGCCACGCTCCATTCCGGCATCATGGAAAAGGTGCATGCCGCGGATAAGGCGAGCCGGACGCAGCATACCATCGTCCGCCTGCGGCCGATCCTCGCCGCGGCGGCCTGCCTGATCGTTGTGGTCGGCACGGTCTTCGCGCTGAAAAACACCGTCGGCTTTGGCCGGAGCATGAAGAGCGCATCGACGGCGGAGATCCCGCACGCGGACGAAGCGCGACCGGAGATCGCGATGGCGCCGGATACCGGCACCATGTATGTCACGGGCGGTGCTTCGGGCGCGTCAGCCAAGAGCGCCGCGCCCGTCCCGGAGGCCGCCGCGCCGGAGACCATCATCTTCGACAGCAAGATGGAAACCAAAGAAGAATCGTATGATCAGGGCGTCAACAGCGCGCTGATGGCGCCGGAGGCGCCAAAGGAGGCCGTGACGGAGGGCGGCGCTGCGGAAGCGCGCGAGGAGCCGAAACAGCCGGACGCCGCCAAAGGCACCGCGGTGTTCACGATGCGCCTGGAAACGCGCACGGACGCCGGCTTGACCGGCACCGTGACGGACGCGGGCGACCGATCGGTCGTCTCTGAGAACGCGCAGATCACCGTCCTTTGGGACGGCGACAGCAGCGCATGGGAGATCGGTACGCTGCTGGAGGTCATCGTCGATGCGCACTCGCGCCCGGAGGACGATGGCGGCATCCGCGCCGTCGGCGTCGCTCCGGCGGAGGTCGCCCCGGTGCAATAAAGCAAACCGAACAGGAAAGAGACCGGATCGTTTGATCCGGTCTCTTTGCGTCTTGATGCCTTATATGCGCCCGAGGATGTGGTAGTACAGCGCGCCGAAGCCCTCACGGATAAAATAGTTGACGCGCAGGACGGGCAGGCTTGTCCGCGCGGGGATCGCGCCGACCGCATATCCCATACTGCTTGCAAAATACTGCGCGCGGTAGAGGTGATACTCGCTGGAGCACACCGCGACGCGCACGCTGCGCGCATCCGGGATAAGCGCAAGGGAGAATTCGAGGTTTTCCAGCGTGCTGGTCGAGCGATCCTCCATCAGAATCCGGCTGTCCGGGATGCCCTGCGCGCTGAGCCAGCGGCGCATGGCCTCCGCCTCGCTGATCTGTTCGCCGCCGCCCTGTCCGCCGCTGACGACGGCGACGCAGCCGGGATGCGCGTCCAGATAAGCCTTTGCCGCCGCAAGGCGGTTGAGCATCGACAGGGAGGGGGCTGCCCCGTTCACGCCCGCGCCGAGGATGATCAGATACTGCGCGTCATACCCCGGCGTGCCGCCCGCGGCGCGGATGACCGGCACCTCGCCGACGGCGAAGAGCAGCAGCCCGAGCGCGAGCAGTATGGTTAACATAATTCTGAACTTCTTCGGAAGAAACGCGTACAGCAGCACACACGCGCCGATCCCGGCGCTCACCAGCGCCACGGTGCCGTAGCCGATCAGCGCGAAGCGGAGAAAGGCCGCCGCGGCAAAACAGACGCCGGCGGCAAGGAGAGCGGGAAGCTTTTTCATTCGCCGATCTCCTCCCACTGCGCGTACAGCGCGTCGAGCTGCGCGTTCAGCGCGGCTTTTTCTTCGTCGATTTCCATAAGCTTCTGATAGTCGCTGGCGTTTTCGGCCGCCGCGCGGTCGAGCGCGGCGAGCTGTTCCTCAAGCTTTCCGATCTCGCGCTCGATGCGGGCAAGCTGCCGCTCGGTCCGCTGGGGCTGCCGCTTTTCCGGCTTTGCCGGAGCCTCGGTTTTCTCCTGCTTTTTCTTCTCGGCGGCGGTGATGGATTGCTGCCGCGCCTTGTATTCGCGGTACTGCGTGAAGCTGCCGCGGAAGTCCGTGATCTCTCCGTCCTTGAGCTCCCAAATGCGGTTGGCGAAGCGCTCGATGAACCAGCGGTCGTGGCTGACGAACAGCAGTGCGCCGCCGTAATCTTCTACCGCGTCCTCGATCCACTCGCGCGAGGCGATGTCGAGGTGGTTGGTTGGCTCGTCGAGGATGAGGAAGTTGATGTCGTGCCGCATCAGCATGCAAAGCCGCAGGCGGCTCAGCTCGCCGCCGGAGAGCGCGGAGACGGGCTTGAACACGTCCTCGCCGGTGAAGCGAAACTGCGCGAGGCGGTCCCGCGCGGTCTGCGGCAGGCAGTTTTCCTCATAGAGCATCGTGTCGTAGAGCGTGCGCTCCGGGTGTGCAAAGCGGATGATCTGCGGCAGGTAGGCGATCTTGACGCTTGGGCCGATGTGCACGCGCCCGGCGTCCGCGCTCTCCTCGTCCATCAGGATCTTCAGGAAGGTGGATTTGCCGCTGCCGTTGTCGCCGATCAGGGCGATGCGGTCGCAGCCCTCCACAAGCAGGTCGAGGTCGTGGAACAGCACCTTCTCGCCGAAGCGCTTGCCGAGGTTTTCCACAAGCACGACCTCGTCGCCGAAGAAGTCCCGCTCGGCAAAGCGGAGGTCCAGCTTTTTCTGCACCCTCGGCTTCTCCGTGACGGCGAGCTTTTCCATGCGCTTTTCCATCGAAAACGCGCGCTTATGCAGCTTGTCCGCGCCCATAAACGCCCACAAATGCATCTGCTCGGCCGCGCGCTTGAGCTGCTCGTATTTCGCCTGATCCTTCTCGTATTTTTTGAGCTGCTCCTCAAAGCGGCGCTGCCGCTCCTCAACATAGAAGCTGTAATTGCCCGCATAGAACTCCGCCGCGCCGTCCTTGATCTCGATGCAGCGCTGCGCCACCGTGTCGAGGAACCAGCGGTCGTGCGAGATGGCGAGCACCGTGCCGTGGAAGTGCAGCACATAGTCCTCCAGCCACTCCGTCGCGTGCAGATCGAGGTGGTTGGTCGGCTCGTCGAGCAGCAGGATGTCCGTGTCCTCCAGAATGAGGCGCGCAAGGTTCACGCGCGTTTTCTCCCCGCCGGAGAGCGAGTCGAACTTCTGCGCGCGCATGGCCGCCGGGATGTCCAGACCGTTCGCCACCTTGTCGCGCGCGACGTCGGCGTTCCAGCCGCCGAGCCGCTCAAACTCCGCGCTCAGGCGGTCATACTCCCGCAGCACCTCCGGCGCGGCGTTTTCCGCCATCTCCTGCGTGAGCTGCTCCAGACGGGCGCTGATGTTTTCCAGCCGCCGATGCGCCGTGCGCAGCACGTCCTCGGTCGTGTAGTCCGGGGGATAGACCGGGATCTGGGAGATGAGGCCGAGCCGCTTGCCGCTGGCGAGGAGCACCGCGCCGTCGTCGTAGTCGATCTCACCGGAGAGGATGCGGAAGATCGTGGTCTTGCCGCAGCCGTTCGGACCGAGGATCGCCACATGCTCGCCGGACTGGATGTCGAATGTGAGATCCCGCAGGATCTCCACCCCGTCCTCATAGGACTTTTTCAGATGTTGGATGGAAATGTCGATCATTTTGCCTGTACTCCATCGGAAAGTTGTACGGCCTTTTGCAGCACCGCGTTGGCGACCGGCCCGGCGTTGCGCGCGCCGCCGCCGCCGTTTTCAATGAGGACGACAAAGGCGTAGGGGTGCGCCTCGTCGTCGAGAAAGCCGGTGAACCAGGCGTGGCTCGTGCCGTCGCCCACCTCGGCGGTGCCGGATTTGGCGCAGAGCGTCAGTCCGGGGAAATTCGCCTGCCCGTAGACTGCGGCGACGTTGTAGTTCATCATGCTCTTGATCTGCTGCGCCGTGTCGGCGGGGAGCAGACGGGTGAGATCTGCTTTTTCACCGCACAAAAGCGTCGGCTGCGCCGCCATGCCGCCGTTTGCAATGGCCGCGCTCAGGCGTAGCATTGCCAGCGGGCAGACAAGATCGGTGGCCTGTCCGACGCCGGACCATGCAAGGTCGGCGCTGCCGTCGGCAAAGGCGTCGCAGCGCCCGGGGGTGGTCGCGGCGCCGTGGAGCTGCAGCTGCCCGGACAGGCCGAGCGAGCGCGCATAGCGCTGCAGCGTCTCGCCGCCCAGCTCCAGCGCGAGCGTGGCAAAGGCGCAGTTGCAGGAGTTGGCCAGCGCCTGCTCGATGGTCTGGGAGCCGTGCACGCCGGTGCAGGTGATCCGGTTGCCGTCGACGACGATGCTGCCGGCGCAGTCGAAGCGGCGCTCATAGAGGTCGGGCACGGTTTCAAGCGCCGCGGCCAGCGTCAGAAGCTTGAACACGCTGCCCGGCGTGTAGGCGGCGCTGATGCAGCGGTTGAGGTAAGCGCCCTCGTAGCGGCTGTCGGTCTCGTCGATGCCCGTGTCGGGATCGAAGGCGGGGGAGGAGACCATGCAGAGCAGTTCTCCGGTTTTGTAGTCCATGACGGCCACCGCGCCGCGGCGCCCGTCCAGCGCGTCAAGCGCGGCGGCGTTGAGATATGCGTCAATGCTGAGCTGCACGCTGCCGCCCTCCGGGGCAAGCCCCGTGACGGGGCTGTAGCCGCTGAGAAGCTCGGCAAACAGCCGCAGCGCGCCGGTGCCGATGTTGCCCTCGCGGTCGCCGACGGCGTGGACGCAGGCGGTGCGGATCGCCGCATCCTCGGAAAAGGTTCGTTTGCCGTCGCCGGCCGAGGCGAGCACCAGACCGTTGCGATCGGTGATCGTCCCGGTAACGACGCGGCCGTTTTCATAAACCGCCTGATTCGCCGAAAAACCGGCCCATGCGCGGCTTTGCGTCGCAAAACGCCAAACGTATACGCCCATGCCGCACAGCAGGCAGAGCGCCACCAGAAGCGCGCTGTAGGCGCGGCGCTGAATCTTTTTCATTCCGCGTCCACCTCCTCCTCGCCGCCTTCCTCGATCCCTTCGGAATCATCGACGGCGACAGGCGCTTTGGCGCGGCGGCGCGCCGAGAGCTTGACGGAGAAGCTGGCGTTCTGCCGCGTGTCGGCGGATTTCAGGAAAGCCAAGAGCATCCAGCAGGAGATCAGACTGCTCCCGCCCCGGGAGACAAAGGGGAAGGTGACGCCTGTGAAGGGCAAAATGTCCGTGCTGCCGAAGACGTTCAGCGCAAGCTGCACGAGCATCATCGCGGACGCGGCGCAGGCCGCGATCACGTAATAGGAGCTGCGCCCGTTCGCAGCGGAGCGGACGGCGAAAAAGCAGATGGCGGCCAGCGCCAGCATCGCGCACAGCGCGACGAGGAGCCCCAGCTCCTCGCTTATCAGGCAGAAGACCATGTCGGTGTCCGCGGCGAAGATGCTGTGCAGCCAGCCGCGCCCAGCACCGACACCGAGCAGCCCGCCGCTTGCCGCGGCGGAGAGGGCGCGCGTCTGCTGCCAGCCGGCGCCGTAGGGATCGGCCCAGATGTGTCCCCAGGCGGCGAAGCGCTGGGCGATATAGGGCTTGACGGTCAGCACAAGCAGCCCCGCGAGCGCCGCGCCGGCCACGGCAAGGAACACCGTGGCAAAGCTGCCGGAGCGCATGAAGGACACGATCAGGAAGGTCACAAAGAAAATGAGCGCCGTGCCGAAGTCGCCCATGAGCGCGAGCGCGCCGACGCAGACCGCGGAAAAGCCGATGAAAAGAAACAGGTTGCGCTTGCGGTAGAGCCGGTCGAGCGTGGAGGCGCCGGCGTAGATATAGGCCACCTTGACGAGCTCCGACGGCTGGAACATGACGCCGCCGACCCGGATCCAGTTGGACGCGCCGTTGACGGACGTGCCCGCGACGACGCACAGCGCCAGCAGGCCCAGCGCCGCCGCAGCCGCAAACCAGCGCAGGGATTTCGTGCGGCCCAGACTGCGCAGCCACCAGCCGAGCAGCAGGAACATCCCGACGCCGCCCAGCGTCAGAAGCGTCTGCTTCCCGATCTCCGCCGGCGCGGCCGTCGCGGTGACCGCCGTGCCGAGCGTACAGAGGAAAAAGGCCAGCGTCTCCAGCTCAAAGCCCAGCCGGTCCATGGCGCGCATGAGGAGATAGAGACTCCACTGCGCCAGCATCAGCGCGCCGAACGCGCCGGCGACGGCCGCTGCGTATTCGCCCGCGCTGCGCGAAAACTGCAGCGCCAGGAGCGCCTGAAACACCGTGAGCAGCAAAAGCGTGAGGCTTTGGCTGATATACTGTCCGGGCGTGGCGCGCTGCGCGCTGCACTCCAGCAGCGCTGTCTGGTCGAGCGGATGGAACACGGCGGAAACGTCGGAGAAAAAGAGCGTGTCGCCGTCGTGCAGCGCAAGCCCGTCGCCGCTGTCGCGCACCGCGCCGTTGGCCGTGCCGCCGTCGGTGCCGAGATCGTAGATGCGCCAATGGCCGCGGTCAGAGCGCACGAGCGCCGCGTGCGCGCGCTCGACGCTGCCGCGCGGCAGCACGATGTCGCAGCTTTTGGCGCTGCCGAGAATGCTTTCCCAATGCCGTACCTGTGCGCGATGGCCGTCGGCAAAGTCCAGATACGCCCAGAGCTCGGGCTCGTAGCGTTCCTGCAGCATGCTGCGGACGCAGCGCAATAGGAGCCAAAGCGCCAAAACGGGCAAGACCGCTTTTGACGCAAGCAGAAGAGAATCGATGAGGGCTTCCACGTCCGGCTCCTTTCATTCGTATCGTTCAGAGGTATCAATATACCAGACTTGCATCATAATTACAATCGAATTGCAGCGATGGCTCCGGAAGGAAAGCGCAACCAAGCGGATGGACGCACGCGGGCCCCGCGGGCTTTGCTTTCCCGCGGGGCCCTTGCGTATCATGCCTGCGTGCGCTTCCTGCGCTTCCGATCCGCGGCGACCGCTGCCAGACGCTTGCGCAAGGCGTCGTTCTCCGTCAGAAGATCATAGATGCCGTCCTCGGACAGCACGCCGCGCTTCAGCTCCGCCGGCAGCGCGCCGGCCTCGTCCGAAGCATAATCCGCCTTCCATTCGTCGCTTTGCAGATAGGCGTCAAGCGCCTTTATGTCCGGCAGGACGCCGCAGTACGCGTCCAGCGCCTCCGAAAGGGCGGAAACCGCCGCCTGCGCCCTGCTTAGCGCCTGCTCCATCGTCTGGATCCGTTCGATCTGTTCCATCGCATACCCTCCGTGAACGCTTGATTCTGTCCCTTATCATAGCACGGCGGCGCTGCTTCGGCAACCGCCGGAAGCGGATTTCACGCAGCGGATTGTTTTTTCCGCATACGTTTGCTATACTCTGAATAACGATTGCAATACATAAGGCGGAATACCGGTATGAAACCTATGGAAAACAACCTGACGCAGGGCAGCGTATTCAAAAAGCTCTGGGGCTTTACGCTTCCGCTGATCGGCGCCAATCTGCTGCAGATCCTCTACGGCATGGTCGACCTTTACATCGTCGGCCGCTTTGCCGAGACCGCGGACGTCTCCGCGGTGTCCGTTTCCACCACCGTCCTCAGCGCGTTCCTGATGTTTCTGATCGGATTGGCGGTCGGCGCGACTGTTGTCGTGGGACAGAAATACGGGGCGGGGGAAAAGGAGGCGCTTTCCTCCGTCGCGGCGACCGGGTTTTCCCTCGCATGGATCGTCGGCGCGGCGCTGATGGTGATTGTGGCGGCGATGGCGCGCCCGATCCTCGGCTGGATCAACACCCCGGAGGAGGCGGTGCGCGGCGCGACACATTACATGCTGATCTGCGCCGTCGGGTATCTGTTCCAGTCCGTCTACAACATGCTCGCGGGCATCCTGCGCGGGATGGGCGATTCCAAATCGCCGCTGCTGTATGTCGCGGTCGCCACGGTGGTCAACATCGTCAGCGACACCGTGCTGGTCGCCGGCTTCGGCCTCGGCGCGGCCGGCACGGCGATCGCGACGGTCTTTGCGCAGTTTCTGTGCATGCTGTTCGCCATTCTCCACGTCAAAAAGCGCGCCTTTCCCTTTGACTTCAAATTGAAAAGCTACCGGCTCGTGAAAAAGGACGCCGCCGCGCTGATCCGCACCGGACTGCCGATCGCGCTGCAGCAGGCGCTCGTTTTGTTCTCCTTCGTCATCGTGGCGGGCATCATCAACAAGCACGGGCTCCACGCCTCCGCCGCCGCCGGAATACTGGACAAGGTGTTCCTGTTCGCGACGATCCCGACAAATGCGTTCCATTCGTCGATCTCCGCCATGGTCGCGCAGAACATCGGCGCGCGGGAGGAAAAGCGCGCGATCGCGTGCCTGCGCTACGGCTCGCTTTTCAGCTTTGCCTTTGCGCTGCTGTTCTTTTTGACGGGGCTTTTCTTCCCGGAGCAGACCATGGGCATCTTCACGTCGGACAGCGGCGTGATCGCGGAGGGCGTGAAGTATTACGCCGGGTACAAATACGATTATCTGATCTGTTCGCTTGCCTTCTGCATCAACGGCTTTATCAACGGCACGGGCCATACGAAGCTCACGCTGATCGCCAATCTCGTCTCAACCTACGCCGTGCGGATCCCGGCCTGCTTCCTCGTCGGTAACGTGTGGATGCTGGGTATGTACGGGATCGGCTTCGCGCTGCCGGTTGCGACGGTGGTGCAGGTGGTCATCGGCTTTGCCTTTTTCATGTCCGGACGCTGGAAAAGGACGCTTTATGCGCCGGGCGCGTAGAGCGCATCGCAGAAAGGACAGCCCCCTGTGTGATCACACAGGGGGCTGTCACGTTGCAGAACATGAGGGGAAACACGGATTGATTTGATTGCCCTTTTCCGGCGGCCTGACCGGGGCCGCGGAAGCGGAGCGCCGGTTGACCGGACACGGCAGCTCCATCGGACGAGGGTAGGATACCGCACAAGGGGAACGGGCGCAAGCTCCCCCGGGGGATGTTTTTTGAAAAAAACTTGATCGGGGCATGACGGAAGGAAAAGGATTGTTTTTCACAGGGAAGTGTTGTAAAATAATAAAATAATGAATGCAGTCCGAAAGGAGCAGCTATGAAGATCGTAATCATCGGCGGCGGTATGGTGGGGTCCACCATTGCAGCCCAGCTCACAAATGAAGGCCATGACATCACGGTCGTGGACCGCTCTCAGGCGATTGCGGACCAGATCAGCGACAGTCTGGACTGCATGGCGCTGGCCGGCAACGGCGCTTCGCTGGAGGTCATGCGCAGCGCGGACGTGCCGAACAGCGATTTGCTGATCGCCTGCACCGCGCAGGACGAGCTGAACATGCTGTGCTGCGTGTTTGCAAAAAAGCTCGGCTGCCGCAGCGCGATCGCCCGCGTCCGGACGCCGGAATACGCCGACCAGATGTACTATTTCAAGGAAGAGCTCGGCATGTCCATGACGATCAACCCGGAGCTGAACGCCGCGCGTGAAATGTTCAAGCTGCTGGAGATCCCCGGCGTGCTGAAGCGCGACAGCTTTGCAAAGGGGCGCGTGGAGATCATCGAGGTCGTCCCCAAGCCCGGCGACGTGCTGGACGGGACGCAGCTGCTCGACCTGCCGCGCAAGCTGAGGTGCCGCGTGCTCGTGGCCGCCGTGCAGCGCGACGGCGAGGTGATCATCCCCGACGGCAGCTTTACGCTGCGGGCGGGGGACAAGGTGTCGATCTGCGCACCCACATCGGGACTTGTGGGCATTTTGCGCAGCATCGGCGAGAATCAGAAAAAGGCCAAAAACATCATGCTGATCGGCTGCGGCAAGGTGACGGATTATCTCTGCTTCATGCTGCAAAACGAGGGCAGCCGGATCCGTGTGATCGAATCGGACGCGGCGGCCGCCGCTGCCTTTGCCGAGCGTTATCCGAAGGCGGAGGTCGTCTGCGCCGACGGACGCAGCGAGGCCGTGCTGCGCGAGGAGAACGCCGCCGGCATGGACGCCGTCGCCGCCCTGACCGAGCACGATGAGGAGAATCTGATCCTCAGCATGTATCTCAGCGCCGCCGGCGTGCCGCAGGTGCTGACCAAGGTGGACAACACGGAATTCGGCAACCTGCTGGCCGGGCGCGGCGAAAGCCGCATCATCAGCCCGAAGAAGCTGTGCGCCGACGCGATCGTCCGCTATGTCCGCGCCATGCAGAACACCGAGGGCAGCGGCGTGCTGACGCTGCATCATCTGGTGGACGGGAAGGTGGACGCCCTGGAATTCCAGGTGACGGATTCCTGCCGCTACCTTGGGAAGAAGCTGCTGGAGATGCGCTTCAAGCCCAACACCCGCGTGGCCTGCATCAACCGCATGGGGCGCATCATCATCCCCGGCGGCACCGACACGCTGGAGGCCGGCGACACGGTCGTTGTCATCGCGTCGGCCAACCGCGTGGTCCTTGACCTGAACGACGTATTTGCCGACGAGGAGTAAGCCATGAACTATCGGGCTGTTTTCAACATCATCGGCAAGGTGCTGTGCATCGTGGCCGCCTTTCTGCTTCCGGCGCTGATTCTTTCGTTGGCGCTGCGGGAGCAGGCGGCGGCAATCGCCTTCGCCGTATCCGTGGCCGCCTGCGTCGCGCTCGGAGCGCCGCTTGCGTCGATCAAGCCGAAGCGGACGGACATTTTTGCGCGCGAGGGGCTTGTGTCCGTCGGCCTTGCGTGGATTTTCGTCTCGCTGCTGGGCGCGCTTCCGTTTCTGCTGAGCGGCGCGATCCCCAACTATCTCGACTGCGTGTTTGAAACGGTATCCGGCTTCACGACGACGGGCGCCACGATCCTCAGCGACGTGGAGCATCTGCCGCGGGGCATCCTGTACTGGCGCAGCTTTACCCACTGGCTGGGCGGCATGGGCGTTCTGGTATTTCTGCTGATTCTGAACCCCCTGTCCGACAAGAACACCGGCGAGGGTATGCACCTTCTGCGGGCGGAGAGCCCCGGCATCAAGGCCTCGAAGCTGGTTCCGCGCATGAAGGACAGCGCGACGATCCTTTATCTCATCTACATCGGGCTGACGGTGCTGGAATTCGTCCTGCTCATCCTCGGCCGCATGCCGCTGTTTGACGCGGTCTGCCTGACCTTCGGCACGGCGGGCACCGGCGGCTTCGGCGTGCTCAATGACAGTCTGGCCTCTTACAGCCCTTACTGCCAGTGGGTGATCACGGCCTTCATGCTGCTGTTCGGCGTGAATTTCAATGTGTATTTCCTTTTGCTGATGCGCAAGTTCGGAAAGGCGATCCGGAACGAGGAGGTCCTCGTCTATGTCGGCATCGTCGTGGCGTCCATCGCCGTCATCAGCATCAGCATCCTGCGTTTCTATGAGACCATAGGGGAGACGGTGCGCGCCGCCGCGTTCCAGGTCGCGTCGATCATCAGCACGACCGGCTACAGCACGGCGGACTTCGACCGCTGGCCGCAGATCGCGCGCACGATCCTGGTGGCGCTGATGTTCTGCGGCGCGTGCGCCGGCAGCACCGGCGGCGGCGCAAAGGTCATCCGCGTCCTCATCTCCTTCAAGGCAGCGCGCCGCAGCATCTACAAGACGATGCACCCCAACTCCGTGCGCATCATCCATGTGGACGGGGAGCGCATCGACGACGCAACGGTCAGCGCGGTGGGCGCGTATATGCTGGTTTACTTTATCATCACCGCCGCGGCGGTCCTGCTGGTCTCGCTGGACGGAAAGACCTTTGAGACAAGCTTCACCGCGGTCGTGGCCTGCCTGAACAACATCGGCCCCGGCCTCGGCGGCGTCGGCCCGATGGAGAATTACGGCTCGTTTACCTGGCTGAGCAAGGTGGTGCTGACCCTGTCCATGCTGATCGGCCGCCTGGAGATCTACCCGATATTGCTGCTGTTCACACCATCCGTTTGGAGAAAGATCCATCGCTGATTGATATGAAAGTGAAGTTTTCCCACACACAAATCATCGCCCTGGGATTCCTGATCCTGATCGGACTCGGAACGCTGCTTTTGAGTCTGCCGATCGCCACGGCCGACGGGACGCGCGCGCCGCTGATGACGACGCTGTTCACGGCGGTCTCGGCCTCCTGCGTCACCGGGCTGGTGCTGCAGGACACGGCGACATACTGGTCCGCGTTCGGAAAGACGGTCATCATCGTGCTGATCCAGATCGGCGGCCTCGGCGTCATGACGATCTCGACGCTGTTTTTCCTGCTGCTGCGCCAAAAGGTCGGCCTGCGGCAGCGCGAGGTGCTGACCGAGAGCATCAACACCACGGCGGTCGGCGACATTATGCGCCTCATCCGCCTGATCCTGCTGGGCACGGCGGTGATGGAGCTGGCGGGCGCTGCGCTGCTCGCCATCCGCTTCATTCCGCGCTTCGGCCCCGGTATGGGCATCGCCTATGCGCTGTTCCACGCGATCTCCGCGTTCTGCAATGCCGGCTTTGATCTGATGGGCGTCATTGCGCCATACAGCTCCTTCACCGCCTTCTCCGGCGACTGGCTGGTGAACCTGACGCTGATCGTGCTGATCGTGGTCGGCGGTCTGGGCTTCATCGTGTGGGACGACCTGCTGAAAAACGGCGTGCATTTCCGCCGCTGGCGCTTCCAGACGCGTCTGGTGCTCGCCGGCACCGCCGTGCTGCTGCTGGGCGGGACGCTGCTGCTCTGGCTGATGGAGCGGCAGCATACGGCGGCAAATCTGCCAGCGGGTGAGCAGTTTTTGACCTCGCTGTTCGGCGCGGTGACCGCCAGAACCGCCGGCTTCAACACCGTTGACACAGCCGCCATGTCGGACGGCGGCAAGTTCACAACGATCCTGCTCATGTTTATCGGCGGCAGCCCCGGCTCCACGGCCGGCGGCGTCAAGACCACGACCGTCGCGGTCATCCTCGTGATGGCGGTGGGGGCTGTGACGCATCGGACCAGTCCCGTGCTGCTTGGCCGCCGCATCCCGGACGGCGTGCTGCACAAGGCGGTGTCCGTCGTCGTCATCAACCTCAGCTTTGCCCTTGCGGGCACGCTGATCCTCTGCGGCGGACAGGACCTGCCGCTGACGGATGTCCTCTTTGAATGTGTTTCTGCCATCGGCACCGTCGGCATGACGACGGGCATCACCCGCAACCTCAATACGGTCTCGGCGCTGACGATTATTCTGCTCATGTATGCCGGACGCGTCGGCAGCGTTTCGTTTGCCATGGCGCTGATCGAGCGGCGGGCGAGACCCGCCGTGACATACCCCACGGAGAACCTTACCATCGGATAAGGCGCGCTGTACAAAGCGGAGGAAGGGAAGATAGAGCGTATGAAAAAATCATTTCTGATCATCGGCATGGGGACCTTCGGCCACCATCTTTGCCGGGAGCTTGCGAAGCAGCACTGTGAGATCATGGCCGTGGACGCCGTCGCGGAGACGGTGGAGGATGTCCTGAGCATCGTCGTCAGCGCGAAGATCGGCGACTGCACGAATGAGGAGGTCCTGCGCTCCTTCGGCGTCGCGGACTTTGACGCGTGCTTTGTGTGCGTCAGCAGCGACTTCAAAAACAGTCTGCAGATCACAAGCTTACTTCGGGAGCTCGGCGCACGCAAGATCATCTGCAAGGCCAACGACGACATCCATAAGAAGTTTCTTCTGCGCAACGGCGCAGACCAGGTGATCTATCCGGAAAAAGAGGCGGCGACCTCTTTGGCGGTCAGCGAGAGCTCGGACGATATCTTTGACTGCATCCCGATGACGGCGGAATACTCCATTTACGAGCTGAAGGTGCCGGAGCCGTGGGTCGGCAAAAGCATCGAGGAGCTTTCCGTCCGGACGCAGTACCGCCTCAATGTTCTGGCCCTGAAAACCGACGCGGGAATCCAGCCGATGCCGGGGGCGGACCATGTGTTCCAAAATGACGAGCATGTGATGGTCATGGGCCTTGTCGAGGACGTGCGCCGGCTGGTGCACTGAATCGGAAAAAACAGAAGGACCGGAACCGCAAGCGGTTCCGGTCCTTTTTTGCGCTGTTTTACGGGGTGGCGCCGAGATGCACCGGCTCCATCGTGCCGAGGTCATAGGGCGTGGTCTGATAGACGAAGTAGTTCAGCCAGTTCTGATACAGAAGGTTGGCGTGGCTGCGCCACGTGACCATGGGCGCCTGGGTGTCGTCGTCGTTCGGATAATAGTTGTAAGGCACGTGGATCGGCAGCCCCGCGTCCTTGTCGCGGCGGTATTCCTTCTCCAGCGTATCCGCGTCATACTCGCTGTGGCCCGTGATGAAGACCTGACGGCCGCCCTCGGTCGCGATGGCATAGACGCCGGCTTGCTCGCTGGAGGCGAGGATCTTCAGCGCGGGACAGGCCTCCACGTCGGCGCGGCGGATCGTCGTGTGACGGGAGTGGGGGACCATGAACACGTCGTCAAAGCCGCGCATCAAGATGTTGCTGCGGCGATCCACGGTGTGGGGAAAGACGCCGAAGAGCTTCTCCGGAAGATCGTATTTCGGGATGCCATAGTGGTAATAAAGCCCGGCCTGCGCGCCCCAGCAGATGTGGAAGGTGCTGAAAACGTGATCCTTGCTCCACTCCATGATCCGGCACAGCTCGTCCCAGTATTCCACTTCCTCAAAGGGCATCTGCTCCACCGGCGCGCCGGTGATCACGAGGCCGTCAAACTTCTGATCCTTGATCTCGTCGAAGGTTTTATAGAAGTGAAACAGGTGCTCCTGCGGCGTGTTTTTGCTCTCGTGGCTCTTGGTGTGGATGAATTCCAGCGAGACCTGCAGCGGCGTGTTGCCCAGCAGACGGGCAAGCTGTGTCTCCGTCGTGATCTTGGTGGGCATCAGGTTCAGAACCAGGATCTGCAGCGGGCGGATGTCCTGCGTGACAGCCCGCGTCTCGGTCATGACGAAGATGTTTTCCTCGGTCAGCGTTTTGGTGGCCGGCAGGTCGTTGGGGATGCGAATGGGCATGGGGGTTCAGCTCCTTTATGCGAGTGCTTGTTCGATGTCGGCGATGAGGTCGGCGGCGTCCTCCAGTCCGCAGGAATAGCGGACGAGGTCGGGCGTAACGCCGGCGGCCAAAAGCTCGTCGTCGGTCATCTGGCGATGGGTGGTGCTGGCGGGATGCAGGCAGCAGGTGCGCGCGTCGGCGACGTGCGTCTCGATCGCTGCGATGCGCAGCCGGCCCATGAAGTCCTGCGCCGCAGCGCGGCCGCCCTTGACGCCGAAGCTCACGACGCCGCAGGTGCCGTGCGGCATATACTTTTTCGCGGTCTCGTAGAACTTGTCGCCCTCCAGACCGGGATACTGCACCCAGCTGACCTTCGGGTGATCTTTCAGATACTGCGCGACGGCGAGACCGTTGGCACAGTGGCGCGCCATGCGCACATGCAGGCTCTCCAGTCCGAGGTTCAGCAAAAACGCATTCTGCGGCGACTGGATGGAGCCGAAATCGCGCATCAGCTGTGCCGTTGCCTTCGTGATGAACGCGCCGGCCAGGCCGAAGCGCTCCGTATAGGTCACGCCGTGGTAGCTCTCGTCCGGGGTGCAAAGGCTGGCAAAACGCTCGGGATACTTCGTCCAGTCGAAGCGGCCGGAATCGACGATCGCGCCGCCGACGCCTGCGCCGTGTCCGTCCATGTACTTGGTCGTGGAATGGGTCACGATGTCCGCGCCCCACTCGAAGGGACGGCAGTTGATCGGCGTGGCGAAGGTGTTGTCCACGATCAGCGGAACACCGTGCGCGTGCGCGGCCTCGGCGAATTTCTCAATGTCCAGCACGGTGAGCGCGGGGTTGGCGATGGTCTCGCCGAACACCGCCTTGGTATTCGGCCGGAATGCGGCCTCCAGCTCGGCCTGCGTGCAGTCGGGGGAGACAAAGGTAAAGTCGATGCCCATGCGCTTCATGGTCACGGCGAAGAGGTTGAAGGTGCCGCCGTAGATGCTCGACGAGCTCACGATATGGTCGCCGCAGCCGGCGATGTTGAACACCGCGTAAAAGTTCGCGGCCTGGCCGGAGGAGGTCAGCATACCGGCGGTGCCGCCTTCCAGCGCGGCGATTTTCGCCGCGACAGCGTCGTTGGTCGGGTTTTGCAGGCGCGTATAAAAGTACCCGCTCGCTTCCAGATCAAAGAGCTTCGCCATCTCGTCGCCGGAGGCATATTTGAACGTCGTGGACTGTACGATGGGGATTTGACGGGGCTCGCCGTTGCCGGGCGTATAGCCCGCCTGTACACACTTGGTGCCGATGCCGTGGTCTGCCATGGAACGCATCTCCTTTGTTTGTATATCTGTGTATGTCTCAAAATTCTAAATCCCCGCGGGCGGATTGTCAAGCAAAACAGCGCTCGCCGTATTGATTTCCGGGGAAAAGCGGCGTATGATGGGGAAAACCCGTGAAGGAACCGCAAGATGAAAGAAAACGCAAAACCTCTTCGGATGCTGATCGCCTCCATGGTGATCTTCGGCACCGTCGGCATCGTCCGGCGGTGGATTCCGCTGCCCTCCGCTGCGATTGCCGCGGCGCGCGGGATCGTCGGGGCGCTGATCCTGCTGCTGCTGTGCGCCGTCCGCCGCCGGCGGCTTTCCGGCGAGGGCATCCGGCGCAATCTCGTGCTGCTGCTCGTCTCCGGCGCGGCGATGGGCGCGAACTGGATCGCCCTGTTTGAGGCCTACCGCTTTACGACCGTGGCGGCGGCGACGCTGTGCTACTACATGGCGCCGATCATCGTGATCCTGCTCTCGCCGCTCGTGCTGCGGGAGAAGCTGACGGCGCGCCAGGGCGCCTGCGCCGCAGCGGCGCTGCTTGGAATGGTGCTGGTTTCCGGCGTTGTGGGCGGCGGGACCGCCGGCAGCATACGCGGCGCGCTGCTGGGGCTGCTGGCGGCGGCGCTCTATGCCGCGGTGGTGCTGATGAACAAGCGGATGCGCCCCATGCCGGGGGTCGACCGCGCCATCGTCCAGCTTTTGACGGCCGGCGTCGTGGTGCTGCCCTATGCGCTTTTCACCGGCGCAGGCGGGGGCGCGCCCCTGCGCCTTCGGGCGGTGGTGCCGCTGGCGGTCATCTGCGTCGTCCACACCGGGCTGGCCTATGCGCTCTACTTTGGCTGCGTGGACCGCCTGCGCGCGCACACGCTGGCGCTTTTGAGCTACATTGACCCGGTGGTGGCCGTGCTGCTCTCGGCGCTGCTGCTGCATGAGCCGCTCACGGTGCTGACCGTGCTCGGCGCGGTGCTGATCCTCGGCGCCGCCGCGCTCGGCGAGCTGCCGGAGAAGCAAAGCAAAAATGAAGCATGAAAACAGCCCGCGGAACCGCAAGGTCCCGCGGGCTTCGTCCTATGTGGGATTCAGAAAATGCGGTGGAGATCGTAGGGCTCAAACACCACGCTGCGGTAGGCGTCCACATCGAGCATCACGCCGGTCCAGTCAGAGTGGAGATCGCCGTTTTGCTTGATGAGGATGTCGTAGAGAATGTCATAAGTGACGCCGTTCTCGTCCGTTTCCACGATGGTGGAGTAGGGGAGCGTCTTATGATAGCTGATGACGTGGTCGCCGTCGACAAATTCGTAGTTGCAGCGGATGCGGCAGCCCTCCAGCAGCGTCGGCGTCAGGATGCTGCGCAGATCGGCGAGGATCGCGTCGCCCGTCTCGTCGTAGAGGTTCTCCGGCGTGGTCTTGGTGTAGTCGCTGCGGAACTGGATCGGCACGCCGTGTGCGCCGAAGCGCTTGACAAAGGCCATCAGCTTGTCCGTCGGGTGCTGGCCGAACAGCACACAGTTGATGCGCGAGCGCATTTCGAGGCGGTCAAAGATGCCGTCGTTGCTCTCCTCCACAAAGGGATAGAGATGGCGGGAGACGTTGATGCAGGTGAGCTTT
>CAMJPK010000021.1 GCA_946407675.1 uncultured Clostridia bacterium
TCCAGGGCGTCGTACTTCCTGGTCGATGTCTTGCTCATCAGCTGCCGCAGCTCCAGCATCCTGGCAGCCTTGCCGCTGTCCACGCCGGTCTTGAGCAGCTCTGCGACAGTCGTTTTCCGAAGGTCAGTAATCTCGCTCTCATCGTCCGTGTCGAGTTCGTCGTTCAGCCACTTCATCAGCTGCTGCACGCTCTTCGGGTTCTGCAGCCCGCTGATCGCCCGGGCCTCCTCCGTCATGCGCTCCTGCTCCTGCGCGCCCAGCGCGATCGCGCCGTCCACCAGCCCGCGGTCCACGCCCACGCCCAGCCGGTTGCCCTCGGTGGTCAGCGCCCACAGCAGCTGCTCCCGCGCCGGCATGGGGAAGCGCGCCAGCCTCCGTTCGATCTCCCGCTCCGTCTCCACGTCCTGCATGCAGTACTGCCTGAACAGCTCCCACTTCTCCGGCTCGTCCTCCGGCTTCATCCGCCAGGGCAGGGGGTGGGCCTTGTTCGCCTTCTGGGGCACGCAGAACTTGCGGATCAGCGCGCCGCCGATGCCCATCTTGCGCTTGTCCTGGGGCAGCCCCATGGCCTCGCCCGTGGCCGCCAGCCCCGCCGGATAGCCGCAGTAGAGCCCGTGGGCCATGATGCACCGCCAGTCCCCGACGGGCAGCTCCCGCCGCCCCTGCCGCCGCAGCCACGTGTTGATGCAGTGATGCTCGAAGGCTGCGTTGTACGCGTACCGCGTCGTGCCGGTGTCGTACAGGTCGCGGTAGAAGTCCTGCAGCGCCTGCCAGTTCGCCCCCGCGCCGTTCGCGCCCGGGTCCATGGTCAGGTCCACCAGCCGCACCGGCCCCCGGTCGATGCACCAGGCGATCAGCAGGATGTCAAAGGCCGGGCTCTCCGCGTACCGGTAGAGCCCCGCCTTCTTGATGTCGATGTCGGAATAGGTCTCGATGTCCACTACCATCATCCGGCTCATTTCTGTTTCTCTCCCCATCGCAGTTCCTTCCGGGTCACCGTCTCCAGCCGCACGTTTTTCACCGCGTAGGCCAGCAGCTGGGCGACGATCCCCGCCCGCGACAGCCCCGTCTCGTTCACCAGGTTCTCCAGCGCCGTCGCCGTCTCCAGGTCCACTCTCGTGGTCACATGCACCGTGGGCTTCGCCCTTTCCCCGTTCGCCATTCTGCACATTTCCGTTTATCCTCCGTTTCTCCGCTTTTCCGTTTGTCCGTTTCTCACTCCGCGCGGGAGCGGAGCGCCGCCCCCGCGCCGCCTGTCCTTACCCCAGCGGGTCGAAGTCCTCGTCCCCGGTCGCGCCGAAGTCGTCCGCCGCCGTCGTCCGGGCCGCGCCCAGCGGCGTGTCGTCCGCCACCTTCTGCACGTGGCACAGCCCGCAGCCGATGCCCTGCCGCGCCGGCACCGCGTAGGGATAGAAGTCCATGCTCACCCGCGCCCAGATGCCGCTGTAGATCTCGCTGGCGACGATGATCGGGTTGCCGTTCAGGTCCACCACGTCGGGCTTGCGCTCCTGGCTGCAGCTGGCCGTGAACACCCACATGCCCTTGCACTCCGCGCCGAAGGGCGTGTAGCCGTCCGCGCGGTAGCCGTCGCCGTCGTAGATGGGCGTGGGCAGCTTCTCCAGCGGCACGCCCTCCCGGAACATCTTGTTCTTCACGCCCTTCTCCAGCGCCGCGCGGATGCCCGCGTCGATGCGCGCCTTCGTGGCCTTGTCGCTCTTGGGCACCAGCACCGTTACAGAGTACTTGGGCACCGCGTTCGGGTCGTTCTGCCGGTTCGCATAGGGCTTCATGATGTGCTCGTAGCTCAGCCGCACCTTGCCGGTCACCACGTGGGTGGGATTGTTGTTCGCCATATTACTGTTCCTCCTGTTCGTAATCTCCGAAGTCCTCTTTCGCCGTTGTCCTGCCGGTCACCGCCGACCGCCGGTCCTTTTCTGCCGCCAGCGTGGGCTTCCCCGGCGGCGTGGTCACGTAGTCCTTCAGCCCTTCGGCGAAGGCCTTCTTGCCCATGGCCTTCTCCAGCTGCGCCAGCGTCACCGGCTTGCGCTCGTACAGCATCGCCTCCGGCACGCCCAGCGCCCGCGCCGCGTCGAAGGCCGCCTCCGCGTCCGTCCAGGCGCGCTGGCTGCGCCCCTCCACGGCCTTCCATCCGGGGATCTCCCGCCCGTCCAGGCAGGCGTTCAGCGCGTACTTCCGCAGGTCGGAAAGCCAGCTCTCCAGCCGTTCGCCCTCCCGCAGGATGTCGCCGATCTCCCCGTCCTCCAGCTCCGGCGGCAGCCTGAACTCCGCCCGGGCCAGCGCGAGGTTGGCCTCGGCCCGCGCCCGGCAGCTTCCCCGGATCGCGCAGAACCGGCACCATTCGCCCTCGCGGTACTCGCCCTCGCCCCTGATGGCCAGCGCCGCCGCGGGCTTTACGACGTCCTCCGCCCAGGCGTTCAGATCGTCCACGCTCACCTCCCAGCTGTCCGGCTCCCTCCGGATCCTCGGCTGCACGATGGAGAGCTTCACCGTGTCGATGTCGTAGATCATGTCGTAGGCCTTGAGCGCGCCCAGCGCGTACAGCATCAGCTGCGGGTTCCCCTCCGCGCCCACCGGCACGCCCTTGCCGTACTTGAAGTCGATCACCTGCAGCAGCCCGCCGCCGATCATCACGCAGTCGCAGGTCCCGAAGCCCTCGGGCACGATGTCGGAGAACTCCACCTTCTGCTCCACCGCCACGTGGGGCCGCGCGTCGAATTCCCCGTCGAAGCTCTTGAGCGCGTCCATCCAGTCCTCCGTGTAGTCCTCCATCTCATCCTGCCACATCTCGTCCGCCTGCAGCTTCTTCAGCTCTGCGGCGTACTTCCGCGGCCCGAGGCCCAGGAAGTATTTCCGGCCCTTCAGTTCGCACAGCGCGTGGGCCAGCGTCCCTTCCTTCGTGTAGGCCGTGTCCGTCCGGGGCGCCTCCGCGTTGATCTTCGCCGAGGGCGGGCAATGGATCCACCGCTCCGCGCTGGAGGGGGAGAGAACCGCGTGGCTCACAGGCTCGCCCCCATTTCCCTCAGCTTCCCCGCGAAGGCCTGCACCGCGTCCCCCGTCAGGTCGCTCAGTCTGCGGATTCCGAATTCCGGGAACAGGGCCGTCACCGCGTCCAGCTTCCCCGCGTCCCGTATCTCCGCCGCCGCCCTCTGCACCGCCTCGATGGTCACCGGCGCGGCCTTCGGTTCCGGTTCGGGCACAGGTTCCGGCTTCGGTTCCGGTTTGGGCTCCGGCTTTGCCTTCGGTTTCTGCTCCGTTTCCGCCGCCTTTTCCGCGGTTTTCTCCGTTTTCGCCGGGATTTCCGCCGGTTTCTGCGCCGTTTCCACCCGGACCAGGCTCGCCGGCAGCGCCTCCGGCCTCTTTTCCAGCACCGCACACAGCCGCTCCAGCGCCGGGAACTCGATCATGACTCGGAATGTCCCTTCCATCGTAGTCTCCTCCTTCTCTCTCGGTCAGTTCCTCTCCGTCGTATACGTAGGTTACCATGCTGTAGGCCCCGGCCTGCCAGGACCGGTACACGCTCTTCTTCCAGGCCTCCGTCGACGCCTTCGTGATGGGCGCGCGGGTGAAGTGCTCGACGATCTCCGCGCCCTGCCGCGCCGCGTCCTGGGTGGCCTTGGCCGATTTGACGAACGCCTGGCTGCCGTCCCCGTACTTGATCAGGTAGCCGTCCCTCTTCGGCTTCGTCAGCTGCAGCACCCCGCAGCCATTGATGTGCCAGTAGGCCAGGAAGGGCTCGCCCTGTTTGATCCAGTCCCGGAGCCGCCGCTCGAAGTCGTATTTCGACATGCTCATTCGTTCAACATCCTCTTCCGCATCCTCCGGCACTTGCCGGCGGCCACCGCGGCGATGCTCTCCTCCGCGCCCTCCCTCAGGCATACCAGCGCGATCTCGGCCATCACCAGCACGTCGGCCATCTCCTCGATCAGCCGCTCCTCGGCCTCCGGCGCCTGCACCGGCGTCTCGCCCCGGCGCGCCCGCACCAGCTTCAGCGCCGCCTGTCCCAGCTCGCAGGCCTCCTCGGCCAGCTGCCGCAGCACGTACCCGTCGCCGTACTTCTCCGCCAGCCTCTTCCGCCACGCGCCGCTGTCCTTCTCCGTCATGTCCTGTATTCTCCCTTCTCCCATTTGCGCACCATCACGCCCTTGCGCCAGCACTCCAGCCGCTCCCGCTCCGGCTCGACGATCCACGTCAGCTCCTCGCCCCGGAACCTCCACCGCCCTCGCCGGCGGCCTCGACGTTCCAATGCGCCGCCAACAGGTCCGAGTCTTCATGATGGGGCAGCACCTCGCGGAACAGCGCCACCGCCGCCCTGGCCTCGGGAGGGCATTCCGGCGTGTTGGCCTTCTCCGCGGCCTTCTTCTCCAACGCTTCTTTGGTGTGGCGCGGCTTGCCCATGCCCAGCAGCTCGCGCACGCTGTCCCGGACGGTCTCTTCATCGGCGTCCCAGCCGTGCCACACCCGCGAGGCGAATATGGCCATCAGGGCGTCTTCCTTGGTGCGCCTGGGGCCTCTGTTGGCGTAGATGACGCCCTGCGCCCATTTCTGCTGGACCTGCATGGCTTGGTAAAACGCGTTCATTGTCGGCCACGTACCGCCGCAGACGCTCAGGGGCCCGGTTCGGTATTCCCTCGGCATCCGCTCACCTTCCCGCCAGCCACAGCCAGTACAACTTCAGCCCGCCCACGGCGAGGATCCCCGCCTGTGCCGCCAGCGCCGTCCATTGGATCAGGTGCGCCAGCTTCCGGGTCATGTGCGGCGCGCCTTTTGCCTCCGTGGCCTTCCGCAGCTTCCACAGCCCCAGCTTCTCCCCCGGCCAGAACAGGCACGTCATCAGCCAGCCCCAGGCCTCGGTCACGGCCTCCGCCGCGGCCCTGCCGATCAGCCTCGGCAGGAACAGGATCTCATCCAACATCTTTGTAACCTCCTTCAGTGCCGGTCGATCAGGCTCGAATAGTTCAGCGGCCGGGCCTTGTCGTGGTCCATGTACTCGTTGTTGATGGTCAGCCGCGGCGCCTTGCTGTTGGCGTTGGTCACCGCCAGGCTCAGGTAGCGGATGTCCGGGCAGTAGGCCTTCGCCGCCTCCAGCGCCCTCTGCAGGTGGTAGCGGATGCTCTTCTCCGCGGCGATCTGCTCCGGGCTCTTGGGCTCCCCGTAGAACGCCCGGGCGCGCGCGTCGTTCCGCGCGTCGATGCTCTCCTGCAGCTTCAGCTTGTCCTTGGTCGTCATGGTGTTTCCTCCTTCCTTTCCTGCGCCCTTAACCGGGCTGGTATTCCTTCTTCTCCTGCCGGGCGAGATACCCCGGCAGCCATTCACGAAACTTTCGCTCGTTCTCCGGGTCCTGGTAGAAGCGGAGCACCGCCTCCAGCCCGGCCCGGCCGATGTCCTCCCGGACGTGCTCCGGAATCAGCTCCGGACGGATGACGATCTCATCGGTCACGGAATCACCTTCTCCTTGATCAGCCGCTTCAGCTCCTCGGGCGAGTAGCCGGTGTCCTCGTAGGCGCCCAGCTTCTCGATCAGCTCATACTTGGATGCGTTCGACCAGTAATGGGCCGAAGCCCTGACCTGCGCGTTCCACTTGGGGCCTTGCGCGTATTCGTGGGCCAGCCTCTCCTCACGTGTCATTCTCCTGCCTCCTCTCTGTTTAACGGTTAAGCACTCAGCCATAAAAAAGCTGCTTCATGTCGACGTCCAGAGCCTGGGCGAGCTTCTGAAGCGTCTTTGTGGTCGTCGCTTCTGAGTCGCTCGTCTCCAATTTCCAGATCGTCGCCCTTGTTACGCCGGACTTCTCAGCCAGTTCCACCTGAGACATGCCCTTCTGCTCACGGATTTCCTTGATGCGGTACTTCAACTCATCACCCCCTTGCCCGCGCGACTGTTTAACAGTCAAACACAGTATAACGCATTAAGCACTGAATGTCAATCCGATTAAGCACAGAATATGTTACATTTCAATTACATTTGCTGTTGACACGTCAAACGCGCAAGTGTATAATATAGTAAACAGCAGAAAAGGCGAGGGATGAAAAATGACGCTGGGAGAATACATAAGCGAATACATCGGGAAGCATGCGATGTCGCAACGGCAGTTTGCGATCAACTGCGGGCTTACCAACGGGTATATCTCCATGCTGGTCAGCGGAGTCAATCCCAAAACCGGCAAGCCGCTCAAGCCGACGATCGACACCTATATGAAACTTGCCAACGGCATGGGGATTACTCTGGATAAGCTGTTCGATGACATCGACGACAATCCGGTACGACTCACCCTGAGCGAAGATGACGAAGATGAATTGTGGGAAATCCGCGAGGAACTTCGGCGCAACCCGGAATACCGCTCGATGCTGAAGCTCACCAAAGGAGCCACGAAAAAAGAGATGGAGCAGATCAAGCAGATGATCCGCGTGATAAGGGGGGAGTAACGACTATGACGAAACGGACACTCCTTGACCTGGAGGGTGAATACGCCATCCGCCTGATGGACATGCCGCCCCACGCCCACGGCATCGTAGTCTACGATGACGAAGGCTTCGCCAACGTCTACATCAACGCGCACCTGACCGCGGCCCAGCAGAAGGACGCCGCCGACCACGAGCTGGACCACATCGCCCACGATGACATCAACTCGGACGAAGACATCCGCGCCGTGGAAGCCCGCGCCGATCTGACGCGCGCCATCCCGGCCCTGAAGCGCGCCGCCGATCTGGTGCCGAAGCCTGATCTCCCGGCGGCCCCGCCCTTCGACCCGGGCAAATACCTCCGCGAATACGACCCCGTGCTGGCCGTGCTGGAGGACCGCTGGCTCCAGCCCGATGAATAGGTGATTCCATGTCCAAGACAGCAGCCATTTACGCCCGATACTCCAGCAGCGCCCAGAACGATGCCAGCATCGAGCAGCAGGTGGAGGAATGCACCCGCTACGCGCAGGACAGCGGCCTGACGGTGGTGGCGACCTACGAAGACCGCGCGATGACCGGCCGCAACGACCGCCGCCCCGGCTTCCAGCGCATGATGCGCGCCGCCGACCGCCGCGAATTCCAGGTGCTGATCACCTACAAGTCGAACCGCCTCGCCCGGAACATGCTGGACGCGCTCCGCTGCGAGAACCGTCTGGACGCCGCCGGCATCAAAGTGGTCTACTGCAAGGAGAACTTCGGCGACAACGCCGCCGGCCGCCTCGCCCTGCGCATGATGATGTCGCTGAACGAGTTCTACTCGGACAACCTCTCCGAAGACGTCCGCCGCGGCATGCTGGACGGCGCCCAGAAGTGCAAGGTGGTGGGCGCGCTCCCCTTCGGCTACCGCAAATCCGGTGACGGCCGCGCGGAGATCGACCCGCCCGCCGCCGAGATCGTCCGCGAGACCTTCTCCCGCATCCTCGCTGGCGAGACCTACATGGACATCGCCCGGGACTTCAACGCCCGCGGCCTGAAGACCGCCCGCGGCGGCGAATGGAACAAGGGCAGCTTCCACGGCATCCTGCGCAACGAGCGCTACACCGGCGTCTACATCTTCGAAAACGTCCGCGTCGAGGGCGGCATGCCCCAGATCATCACCAGGGAGGCGTATGACAGAGTGCAGAACCTGATCAAAGACCGCAACGCGTTCTCCGGCCGCCACCGGAGCAACAACGATTACCTGCTCACCGGCAAGCTCTTCTGCGGCAAGTGCTTGAGCCCCATGGTGGGCGTCTCCGGCAGGGGCCGTCACGGCGATGTGCATTATTACTATTCGTGCAACGGCAGGCGCATCGGCCGGATCTGCGACAAGAAGAACGTCCGGAAGGAATGGATAGAGGAGGAGGTGACCCGCGCCATCCTCACCGTCGTCCTGACGGACGACATGCTCAACTGGATCGCCGACACCGTCATGGCTATGGCGGAGAAGCAGCGCGAGACCTCGAAGCTCGGCCACTATGAAGCCCGCCTCGCCGAAACCCAGAAGCAGATCGACAACATCGTCCGCGCCGTCGAGCTGGGCGTCATCGCCGATGAATTCAAGTCCCGCATGGCGAAGCTGCAGTCCGACAAATCCGCCCTCCAGTCCCGCATCGCCGCCGAAAAGTCCACCCTCCTCCAGGTCGACCGCCCCCGCGTGCTCTACTACCTCGAAACCATCCGCGGCGGCAATCCCGCCGACCCCGCCCTCCAAAAGCGCATCATCCGCGACTTCATCCGCGCCGTCTACGTCTACGACGACCACTTCAAACTGGTCGCCGACTTCACCGGCACCAAAACCACCTACGACATCCCCGCCACGCCCCCAGAATCCCCCTCCGAGCCTCCCCCGGAAGACATAACTCAGGGTTCGTATAAGAGAGAAATAGCCCCGCCAAATCTCCCTTATACAAACCCTTGTCACCACAGCACCATTGAAGCTGTGCGGCAGGGGTTTGTCATTATCTGGTACTCCCAAAAATAAGAAAAGCCCCCACAGAGCCGCAGCCCTGTGGGGGAATTCTTATTCTTCCGTCTTTTCCGTCTCTTCGTCCTTCTCCGCCGTCTCGGCACCGAAGTCCCAATTCAGCGCGTTGATGAACTGCCCGACCGCGCCCTCAATCTCCCGGGAATCCACCTCGAAGCCCTTGTCCCGGAGATACCGGATCGCGTAGTCCATCTTCTCGGCCCCATGCCCGGCGCCGAAGATCTGCTCGGCAGCGAACACGGCCACCCGCACCGCCGCCGCGTACCGCTCCGCCTGCTCCCGGGTGGTCTTCTCGCGCAGCCACGGTACCAGCTTGTACGTGATCAGCGCCGCCAGCAGTCCGATCAGCGCCTGAAGGATTGCCGTCAAATCAATGCTCACAGAAAATCATTCCTTTCCTGTCGTTCTGCGTACAATCGCTTGATATACGCGTAATCCTCGTCGAAAACCCCGTTCGTATCGTTGGTTTTCTGCAGTAAACGCTTGTATTTGTCGTGCAAAGTGATGATATGCTGGTATTCGTCCTTTGTGTGCCGCCGGCCGTTCCGGCAGGAGTTGGCGAAGTCCAGCACCTCCCACCGGATCCGGTCTTTCTCATTCTCGTCGATCTGGTTCTGTAACCTCGATATGTCCTTGCGGATGCTGCCCAGAAACAAATTCCCGATCCACGTCAGCGGCGAGAATTTGATCCCCGGCGTGATCTGTACGAACGCGGCCAGGACGAACGTGCAGACCCCCCAATGGGCCAGCACCCAGTCGAGAACGCTTTCCATATCGTCCCCTCCTTTCCGGGACGGCAGGCATCATGGCGCGGGAGCATTGGAGGTATCCTCTCTTTCTCTCGTATTTTGCGTTCGACAACTGAGATCCCCCGCTGCCGGTCTGCCCGCCGTCCCTGTCCCTTATCTAATCTCCGAGAACCGCCCGGAGATCCATGCGTTCTGCCCGTCGTACATGACCAGATGGAAGCCGTCCTTATCCACGCCCTGGTACACCAGCTCGCGGCCCTGTTTGACCACGCCCAGCACCGTCCTCGGGTCGACCATCGGCGCGCTGCGCACGAAGACGCTCTCGCCGGTCACGACGGCCCGGACCTGCCGAAGCCCAACCGCGCCGATCAGCGCGTTGTCGATCTCACCGGTCTCCGCCATGCCGCGATCGCGCTGGAAGGCCTTGATCGCCGAAGCCGTCTCCGGCCCGTATTCGCCGTCCGCGCCCCACTTCGGCAGCGGATAGCCCAGCGTGATCAGCGCGCCCTGCACGTCTTTCACCGTCACCACCGGCATGGAATCATCCTCCGGGCGTTCGTCCCGGTCATCGTCCTGGATGAAGCGCACCACCTTGATCAGGCCCCGGTTGCCCCGCGCTGTGGACGCCTTCGTGTTCTGCCGCTTTTTGCAGTAGGCCGCCATGTCCTTCTTGCTGGGCGTCCCGGAGCCGTGCCCGTACAGCATGACCCTGCCGCCGTCGATCTCGCCGATCATCTCCACGTGGCCGACGAAGCCCGCATACCCGCGCGAGCTGTCGTTGCCGGCGAACAGCAGCATGTCGCCCACGCGCAGCTTCGATACGTCCGCCGGTACGCCGCCCACGATCTTCACGTCCACCTTTTTGAGTTTGCCGCTCTCGTACATGCCTACGGTATTGAGGATCCCGAAGCTGTACCCGGCCTTCTGGTAGCTGTAGGAGATGGAGGAGGAGCAGTCGCTGTAGTACTTCCCGTCGGACGCCTTCCGGAAGCAGTAGTCCCGCTTGGCCTGGCTGTACAGGTTCCGCCCGAGGATGACTCGGTACGTATCGCGCACCCGCAGCCGCATTTCGTTTGCTGTCATGTCCTCGCCTCCTTACAGCCCGATCTGGGCGATAATAGCCTCTGCGATAAGCGCAAATCCAGAATCGCCCGGATGCGTAATCCATAGGTCTTTGACTGTGGCAGTGCCGCCGCTGCCAGTCTCATAGCTCTGGCCGGAAACCGCCGTATGTCCCGCCCGCAAATCGTGGATGTACAGATGTTCAATGCCCAGCTTGTTCAACGCACGGTTAATCGCACTGTGGCTCCTGTTGAACCAGCCCTCAACCCAGATGATACGAGCGTTCGGCGAAGCTGCCTGAATGTTGGCGATAAAGGACGGAATGTTATCCTCAAGCGCTTCGATCAGGTCATCGTTGTTGGCATTATCACCCAACTGAATGATAATGAGGTCAAGATCGGCAGTGAAGCTTGCGGACATCGGCTGACCCGTGTACTCGTTAATTTCCGTACTCCACAAATCGTCAAAGTCGCCAGAAGTACCGAGTATTTCGAGAGGCTGGCCAAATAACCGTTTGAACGTTGCCTGACCGTTCACGTCCAGAATCGCTTCCTTCACGCGCCAGTAGTAGTCCTTCGTATGATCGGTGGCGCACATGCCGTATACGTAAAGATCGCTCGTTGCGTTACCGCGGTTCATGCCCAGCAGCAGACTGTTGCCCACGAACAGCACGCGGTTCGGGACGCCGAAGGGGAGCAGGACAAGCTCGTGATTCTCGTCGACGCCCAGACTGAACTTGGAGCCGTCCGGCGCGGTCAGCAGCAAGCGGTTTTTCCACCGGTTCGCCGCATCGCGTGCGCCGTCGATGCCGTCAAACACCTTGGTCATCATGGACGGCAGGGTATCGTCGTAATACTCAGCCGACTGGAAGTCATTCGGATTATAGATGGTCAGTTCATTCACCGTGATAGTAGTGCCGGGATAAGACTCTTCGCTCTCGCCGCTTGGCGCATTGAACATGATCGCATAAACGCCATTGCCAAGATGCTCCGGCGGCGTATTCCCGTCACCATAGATGGGGTAATAAGCCGCGTCAAAGGAAAATGCGAACGGCTCGCCGCTGGCGAGAGAAACATTCGTCAATTGCTCGTAATGGTTGCCGTTGTCCGTGTCTCGCCAACAGAGCCAGGCCGCAATCGTCGGCGTGTTGAACGTGATCGTCCCCTGCACGTTTACTGTGTTCAGCTCCGGCTCAAAGTATGCCGTTCGAATGCCGTCGCCGCCATTCGTCAACGTAACCGTACAATCGTTCAGTGTGGCAGAACCAAATCGCGCAAACGAGTTGACAATGCTCTCCGGCTTGTCGTGGATATTAGAATACACATTCATTCTCGATTCCATACTGCCGGGCTGGCCTACCGTTATAAACGTATTCGGAACTCCTGTAAAGTCAGTAATATTGGAGTTTCTAACGAGCAGGCGGAAATAACCGACATCGTATGTAACCGTTTGGTTATTAACCGTCTTACTCACGCTGTTCTTGATTGTATGCTCAGTGCTGTACCAGCCCTCGTAGACCCCGGTATATGCACCTTCGCTGTCATAGTACAGTATCATGTACAAATAGCCATCCTCGACAGCTACAGTCTGCCCCTCAACATACGGGATCATGCTTGTCGACCGGCTCCGGGCCTTGCCGGAGGCGTTGGTGCTGGAGGTGTTGGCGCCGGTGCTGGTGGAGATGCCGCCCACCTCCATGGGCGGATACCATGCGCCGGTCGTGGCCTTCTCCAGGCCCAGCACGCGGAACTCAAAGGTCTCCGTGTAGCTGTTCGCCACTTCCATCCGGTGGATCTCTGCCAGCAGGTTGTCGATGCTCGGGATCGCCTCGCCCGGGTCGATAATCACTCCTGTCAGGTTTTCGCCCACGTGGAAGCTGATCACGCCGATGGTGGTGACCTCGCCGCTTCCGCTGGTGCTCAACCGCATGATGCCCGTCACCCGGCAGGGGTAGGCGTAGGCCTCCTGCGGCAGGGCCACGCTGCACACGCTGCCGACGATCGTCCCGGTAGCCATCGGGCTCTGCCCGTCATATTCCCTGAAAAAGTAAGCCTCAACGGTGTGACCGCTCTCCACGTTGAACGGCTCACCGTTCTTCGTGACCGTCACCTGCCACACGTGCGCCCGGTCATCCCCGGGGTAGGCAATGGGCATGATGTCCATCCGCTTCTGGTCGGCGTTGATGCCCTCGCCCAGGTCGGCGTACTGCTGAATAATCCAGTTTGCCATGTCTCTACCTCCTGTAGGTGCTCATAAGCGTGCTGATGATGTCCACGCCGATGCTGGTCCCGATGGTCGGCTTCGTGTTCTCCGGCTGCACGAGGTCCTTTTCCAGGTCGATCACGCGCGCCTCGACCTTCGTGTCGATGGGCTGCAGCACCACATGCACCGCGTCGTACAGCCGCATGCTCTCGCCGCCGTAGCCCATTTTGTACAAGTCCGCGATGGTGCCGCTGATGGTGATCGCCGGCTCGTTGACGATCTGCAGCTTCTCCCACGTCTTGCGCAGCAGCACGTCCTTATCGTCTTCATCGTCGAAGTAGATCACGCCGAAGCGGTTCTGCCCGGCGCGTCCGTACCGGGCCAGCGCCTCCGGGTCCACGATGTACTTCTGCCCCGCGGGCTTGTCCGCGGGGTAGCCGCCCGCGACGGTCCACACCACGGAACCGAAGTCCAGGTCATTCTTGCCCAGCCCGTACAGCGCCGTGTACAGGCCGCCGGCGTCGTACTCGATGGAGCCCTCCTGAATGTTCGTGTCGCAGGTCAGCCGGACGCCGCGGAACGTGGGCGTGGTGCTCAGCATGTCGATGTACCGCCCCCACTCGCCGGTCTCCTCGTTGATCGTCACCCGCGGGGAGAGCAGCAGCTCGGCCTTTTCCATGGCCGTCTCCAGCAGCTCCCACGCGGTCGTCCATTGCATCTCGTCAATGGTGATGATGCCGTAGGTGGCCGCTTTGGAGCCCGTCTCCTGCCCGGTGTACTGCATGTCATCCGACTCCATCCAGCCCGTGCGCGCGTCCGGCGTCTCCACCATGTACCAGTTATTCAGGCTCGTGTCGTCCACCGCGTACAGCTTCGTGCCCTTGGGGTACTTGGCGTCCCTGGCATTGATGCGGTATTCGCTCTTCGCTTTGGGCTGGCTGTACAGGTTGGCCGCGTGCGTCAGCGTGTAGGTGTTTACCGGCACGCTGGAATAGCCGCCGGTCAGCGTGCCCTTGTGCCAGCCGGTGCCGGTCAGGATCGCCGCCACCACCGTGTCCACCGCGGTCTTTTTGACCTCGTATTCCTCGATCACGAAGTCGCGGAGCTCCGCCAGGGCGATATGCACGCCCTCCAGGTCGACCTGCCCGCCGAAGGCGTCCCGGCCCACCTTGGTGATCTCGTGCACCTGCCAGACCTTATCATCGTCCTGCCAGCCCACGCGCATGCCGGTCTCAAGCGTGTAGGCCGGATGCGGGGGAAAGGCGCCCTTGAACGAGAAGTCCTTGGTGTAATGCACGAACTCAATGGCGTCCGAGCGCGTGTACAGGAAGCCGTCGTCGCGGTCGAAGAAGTAGAACTTCGTCATATCCAGCGGTTCCTCCATTTCACGGTCCCGGTCACGCCCGCGGGCAGCGTCACCGCCAGCGCCCCCGGCGCGGCCATGATGTAGGGCTCGCTGTCCAGCGTCAGGAGGCTGGCGATGTTCTCGCCGTTGGAGCGCACGATGCCGAACTCCGTGTCGATGACCAGCGGCCCCGCCTCCACCGTGCCGTCCACGGCGATGGTTTTCCCGGCGATCTCGAACTCCGGGTCTGTCAGGTCGCTGGCCACTGTCAGCTCGAACAGCATGGGCGTGGGCACGCTGCCGGCGATCACGTTGGTGCCGGTCGCGCTGCCGGAGTACTCCGCCACGGAGATGAACTCAGGCCGGTAGCAGAAGAACTGAATCTCGCTCTCCTGACCCATGCCGATCTGCGGCTGCGGGTAGGTGGAGCACTCCGCCTCAAGGTAGCCGGTCTCCATGCCCGGGAGGATCAGCTGCCCCGCGCCCTCGGAGTAGCACCACTTGCTCAGCTCGTTCAGGATCAGGCCGTTCTGCCGCACGCTCTCGCCCCAGAGCACGTAGCTCAGCGACACATAGCGCGCGCCCAGCTTGCTGCCCGTCCGCGTGACGCCCCGCGCCTCCGGGATGTCGATGGTTCGCCGTGTCGTCATGGGGCTGCTCACGGTGTAGTTGAGCAGCCCGACGCCCCTCGGCAGGGGCTTGCCGTTAAACTGCAGCATAACTTATCCTTTCCGCGCCTGGCGGTTGTAGCGCACGCCCTGCTCCTGGGAAACGCTCCGCTCCACCAGCCGCCCGACGGTCTTCCCGTCCATCTGCACGGCCATGCCGGCGATGGCCGAGGCGAGGCCGTTCACGTCGAATCCGCCGCCCGCGCTGCCGGTGCCGCCGAAGCGGAACGCGCTGGCCTCCGCGGCCGTCAGCACCATCTCGCCCTTGTGCAGCAGCGCCGGGTAGTTGTCGTAGGGCACCCGGTCCAGACCGACGGCGTGGAGATAACCGGCATAGTGGACGTTGCTTAGTTCCCCGCTTGCGTAGGCCGCCGCTGCGCCCAGCGAAGTGATCGTGCCGGGCAGTCCGGACATGCTGGAGCTGACCCGGGAAGACGCCCGCGCCGCGTCGTCCATGCCGGCCGCGGCGTCCTCCGTGGAGGCGGCTGCCGAATCCGCCGCGCTCTGTATGGCCGCATAGGCTACGCCTTCGTCCGAGGCCACGCCGTTGCTGTAGTCCTGCGCGCCCTTCGACCACCAGCCGGTTTCGCCGCCCGCGGCGAGGTCGCCAATGGCGATCAGAACGTCCCGCAGCTGTCCGATGGCCTCAGGGTCCTGCGTGCGCATTGCCGACCCTGCCAGGCGGCTGAAGCTCTTCGCGTCGTAGATGTCGTACTGGTCCATCACGGACAGGCTTTTCTCGTTCTGCGCCGCATCTTCCTTGCGCTGATAGTAGGCCGCTACTTGATCGGCGTTGGCCTCAGTGATCTGCCCCGCGTCGGTAAATTCGCCAAAGCCAGCTACGTCATACTGGTAACCGGCCTTTTCACGCAGGAATTGCTCGCGTTCTGCCGGGGTCATTTCTCCATATATCGCCTCGTGCTCTGCTACGAGCCTGTCCGCCTCGGCGGTTACTGCGTCTATGGCTTTTTCGGCTTTAACGCGGTCTTCCGGACTCAAATTCGGGTCCATAATATACCCGTTGTACAGGATCCCGCCGAACTCGTTGATCTGCTCCTGCTCCTCCGCCAGCCGTGCTTCTCGTTCCGTACGGGTCTCGATGTGCGCGCCGTTTTCGATACCAAGAAACTTCTTGAGCGCCCAAGGCAAACCTTCCAAAGCAGAATTGATGATATTGATGACCCCATCCTCCAGCCACTGCATGACGGTCTCGCCCACTTCCTTGAGCCCGCCGGTGATCTCGCCGAAGAAGTCGCCCCAGCTCTTCTTGCCGTTCAGCACGTCCAGCAGCGACCCCGCCGCGTTAACCAGTCCGTCGATCAGGTTTTCCAGGGCGTCACTCTCCAGGAACCGGGCGATTTTGTTGGTGATCCGTGCCATGGTCAGCCGGAATTTCTCGCCGGTCACCACGCCCAGCGCCTTCTGCACGCTGGGGGCAAGGGCTTTGTAGAGCTCGATCCCGTATGCTTTGAACTGCTGCTTTATTCTGTCAAGGCTCGTGGCTGTCGTGCCCAGCATCATGTCATAGGTGGCGCCGAAAAGCGCGTCACCGTTATACATATAATTCTGAGTCTCTGCCCAGTAGTCTTTGGAGTTATACAGCGCCTGCGCGCCCCGGCCGGCAATCGAGAGGGAGAACATATCCTTGAGCGTCAGCCTGTTCTTCGCGCCGTACTCGCCCATGGTTGTCAGGATCTGCATTAACGACAGTCCACTGTCAATGGCGTCCTGCAGGTGGAACTTGCCGTTCTTACCAAGCGCCTTCTGCATATATTTTTCGGCGTCGCTGCCTCTGTCGCTGAGACCCTGAATGATGCGGTTTATGGATGTTTCCGCATTGTTCGTCGACATACCGGTCTGGGTCAGAACGGCATACATGGCAGTGATGTCTTCAGGCGCGATGCCCATGGCCGCCGCTGTGCTCATAGAGCCGGACATACTCGTAGCCAACTCACCGACGGTCATTCTGCCTTTGTACGCGCCCTTGACCATCATCTCGGCGATTCGTTCGGGGGTGACTTTACCCACGCGAGCGGCGAATTCGGGATTGTTGGCCAACGGGTCGCGGTACATGTTCGCCAGGGCAGACGTGGCGTTCTGCGCGGTGTTGACGTCCGTGCGGCCTGCGATGGCAAGCATGGCCTGATTGCGGATGTAGTTCTGCAGATCTGTGCCCTGCGCGTCGTTGCCCCAGGAAACATTCGACGACAATGCGTTATAAGCCGCGTCCAGCAGCGTGCCGATGTCCTGGCCGCTCTCTGCCGCGATCTGCATCATGGCTTCTCCGAAGGCGTCCAGATCGGCTTCGGGATTGCCGATCTTGGCCAGTGTGCCCACGGTCTGAAGCTTATATTCGTAAGGAATACCGGCGCTGAATACGCCGGACACTACGTCTTTCGCCGCACCCCACGCCGCGCCGGCGATCTTGCCGCCGATGCCGCTGCCGGAGCCGCCCCCACTGTTTCCGCCGCCATCAGGCGCGCCGGAACCATCTGCGCCTACGCCTACCTGTGTGGGAGTGTTGCTCAGGTTGTTCAGTGCCTCCTGCACTTCGGAGATGGCCGACAACGCGCCATTGACGTCCGCGGTGATGACGGAGGTACCGCCCTCGACATTGCGCGCCGCCGTGCTGACATCATCAATATCGCCCTTAGCGCCGCTGGTTTCTGCGGTGATGGTCGACGTGCCGCCCTCGACATTGCGCGCCGCCGTGCTGACATCATCAATATCGCCCTTAGCGCCGTTGGTTTCTGCGGTGATGGTCGACGTGCCGCCCTCGACGTTCCGCGCCGCCGTGCTGACATCATCGATGCCGCTCTTGGCGTCCGTGACGTTGGCCGTAACCGTCGCCGTACCCGCGGCCCCGGCCTCATAGTCCGTCCGGACGCTGGTCAGCGTTTCTGTGGCTTCATCGTCCCCGGTTACCGTTGCCTTGCCTTCCGCGCCCTTCTCGTAGTCCGTCCGGACGCCTGTCAGCGTAGCCGTGGCCTCATCGTCCCCGGTCACGGTGGCCTTGCCCTCGGCTCCGCGCTCGTAGTCCGTCCGGGTCCGGGCCATGGCGCCGGCGGCGTCCGAGTTGTCGCCGGTGACGGTGGCCTTGCCCTCCGCGCCCTTCTCGTAATCCTCCCGGACGGTCTTGATCGTGTCGCTGGCCTGGTCGTCGGCCTTGATCGTGGCCTTGCCTTCCGCGCCCTTCTCCGTGTTCTCCTTGGCCGCGTTGATGACGCTGGTGGCCTGATCGTCGGCCTTGAGGGTAGCCTTGCCCTCGGCGCCCTTCTCCGTCTTGTCCTTGACCTGGTCAATGACCTTGCTGGCCTCGTCGGAAGCCTTCAGGCCGATCTTGACGTCTCCGCTGGCCCTGCCGATCTTATGCTCGATGTCGCTGACGATGCTGTTTACCTGACCGCTGGCATTGTCTTTGACAGTAAGCTCAAGTTCAATGCGTCCGTCGCTGGCCATAGATCCTCACCTCCTGAAATGGGCATGAAAAAAGCACATCCAAAGATGTGCGCGAAAAAACCGCCCGGGGTGGGCGGCCAAATCATCCATTTATGCCTGGTGAAGAAATGATCTCTTCAACCATAGCCCAATATCGTTTTAACCGTAGAGATGCATGTTTCATTCGATATTCATCCCATGCTTTTCTAAGTACATCATTATCAGCGTTCTTATCTTCTTGCTGATCACAGAACTGACGACATAAACGCGTTTCTTCCTCGTAGATATAACGTGGACGCACTATTCTATTCGTCATCGTTATCGCACCTTTCTACGAACAACTCAGTGATTCTTATTGCCAAAGGATTGGAAGTACTGATTGCATACGCTTCTACTGAATAAGCAAGGATTTCTCGCGGATCATCCATCTGTGCACCTGCCAACTTCAAACGCATATAGAATAAATCCGTTTTAGAATACTCCCCTGATTCCAATAGCTGTTTTTCGGCTTCAGCATATATGCGCGGTGCAATAATGCCCATTACATTATCCATATGATGGACGAATTCATGTGCGCCTGTCCTGAACCCCTCTTTTTTCTTGATACTGCGGGAGAGTGTAATAGCTTGCGTTTCGCGGTCATAACCGCCAGACGCGCCACGTTTTACTGAACCCAACTGCACCTTTCGAGGGAATGCCGACGTATTGCATATGCGTCGCACCCACTCAAAACCTTCTATGATTTCTCTCTGTGTGCCTATGGGCAGTGACGTAAAACTCGGATCAATTGCATCATTGTCTTCGTCATACAGATCGTTACGCATATAGTGCTTAACGATGTCTTCTGAAGACATTGCTTGAATCCATGCCTGTCTCGGGCCTTGATAGGCGCCATAATCGCTGCCATCAAGCCTGTACAGCATTGTATCGTTTTCACTGTCTATTATACCACTTTGAGGCGGATTGTGCAATTCATTGCCGCTTGAATTCGACAAATTTACCGGTACTGGGCTTGCAGTTGTGGGAGTAGTTGTGGGAGTAGTTGTTGAATCGCTGTTGAGTTTGTATCCGTTCCCGCTCGGTGTCGCCTTCTCGCCCCTCGTCACCCTCACCCGCTCCGGATAATACGCCCGCTCCCTCTCCTTACACCACGCCTTCAGCTCCGCGTTCCGCTCCCGCGCCTTCGCCCGCGCCGCCTTCGCGCCCTCGGCGTCGCCGGCGGCTTTCAGCGCGTCGGCCTCGATCTTCGCCGCCCGCACCCGGCGCTCCATGTACCGCTGATGCTGGCTCTCCTTGTACAGCCGCTCGTTTTCCTCGTGGCTGATGTCCAGCTTCCGCACCACGCTCAGCCCCGGGATGAACGGGGAAGGGTAGTGGCCGCAGTTGATGCCGAACAGTCCGGCGGCCTCGCCGTAGCTGGTCAGCTCCAGCGGATAGTAGCTGATGGACGCGCCGTGCACGTCGGTGGTCTCGCCGGTGCTGCCGTCGGTGGAGTACACGCCGCCCTGGTAGGGCTCGCACAGCGGCCTCGCGCCCGGGTGGCTGCTGACCGCGATCAGCTCGTTCCCGTACTCGCGGTTGCGCTCCATGGCCGCCTCCCGGGCCGCGTTGGCGGCCGTCGTGCGCATGTCCATGGTGACGTAGGCCTGCGCGCTCCATTCCCTGCCGGCCTTGTCGTAGAAGCCCGTCAGCCCGTGGTCGGCCATGTCCCGCACGCAGTCCCGCAGCGCGCTGTAGAAGTCCGTCGTGCCGTGGATCACGCCGCCCGCGGCCGCGTTCAGCGCCTGCTGCGCCGCGTCCAGGCTTTGGTCCAGCGCGTCGGAGGTGGCGCCCACAGTCTGCTCATAGTATCGCCGCGTGCTGTTCAGCATCACGGTGTTCACGAGGTTCTGCTTCTCCAGCGCCTGGTTGACGTAGTACCCGGTCACGCGCTCCGTGGTCTCCGTGATCTCCGGCGCGTATTCCGCGTCCAGGATCTCGTCCATGAACGCCCGGTCCACCACGCCCACGGACGCCTCCACGCTGGTCTGCACGGCCAGCCGCGTGGCCTCGGAGATGTCCCCGCTGTACCGCGCGATCGTGTCGTAATTCTCCCTGGTCAGCCCGCCCAGCTGCCCCAGCATGTACCCGCGCCAGGCATAGGACGTCGGGATGTTGGCCTTCCGGCCGAACACGTTGAACTGCCGGGCGATGTTCACAATCAAATCATGCTGCAGCGCGGTATAGAGGGCCTCAATGGGCTCCGTCAGCTTCGTCAGCCATTCCGGCGTGATCCGGTCTCGGTCGATCCCCGGGCTTATCATCTGTCTTATCCTCCGCCAGCGACGCCAGCACCATGGCCATGTGCTTCAGGCCGTCCTCGAATGTCTCCCCGTGGCGCTTCTTCAGCGCGTACACCGCCTTGAGCTTCTGCAGCTCCCGAATCTGCTCGCCGTTATAGGGCGTCCGCCGGGGAAGCTTCTGCCCGCGGATGCCCATGATCTCGCCGATGCGCGTCCCGTCCGTGATGCCGGAGAGCAGCGCCTGGAACACGCGCCAGTCCAGCCGGCCGGCCTCCCCGGGCAGGTCGATGCCGTACAGCTGCCGGAAGGCCGCCACGATCAGCGCCGCGTCCTGGTCCAGGCTCAGGGTCTCCGGGCCCTCCATGCGCCGGTAGGGCGGCTCCTCCCGCAGCAGGTCCAGCGCCGCGTTCACGGCCTCCTCCGTCGCCCTCGGGCGCGGGAATCGGTAGACCAGCCACACGAACAGCCGCGCCCGGTCCGCGTACAGCAGCCCGTCGTCCTCCAGCGCGTCCAGCGCCGCCAGCACGCGCTTCACCGTGGGCCGGATGCGGCAGACCCGCCCCGACAGCGTGACGCGCACCGGCAGGTCGATGATCGTCTTCATTTTCCGATCTTGAAGATCTTCTTGCGGTTCGCCAGCTCCTGCCGGGACGCCTCCTGCAGCTTCGGCACGAAGGCCGTGGCGATCCAGCGGTCCAGCTGCCGGCAGAGCTCCACGGTGTCGCCGTCGTAGGCCTTCAGGGCCTTGCTGTAGGCCTTGTCGCCCAGGATCAGCCGGACGAACTCCGCGTACTTGCGGTAAAACACCTCGGTGTTCTCCGGCGTGGGGTCCTTGGCGTAGACCGTGGCCGGCTTCAGCGTCTCGTTGAAGGCGCGGTTCAGCGCCAGCCGGTCGGCGGAGACGTTGGTGTTCACCTTGACCACATCGCCGCCCGGCAGCACAATCTCACTCTTCAGGCGCACGTCGCGCCCGATGAAGAAGCGCTTCACCATGCGAGATCCACCCCCGCGTACAGCAGCCCGGTGGGGAAGAGCGCCTGCAGCGCCTTGCCGCAGACGCCCGGGACCGCGCTGGCGGCTGCGGAGGCCGCCTGTCCCCTCA
>CAMJPK010000022.1 GCA_946407675.1 uncultured Clostridia bacterium
CCAGCAGCAGCGTTGAGAGACTGTTGACCGCCCAGCTTCGGCTGGCCAGCTCGCCGGCGGAGTACTGCTTGAAGAAGGTGGTCGGCAGACTCATCAGCCTTGACATCATCGCCGCCTCCATGGGGACGCCGACCTTGATCTTGATCCTCGCCATCGCCAGCTCCCGCGACGCCGTGAGCAGCTGGGAGGAGACGAGAACGCAGAGCATGAAGACCGCGGTGCTCCATAAAATCAGTCCACTGCCGCTTTCCAGCACGAAGCCGGACAGCATCCGGGTAATCAGCGGCATCAGCATACCGCACAGCGTCACCAAAAGCGTCAGGCCGATCAGCGCGGCGAAATCCGTCCAGTTGAGGCAGGTCGTCATATAGCCCAGCAGACCCTTTATGCCGATTTTTTTCAGGGGCAGCGGGCTGTAAAAACAAATCGCGTCCGGCAGGAGCTGGGAGACGGTCTGCCTGCTGGCCTTGACTTTGTTCCCATCCTTGTCGTGCCAGCGATAGCCGCCGAGCTTTCCCGGCAGCAGCACCACCGGGAGCCCGTCCTCCGCGCGGTAGGCGATCATGGGGGAGAAGGAATGGCGATACCAGTCCTCGGAGAGCACGACGGCCCGGTACATAATGCCGTGCGGCTGCAGCGCATAGTCCATCTGGTCAGCCGGCGTTTTGAGGGAATCGGGAATGTCCACGCTCTTGCAGTGAAAGTATTTCAGAATTTCGTCAATGGCGGCCTTGGTGATGATGCGCTCATCGTTCAGAACGCCCGCGCCGTGCCTGCCCATGACGGAGGCGGCCATCGAAAAGAGGGAATCTTCAAAAAGCTCCTGATCCTTCTCCATACGGAGCCGAATCTGTTCATCGTACCATTTCATGCGCTTCCCTCCTCCCCTCAGTCGCTGGAAATGAGCTCGGTATAGTACCCACCCTTGGCGTAAAGCTCCTCGTGGGTGCCGCGCTCGACCACCTTGCCGTGGTCCAGGACGATGATCTCGTCGCAGTCGCGGATGGTGGAGAGACGGTGGGCGATGATGATGCAGGTCGCGCCGCGCCGATTGACCGCCTTTGTGACGTCATATTCCGTTCTCGCGTCCAGGGCGCTGGTGGCCTCGTCCATGATGATCACATGGGGATCCTGGGCCAGCACGCGGGCGATCTCCAGCCGCTGCCGCTGCCCGCCTGAGAGGTTGCGCCCGCCGTCGGAGAGCTTTTCCTGATAGCCGCCGGGCCGCGCCATGATATCGTCATGGATCTGCGCATCGCGGGCGGCCATGATCATCTCGTAATCCTCGATGGAGCTGTCCCACATCTTGATGTTGTTGGCGATGGTGTCCTCAAAGAGAATGACGTCCTGATCTACGACGGAAACGCTGCAGGTGAACACGGCGCGGTTGATCACCGACATCGGCTTGCCGTCAAACAGGATCTCGCCGCTCCAGGGCTGGTACAGCCCGGAAACGAGCTTCGCGACCGTGGATTTGCCGCAGCCGGACGCGCCCACCAGCGCCACCCTGCCGCCGGGCTGGATGTGGAGCGAAAAGTTCTCGATCAGCGGCGGCGCGAGCCGGGAGTAACCGAAGGTCACGTTGCGCAGCTCCACTTCCCCGGTGAGCTTGTCGTAGTCCGTATCCTCTGTGGCAGAACCGCTGGAGAATATAACGTCCTCCGGGTATTCCATCACGTCCTCCACGCGCTCCATCTGCGTGCGCATCTCCTGGATCGTCTGCCCAGCCGTGATCATCGTCATGGCGGGCGTCATAAAGCTCATCAGGAAGGACTGGAACGCCGTCACCATACCGAGAGTGAATTCGCCGCGCATACACAGCCAGATGCCCAGGACAAGCACCAGCGCATTGGCGAGGGTGGTGATGAACGCAGGGATCATACCCAGGTATTGATCGAGCACGGTAAAGCGCGCATTCTGCGCGTTCACAGACGCCTGATAATCGGCCCAGCGCTGGAAATAGCCGTTTTCCGCGCCGCTGGCCTTGATGGTCTCCACCATCTGAATGCCGGAAACCGTAGCGGCAGCCAGCTTCCCCGAATCTCGCGCCTGGACGCGGGTGATGTTGACGCGCTTTTCCGAGATCAGGCGGCTCATAAAGATGTTGATCGCGATGCTGGCAACGCCAATGAGCGTCAGCAGCGGGCTGTAGCTCAGCATGACCGCCAGATAGAAGATCAGCATGACCAGGCTGATGGCAAGGGGCGTCAGGGTGTTGACGAGCGTGGCCGCAATGGTGGCATTTGTCTTGTGCCTGGCCTGGATGTCGCCCGCCAGGCGCTGGGAAAAGAACTCCATGGGCATCCGCATGACCTTCCAGAGGAAGGTGCTGCTGCCCATCACGGCCATCTTTCCGTTGATTTTGAGAGAATAAACCGCCTGGATCGCCGCAACAAAGACCTGCAAAACGCTGACCGCAGTCACAAGGGCGATGAATGGCATCAGCAGTTCTCTGTTTTCGCCTGTCAGCAGCCGATCCATCAGGAACCGGGAGAAGGCAGGATTCACGATCGTGAACAGATAACCGATCGCGCTCGTCAGCATCACGAAGGCCACGGCGCTGCCCGCCCCGACGAGGCGTTTCCGCGCAAAGGCGAAGGTGCTTTTCCGCTTCCCGCTGGGCTGGAAGTCCTCCGATGGGGTGAAGGTCAGACAGATGCCGGTGAAGGCCTTGTCGAATTCCTCCATCGTGACCCGGACGTTGCCGCGGGCGGGGTCATTCAGATAGGCGTATTTCCCGCGAAACCCGCAGAGCACAACGAAATGGTTGAAATTCCAGTGGATGATGCAGGGAAAAGCGCCGCTAGCCCGGATGGCTTCCACGCTTGCCTTGAAGCCCTTGGAGGTCATCCCGTATCGCCGGGCGGCTTTCATGATGTTGCTGGCGTTGGAGCCGTCCCGTGAGACGCCGCAGTCTAAGCGCACCTGCTCCAGCGGAAGCCATTTGCCGTAATAGGCCAGCACCATGGTCAGGGACGCGGCGCCGCACTCCAGCGCCTCCATCTGCATGACCACGGGGACCTTGGCGACCTTAGCTTGTTTGTTTCCCATCGCCGCCACCCTTTATTTGAACAGCATGGCGATGATCTGTGTGCTCCGGTACCCGACGCGGGCATCGTAGCTTCCGTCCGGGAGATCGGCGTCCGCCACGGCCAGAGGGCTGCCGTTTGCGTCATGTCCGATGGACAGGACGGGCGTCACCATATCGCCCACCTTGACGTTCATGCCGACCTCGACGTTTTCGGCCTTATCCGCATCATCAAAGGTCATGGTCAGCACGCCGCCGCGCACCTCGGCGCGCCCCGTCGCATAGCTTTCCACCGCGGTCACGCCGGCCCATACGAAAAGGCTTGCCAGCAGCAGGATCACCGCCGCCAGTACGACCCAGGTCGCAGGCGACGTAACGTGCAGATAGTCGCTGAGCTGTTCCGGCGAAGAAACACGCTCCACGCTCTCTTTCCTGAATAATTGCTGTTCCATGGCGTTCTCCTCCGATGAAAGTGCATACTATAATTCATATTATTCTACATATTTTCCGCTCCTGTCTTCAAGGGGGGTTGCCAGATTGTCAACTTTTTTTGCGTTGGAAGCAGCCGGCTCGATCAGAAATGAGACGCCCTATGCAAACAGGACAGTCAAAAAGACTGTCCTGTCATGTGTCAAAGTGCTTATTTCGTGCGGCGTCTGGCGGCTTCCTTGTAGACCTGTTCGTCCGTACGGGCGGAAACCACAATGATCTTCATTTCGGATGCCCTTCAAAACCTGCGTCTGTACGCTGTGATCGAGGTCCCGCATATCCTTCTGCGCCTATGGCAGATAATCTATCTCCCAGTTCATTGTATTGCTTTTCACATATAGTATATGCGACAGAGAATGAAAAAGCGAGAGGAATTATCGACAAATAGTAATTATGATTCGTAGGAACAGATAAGTGGTTTCAAACATCTGAATGGGTCATGTCGCTTTCCGTCCCATGACGAGATAGACCGCGAACAGCGCCGCAGCGAAGACGATGCCGATGGGATAGGCGACGGCAGCGCCCAGGCGTAAGCCCTCCTTCGCCATGAGGATGTAGGTCATGCTAACCGCCGACATGAAGGTGGCGGGCAGCGCCGTCAACAGGCTGGCCCGTTTATTCTGATGCGTTTTCAGCAGATAGGCCGTGGCGACCCAGAGGGCGATCATCGCCAGTGTCTGGTTGCTCCAGCTAAAATAGCGCCAGAGCACGTTGAAGTCCAGCTGCGTCAGCACTGCGCCCGCGGCCAGCAGCGGCAGCGTGATGATCAGGCGGTTTTTGATCTGCTTCTGCTCAAGATGCGTGATCTCCGCAAGGATCAGCCGGGCGGAGCGGAAGGCCGTGTCGCCGGAGGTGATGGGGCAGGCGATCACGCCCACAATGGCGAGCACGCCGCCCACCGGCCCCAGCATCCCGGTGGAGATCTCATAGACCACGCCGGACTGGCCCAGCGAGGAGATGGCCCCATGCAGCCCGCCGGTCGCCCCGTAAAAGGCAACGCCGCCCGCCGCCCAGATCAGGGCGATGACGCTCTCCGAAAGCATCGCGCCATAGAAGACCTTGCGGCCCAGCTTTTCCGATGTGATGCACTTCGCCACCATGGGCGACTGGGTGGCGTGGAAGCCGGAGATGGCCCCGCAGGCCACCGTGACGAACATGTACGGCCAGATCGGGAGGTTCTCCGGGTGCAGGTCGGCAAGCGCGATCTCCGGGACGGTGTAGCCGCCGACAACGATGCCGCCGAGGATGCCGACTGCCATGATAATGAGCACCGCGCCGAACACCGGGTAGAGCCGCCCGATGATCTTGTCGATGGGCAGCAGCGTCGCCAGGATGTAATAGACCAGAATCACGACGATCCAGAAGGTCGTGCCCAGCGCCGCCGGCGTCAGCCTTGCCAGCAGCGCCGCCGGCGAGGTGACGAACACGGTGCCGGTGAGCAAGAGCAGCAGCACGGAGAAGATGCGCATGACCCACTTCGCGCCCTTCCCCAGATAGATGCCGCTGAGCTCCGCGATGGATGCCCCGTCGTGCCGCTCGGACACCATGCCGCACATATAGTCGTGGACGCCGCCGCCCAGCACGGAGCCGAAGATGATCCACAGAAAGACCACCGGACCGAAGCAGGCCCCCATCAGCGCGCCGAAGATCGGGCCGGTGCCCGCGATGTTCAGCAGCTGCACCAGAAAGGCTTTCCACGTCGGCATCGGGAGGAAGTCCACGTCGTCGCGTTTTGCGTAGGCCGGGGTCTGCCGCTCGTCGGGGGCAAAAGTGTGTTCTACGACCTTGCCGTAGACAAAATATCCCGCGATCAGGACCGCAAAAGACAAAACCAGGGAAATCACAATCATCACGCTCCGCTTTTACTCATTTATTGCTCATCATTGGTTTTCCGGATACCACTCTTCGATCTGGGCGGTGGGGATCTCAAAATGCTGGTAGTCCTTCCGATCCTCCCAGTCTCCGCCCCATTCAAAGCCGTGCTCGGTAAACAGCTTGAAGCACAGGTCTTCATGGTCGATCTTATACGGGAAGTCCGCATCCCGGTCCAGATATGCTTCCGCCGTGATCGGTTCCAGAATACGCTCGCCATCGACGATTTTCGTATAAGGATTATACAATGTGTTGATGTCCACCGCAAGGCCAAGGCCATGCTTGGAGACCCTTGTGGTATGGGAAATGAAGCGGAAGTTGAAGGCGGAGGAATTGTTGTCCTCCATGCTCCGCTCATCGTCCGCATCGTATTCATCCACCAGGCGGATCTTCTCAATGGGATACTTCGCTTCATACAGCTGCCGGAGGATCTCCAGCACGTCCTCCGCGATATGGTAGTTGACGATCATCTCCCCCTCACGGGTCTCCCCGTTCAGATCCACGTGCAGCACGTGAAGATAACGCAGATCTTCCCGGGGGAGCGTGCAGTCGTCCTTGAAGGATTTCCCTTTGATCCGTTCAAAGATTTCATCCGTAATATCAGACATCCAAAACGAATCATCCGCATCCGGCTTGGAAGCGTCCGCTTTCGTTGTGTCCGATTTTGCGCAGGCTGAGCACAGCAGCGCAGCAGCGATCACGACGATCCATAGCTTTTTTCTCATTCTGTTTCTCTCCTCGATCTCGTGAAAAAGGTCTTATGATTTGCAGCATGATACCCCCGACAGGAAGCGAACTGTCGGGGGTACCGGAGTTTCAGGAGGCTTCTCCGCACAATGGCTCCCTTGTGCAAAGGGAGCCTTTGCAGCACCGATCAATAACGGCTGCGGTCCTCGTCGTTATAGGAATGCTCGATGACCGTGGGCACATCGTCAAACATGCCGCCGCCGGCGATGTCCTTGGCGGCCTCTTCGTTCAGCTCCTCCATGCCGGCGTCAATCGCCTCTTTTGCCTGATCGACGGCTTTCTTTGTATCCTCCTTGTGTTTGAAAATACCCATTTTTAAGCTCCTTTCATATTGTGCGGCGGATTTCGCCGTGAATTGATGGATCGTGTTTCGCATCCCTTCCCGTCCCGCGGGGCGGGAAGGGATGCTGTGTTTTGTTTACTGGCCGAGGCCGTCATAGCGCATGAGCATGGTGGCCACCTGTGCGCGGGTGGCGCTGGTCTTCGGGGAAAGCGTTCCGTCGCCGACGCCGTTGATGATCCCGGCGCTCACCGCCCAGCGGACGGACTTGATCGCCCAGTCGGAGACCTCCGGCGTGTCGTTGAAGCCGGTGAGCGGGGTCGTCTCGCCCAGCGCGGTCTCAACACCCTTGAACCTGGCATAGCGGCAGAGGATCGTCGCGAGCTGTTCGCGGGTCAGCTTGTCGCTCGGTCCGAAAGAGTCCGCGTCATAGCCGGTGACGATGCCGTTTTCCGCCGCCCAGCGGACCGCCTCGGTGTACCACTGGCCCTCCGCCACATCCGCGAAGGTCATGGCGTAATCGCTCTTCGGCTCGCCCTCCATGCGGTAGAGCATGGTGACGATCATCGCGCGGGAAGTGTCGCCGTTCGGGTCAAACAGTCCGCCGCCGACGCCGTTCATGACGCTGTAATCCAGCGCCCAGTGGACGCCGTCATGATACCAGGCGTTCAGATCCAGATCGGTGAACGCGGACATCGGGCAGCTCTCGTCCCGGGCGCAGGCGCTGATGCGCGTTGCGTCATAGGCCAGCACGTAGCTGGAGAAATGCGTCACGGTCCACTTCACGGCCTTCCTTGTTGCCGCCGTGGGCACCTCGGTCTTCTCGCCGGTGTCGGCCACGTACCAGACGGCAAAGCCGCCGGGATTCTTCCCTTCGGGCACGGGATAGCTGACCTCCACGACCGCCGTTCCGCCGCCGAAGTCGGAGATGCGCTTGCCGCCGCTGATCATGTAGACATTGTAGACCGCCTGCACATCCAGATCGCTGATCGCTTCCTGCTGCTTGGCGTTCAGATCGCTCACCGATTCGGGCTCCACGCAGAGCTTCAGGTCCTTGCCGTCGGTCTGGGCGGCAATGGCGGCGAGCGCCTTCGCGTCGAAGGTCACGGTGCTGTTTGGCAGCTTGATCGTGAGGCCTTCCGCGCTTTCCTCCATGGCCTCGTTGATTGCCTTGACGGTCTCGGCGGGGATGGAGACGGCGGTAACGGTGTCAGGCAGGCTGCTCAGGTCGATGACGACCTTTCCGGTCTCGCCGGCCCTGTCGGTGATCTCCGCGAGCTGCTCTGCCGTCGGGGCGGTGACGGTGGCGGTGTTCCCCTCCATGGCGGCGGTGACGGATACGCTGCCCTCGTCGCCGGTGACCTCCACGGTGATCTCGGTGGCGGCCGGCGCGCTCTCACCGGTGACGGTGACTATTGCGGAGACGGTCGCACCGGTGGCCGCATGGGTCACGTTCAGGGTCGTCGTGCCGTTGCTGACGCCGAGCACCTTGCCGTTATCGATCCGGGCAACGCTCAGATCGTCGAGTGCGTAGGTCACGTCGTCGCTGCCGTTGAAGGCGTCGCCGAGGTCCATGGTGCAGTTGATGGCCTTGCTCCGGCCGACGCCCACGGTGACGTTCTCCACCGCCATGTTCATCGGGCCCGTGAGGTCGAAGTCCGCGCACTCCGGCGTGCCCAGGTATTCCGTTCCTTCGGCGGAGCGTTCCGCGTACGTCTTCTCCACCGCGACGCTCGCGGTGACGAACTTGTAGTTCTCCATCATTGCGGGCAGGATGCTGACCGGCACGTCATATTCCTTGCTTGCCCCGATGGCGAGGCTGACGCGCGTGCTGTAAAGCTTGATCTGCTCCTTGGTAAACTGATCGGCGATGTTGGCCGGGCCGCAGAGCGTGATGGCCAGGGTATCCGTCGCGCCGGAGGCGGCGTTGCCGGTGTTCGTGACCTTGAACTTGGCATGGAAGCCGTCCGTCGTCTGATAGGTCTCGACGTTCTCGATCATGTAGCTCGCTTCCGCCACCAGCGGATCGGCGGTGAAGGTATGCGTATCGGCGTAATACTGTTTGGTCTCCGCGTCGCGCATCTCCTGTGCCACGGCCTTGAAGACCAGACCGTTCACGTTGGCGGGCAGGGTGTACTCGAAGCTGTGGCTTCTGCGGCTGCCGGGGGCGAGGGCCTCGGTGGTCTCGATCTCGCCGACGAGCGTGCTGCCGGCGTAGAGGCTGAGCTTGTAGCCCCGGGCCACGTTCATGCCGTTGTTCGCGGCCTCGACCTGGACCGTGACCGTCTCGCCGCCCACGGGCCGCGTCGTGAGGTTGATGGAGGTCTTCCCGTCGACCGTCTCCGTGCGGTAAAGCGCGATGCGCTCGGTCTCCATGCTGCCGCAGGGCTCCAGGACCTCGGCGATCAGGCGCTTCTCCGTGATCGTGATGGGCATGAAGTCCACCGGCTTGTCTTCCGTGTATTCCCTGGTCTCGTCGGGCACGTAGAGCTCCTGACGGAAGCGGTTGTGCACCACCATGAGGTCCGCGCCCGACATGGCGACGGCGAGCTCGTCGTTGGTGTAGCCGTCCCGGGTGATGCGGTAGGGCTTGGACCAGCCGGAGTTGATCCAGTCGGTGCCGAGCACGTTGCCCTCCTCGTCATATCTGTCGATCGCATATCCAATGAGGCCGGTGCCGTAGATTTCCCGGGCGGTGTTGCCGTTTTCGTCGGTGACGCCCTCGGTCCAGAGCAGATAGAGGTTGCCCTCCGCGTCCTCCACGGCCCGGAAGTCGGACTGGGAGAGCGCGGCGTTGCTGTCGCCGCTGTTTGCAAACCACACGCTGTGGGGCTCGGTGTACTTGTACTTGGTGACGGTCTTCTCGACGGTCTTCGGCTCGCCGTTGGACCAGATCGGAGTGCCGTCGGCGTCGGTGACGGGCTCGGTGTAGGTCACCTCATAGGTGTACTCCACGCCCGCTGTGCCGCCGTTGCTCTCGGTTTTCAGCGTGCCGTTGTTGTTGATGCCGTTCTGGAGCAGGTCGGTCACGTCGATGTAGACCGCCTGCTTGCCGCCGCGGAACCAGAAGAGCTTGGTGTGGGTGTTCTCCGCGCCCGTGCTCTCCCCGCCGGTGGCCGCCGTGTTGACCCTCGTGCGGAAAAGCTGCGGCAGGGCATCCGCCACGCCGTCGTCCGTGAGCTGGATGCGGAACTTCGTCTCATGGTTGCGGAAGTCGTAGACCTGGAGCATGAGCTCCTTGTCCGCGTCGGTGTTGTTATTGCCGTCGGTGTCCACGGTGTAGGCGTAGACCGCGAGGCCGTTGTAGGCGACGGCGGTGAAGTCGGGGATGGCGTAGCGCTCGTTGTCACCGTTGACCGGGCCGTCCAGGAAGCGCTGGCCGCTGAAGTTGTCGATGATGTACTTCTCGCTCGCCTCGACGCCGCCCAGCTCACTGTAATAGAAGTTGTTGAACAGCCAGCCCGCGGGAACGGTCCTGCCGCCGACATCCTCGTCCGCCGCCGCGTTGTAGGGCATGTAGCAGACGACGCAGTCGTTGGTGTAGGGGTTGATGTAATCGGTGATGCCGCCGTCGCCGAGGGTGTAGCGCCCGCTCTTGATGAAGTAGATCATCGCGTCGCCGCTCTCCATGTCGCAGACCACGGTGGGATTGGCGTCGTAGAAGGTATAGGTATTGCCGTCCTTGACGTAATGGTCGTTGCTGATGCGGGTGACCTCGGTGTCGGCGCATATGCCGTAAGCGCCGTCCTTCGTCTTGATCTGCTTGTTGTCGTCCAGCTCGACGAAGGCCGCGTAGACCTCCATGCTGTTGAGGTAGGCCATCACGCCGTCGTCGGTGTCGAGGTCCACGGCGGAAGCGTCCGCGGGCGAGACCCAGGCGACCAGGATCTTGCCGTCCTTGGTCTCGGCGATGGAGGGCTGGAAGTCCGCGGTGCCGTCGCCGGAGACGGTGACCGCGTCGGACCAGACGCCGTTTGCGTAAGTCGCCATCTTCAGCGTCGTGCGCTGGTCGGCGCCCTTGGCGCTTTCGCTGTCGACGAAGGCAAGGACCACGGTCTCGTTGTCGGAAAGGGTGATGAGCTGGGAATCGGGCCGCTCATAGGCGTTGGTTGCCAGCGTCTTCTGCTTGACCTGATTTGGGGCGAAAGCGCCCATCAGCTCCGCCTGATCGGCGACCCAGGTGCTGTCGCCGGTGCCCTCCCGGAGCTGGAAGGTCCCGGTGGACTGTGCGCTCATCAGCTCGCCCGGGTCGTCGGAGGGCGTGTAAGTATGGCTCTCCGGTTCGGCATAGCGCTCGAAGGAGCCAAAGCTCCAGGGCCCGAAGGCGTACATCAGGGGGACGGAGAACAGGAACAGATCGATGATGAGGCCCGCCTTCACCTGCACATAGAAGCCCCATGAGCCGTTGGGGTCGGTGGGCTCCCAGTTGGCGATCGCGTCCACCCTGCCCGCGATCCGGAGGCCCAGCGTGCCGCAGAGGCCCACGCCGAAGCTCAGCTGGAAGTAGCCGATGGCCCGGATGCCGCCGTTGATGGATGTGATGCCCTTGTTGATGTCGACGCTGCCGTTCCAGGCGTCGTCGTAGGTGATTTTTTCCTCGGTGTTGAAGTCGGCCCCCAGGAAGCCCAGGACGTTGCCGCCCACCTCGATGCCGATGTAAGCGGGCAGGAACACCACGGGCAGGACAAAGTACCATACCATCTGGAAGCCCAGGGTGACGTTGAGGTAACCGCCCAGGCCGTCGAACAGGAAATAGCTGTTGGTCGTCCTCCCGTCGTTCTGGGTGACCGTGACGTAGTGGAAGTCGAAATACATGCCCACGGAAAGGTCAAATTTCCAGGAGGGCGAGCCCATGCCGTACGTGGCGTCATGGGTCCCTTCCTGCGCGTCAAACTGTGCATCCTTGCGGAAGTCGCTGATCATGCCCGCAGCCGTTTTGATGCCTTTGCCGAAGCTGCCGAAGGGGTCTCCGATGGAGAAGAGTTCGCTCCAGTAGTTGCCGCCCGCGCCGGACATGGAGGTGATGTGGGTCTTCTTGACGGCGTCCGTGATCTGGAACGGGGAGATGCCGATGTAGATGCGGTAGCCCTGGTGGATGCGGATGACGCCCACGTTGACGAAGGGGAGATTCAGATTCATGCCGGTGGTGCCGATCAGCGGCAGGTCGCCGTATTCGATGGTGATGGGCTCCTTGATGCCCATTTTATGGACCTCATACTTCAGCGGCTGGTAGAAGTCCATGCCGGTGTAGACGTCGGCATATTGGTAATTGTCGATGTCCTTGTCGTCTGCGGAGCGGATCGCCTTGGTCTGCCGCAGGCGGTTGGTGGTGAGGCGCAGGTAGAGGCGGTCGCCGGGCTCCGGGATCAGGCCGACCTCCGGCTCGGGCTCGCCCTCCTCCCCCTCCTCCGCCGCCATGAACTCGATGGCGGTCTGGAAGATGTAGCTGTCGTCGTCCTCGTCTCGGCCGATGCACTTCACTTCCTCATAGAGTCCCTTGAAACGCCCGTCCTGATCGTAGAGCGCCAGCTGGATGGTACGGGGCACTTCGTTCTGGCCCTTATTGACGATGATCCGCCCGTCCTCCCCGGTCATGGTGAAGTCATACTGACTGGGCGCGATCTTGACGGTCAGCTCCACATTGTCGCCGAGGGCGACGGGGATGGACGCGCCGTTCTGGATGGCGTAAACGTCCGTGGCCCCGCCCGTGGTGGTCTTTATCTGGCCGGTGATCCTGATGTCCCTGAAGATGCCCGAGGTCACGGGGCTGATTCCGTCGGGGAAGTTCGAGGAGATGTCGATGATCACCTGCTCCGGAGGAACGGCATCCTCATTCCGGAAGGACCGGGCGAGCCCCTGGCTGCGGAAGAAGGCGATGTAGTCGATCTGGATCGAATCGCCGTTGTCGCAGCCCTGCAGGGGGTCAAGACGGAACCAGCGTATGTCGTCCTTCCATTCGTCGTTGGTGATCTCCACCACATATTCGTGCCACTCGCCGTCGGTGGCAATGGGGATCGCGAAATGGGTGGGGCCAATGCCCTTGCCTGCGCTGCCGCAGCTTGCAAAGAGCTCTAGTATCTTTGCGCCGGAGAGGTTCTTCGCCCGGATCTTCACCCAGCGGACGTTGGAGGCATACGCTGCCGGGGTGTCGATGGAAACGTGGGGGTCGTTGCCGGAGGCGGTGAAGGTGTAATAGTCGTCGCTGCCCGACTTTTCACCCTGCCAGGAGACATTTGTCGCGCTCCAGCCCGCGCCCATATTGGCGTTCATGGCGTTGTCGCTGTTGAAATCCCAGATCAGGGAAGCGCCGCCCTCCAGCGGTGTTTTGGCGGGACCTTCATAGCTTCTGGCGCTGACCTCGTCCGGGAAAAAGGCGACGTAGTCGATATCGTAGCTTTCCCTCGCAGCGGCACCGAGCCATAAGCTGAAAAACTCGATCGGAGCGCCCGGCTGAAAATACTTATCTGACGCGTCGAGGGAAAAGACGACCTCCTGCCATTCGTTTGTTTTCCGTAAGGGCATAGTCTCAAATGAATCATCCATACAGAATATTTTACCCCATGGATTGGCAATGTAATTGGTGAAGTAGTTGCCTCGTATACGCATCTTTACCCAGAGGACCTGGCTGCCGTCCTCCACGGGCAGATTCACCTTGATTCCTTCGTACGAAAACCATGCTGCCGTGAATCTGTAGAAGTCGTTGCCCTCGGCATCCTGCATTCCGGTCCGGGTAAGATTCGTGCCCAGGCTTATGTAAGCGTCCATTGCCATGTCGCTGTTGAAATCCCACACGACCGGGCCGGTGTCTTCCGGCGCTTCCTCCTTGGCTTCCACCAGCTCGGGCAGGGGGGTCTCCTGCAAGATGTCCGCGCCGTTGACGGACACCATGTAGCGCAGCCAGTGGTCGGGCCGGCCGGAGACGCCCACCTTGTTTCCGGTGACGACGTTGCCGTTCTGGTCGGCGATGCCGCCGGCGGAGCCTGCCGCCAGCACCGCGCCCACGGCGGGGAGCAGGGACTCGCTGCCGGAAGTCCCGGTGCGCAGGTTATAGTTGGCGTAGCGCAGCGTGCCCTTCAGCGTGACCTCGCCGCGGACGGTGTCCACGGAGAGGGTGATGACGTTGCGCTCCGGCGTATCCCCGGCGGTGAAGTAGAAGGTGTTGCCCTCATAGGTCTTCTGGGCCACCCGGTCGGTCCAGACGCAGACCTCGTTCGGGAGCAGCGGGGTGGCGGTGACGGCGTAGGTCCTGCCGTTGAAGGTGCCGTTCTGGTTGGCGAAGGTGAAGTAGGTGTACTCCCCGTCCACGGTGCCTCTGGTGGCCAGAACGCCGGGGAAGTGGGTGATGTTGCCGTCGTCGTCCCGGACGATCTGCGTGTCGAAGTGGCTCAGCTCCTCGGTCTTCACGCGCACGCGGATCGTGTTGTCGTTGGCCTGGAGGTTGGGCTCGATGATCACGTCGGCGAAGGTCAGGCGCTCGTCCTCCTCGCCCACGTAGATGGGCTGCTGATACAGGAAGTCCCAGGTGCCCTCCTTGTCCACGGAGGGGCTGGTGCTCTGATACTTGCCCCAGTATTTCACGCCGGCGGCGACGTAAGAGCCGGCGCCGATGCCCTGCGGCGTGACGGCGCTGATGCACAGCGTATCGCCCTTGTGGAAGTTCTCCCGGTCGGGGGCCTTGATCTCGGTCGAGGTCTTGGCCTTCACCTCATAGTCCTTGCCGTCGATGGTGAAGGTCACGGGGAAATCATAGGGGTTGCGCAGCGTGACCTTGGCGTTGATGTAATCCAGCTTGGGCCGCACGGTGAAGTCCACGTAGGTGGGGTAGCCGTCGATGTATGGCTGACGCTCGGCGACTTCGCCGATGAAGGCCTTGTTCTCCTTGACCAGATAAATCCAGTTGTCATAGATTCTGAGATCGGTCTGGCGATGACACACCGGGCAGATGGCCTCGATCAGCTTCTGCATGTTGTCGGTGTTCAGGGTCCAGGCCAGGGTGTTCTTGGAGGGGTCGTCGTTGGTCGCGAAGGTGGTCAGCACGCGGCTCTCCTCCGCGTCCCCGCTCAGCAGGTCCAGCCCGGCCATGTAAGCGTATTGCCGGACGTTGGTGCCCGCCACGGTCTTCACGGTGAAGGTGTCGTCCTTGAAGAACACGGCGTGGGCGCCGCCCTCCACCAGGGAGGCCTCGGTGGAGGTGTCTACGAAGGTGCCGCGCTTTCCGTCGGCCTTCAGATAGCTCAGGGGCTGGGCGTCCCGCACCGTGACCTCAAAGGGCCGCAGGATGGGGGTAACGCTCTTGATCTTCAGAACGTTGTCGTCCTTGCTCTGACCGATGTTCAGGATCTCCAGGTACTGCGGGCGGTCGCCGTTGACCGCGTACTGCCAAAACCATTTATGCTCTGGATACTCCACTCCCTTGTACTCGGTGTAACCGATCACTTTTGTCAGCGGGTCCTTGTCCTGGGCCACGGCGTTCACAGTGGGGAAGACGTAGCGGGTCTCGTTGGTGAAGGCCCGGTTGGCGTAGTAAGAGTAGATGTCGGCGTTCTCCAAATAAAAGTTCTGGCCCAGCGCGTCCAGGCGGAATTTGAAGCTATCGTAGGAATACCTCCGCGGCGACATCTGGCCGAGCAGCGCCATCTTCATATAGGCGTGGCTGGGGCCGCCGCCGTAGCTGCGGTCCCATTCCACCTGGGCGCCGGCCAGATAAAAGCTCTCCCAGTAGTTCCCGGTCAGCGCATAGACCACGCCGACGACGCCGCTGTCGGCGCCCCAAAAGCCCTCGCTCTTCCACTGGGTCTCATAGTAGCCCTCTCCCTCCTTGTACAGGTCTGTGCCTTTGAAGGAGGGCCAGGCGTTCTCCGTGAGGCTCTGCGCCCCGTGCTTGGCGGGATTCTTGAGGTCGATGGCCGACAGGGTCTTGAGGGTGGAAAGACTGTTCTGGGCGGTGTAGCTGGACGGGGCGGCCGCCATCAGCAGGGCGTTCCCGTCCGCGCTCATGAGCTTTGCATTCTCCGCGGCCAGCAGACCGGCCTTGTCGGTATAGGTGCCCTGGATGGTCACCGTGGCGGTGGCGTTCTCCCCCGCCTCGCAGCCGGCGACGGGCTCCAGCGCCAGGCCGAACCAGCCCGTGCCCGCGAGGTACTCCGTCCGCACGGGGATGGTGAGCGTCAGGTGGTCGATGCCGAAGGGGAACACCAGCTCGGCGTCCGCCTCGGAATAGTCCCGCCCGGCCTGGGCCGTGCCCTCGCCGGTGGTCTTGATCTTGGTAGACACGACGGAGTTCATCGCCCCGCTGCGCAGCACCGTGACAGTGACGCTCTCCGCGCCGGGCTCGTGGGTGTAGGAAACGTCGGAGAAGCTCACGACCGCGGGCTCGGCCTCCTCATCGTCGATGATCGTGAAGGCGCAGGTGGAGGCGGCGGAGTTGGTGGTCTTGCCGCTCGGCGCGCCGAGGATGATGTAGAACATCCGGTTGCCGTCGCCGACCTTGTTGTCCTTCGGGACGATCTCCAGATATTTCTCGGTCTCGCCCTCGGCGAACGTCAGCTCCACGCTCGCGCCCACCACCACGTCGGTCAAGACGTTGGCGATGGCCTGCAGATCCTGGAACATGTCGCCCTCGCTGATCAGGCGCTGGGCCGTGGCGTTCTGGCCGGTGAAGAGGTTTGCCGCCTGCTGCACCGGGTCGAAGTCCAACGGCTCGTCGCCTGTTTTCACGTCGGCGTCCTTGCCGCCGATGGTGATGACCTCGCCGTTGCCGTTTGCCGGAAGCGCGCCGGCGTAGACCGCGTCGTCGTCATCGGTATAGGCCTTGTCGCCCTCCAGCGCCGCGGCGTAGGGGTCTTCGTCGCCGTACTTGTCCTTCAGGCCGCTGGCATCCTCAAGGAACTCCAGCGCGGTGTTCATGCCCTCGGCGTAGGCCTTCTGCGCCTCGGGGTCGGTCTGGAGCAGCCTTGAGGCCTCCTCGTCGTCGGTGATGGGCTGCTGCTCGAAGTCCGAGCCCTCGATCATCTCCACGAGGGAGAGGTTGCCTTCCGGGTTTTCCACCTTCGTGCGCTCGTCCCGGACGCGGACGATGTAGTCCTCGCCGTACTTCGCGGTCATGTCCGCGATCTTCACGAGCGCGGTGGATTCCGAATCCGCCGGTCCGCCGCGCGCCACGCGCAGCAGATAGACCGTGCGGCTGTTCTCCTCGATGCTGGCCGAAGCCGACGCGAGGTAGAACACGTCGTAGCCGAGGATGTCCTCGCCGATGGCGATCTCGGGAAGACGCTCTTCCCGCGCTTCGGCTGCATAGACCTGGGTCGGGATCGTGCTGACGAACAGCATGACGACCAGGACCATGCAAAGCAGTTTCTTCAGTAGATGCTTCATTTTGTTGCCTCCTGTCGGTTGATGTGTGTCTTCATATATTCCAAGCCGTAGGGCGCGATGCCCACATCGCGCCGCCCACCGGCGTGGCAATACGTTCCTAAAGTGTAAGAGATTTGTCATTGCGAACCAGCCCACAGGCTGGTGTGGCAATCCGTTCCTGTGTGCTCTGTTTGTTTATTCGAAGATCATCAAAAAATGGCAATGTTTTTTCTGATATTTTTATGCAAGGATACGCATGGCGCGCTCCTGCGCATCCTTTACCTGGCCAAGCAGGCCGAGGCAGAAGCCCTCCGCGTCGCCCTCGCGTTCGCGCAGCCGCTTGAACTGCCGCGAGGTCGCGCTTCGGTTGACCACCAGCTGATTCATCACGTCCGGGTCGTCCGAGTTCAGGGCAGCCTTGAGTTTCTTCTTGTCGACCTTCTTGTAAAACTCTTTGAGCTCCATTTTTCTCTCCTCAAGTAAACGCTGAATAAATACATAATGGCAAAAAGCGGAACTCTTTTCCCTCCCCCAGCGGGGGAGGGTGCCGCCCGCAGGCGGCAGGTGAGGGAGAGCGTAAAGCATTGATATAACTGTAAATAGTCGCTACGTTCTCCCTCATCCGGCCCTTCGGGCCACCTTCCCCCGCTGGGGGAAGGAGACCTCCGCTTACGTTTCACTGAATAAATCAGCGTTTACTCAAGTCTTCTTCCGCAGCGTCAGACGGTTGCAGCCGCCGCTGTATTCGTAGGTCACCTCGTTGACCATGTTCTTCACCATGAAGATGCCCAGACCGCCGATGCCCCGCTCTTCTCCGCTCAGCTCGATGTCGGGGTCGGGCTTCGCCAGCGGGTCAAAGGGCGTTCCGCCGTCGATCAGTTGGAAGGTGGCCACGCCGTCGGCGACGGCGCCGCGGATCTCCGCCCAGCCGTCGCCTCCGGCGTAAGCGTAGAGGGCCACGTTCACATACAGCTCCTCCATCGCCATGCGCAGCTGCTTGCGCGCCTTGGGCGCAGCGCCGTTTAAGTCCAGCAGGTAGCTGACAAAGCCCAGGACGACGTCCATGCCCTCCAGCTTCGCGGGGATGTGCAATACGTATTCCTCAGCCATTGCCTCTCTCCCCTCTCAGCAGGTCTCCACGTCAAACACGGCGTCCAGGCCCGTGTTCTCCAGCACGTCCATGAAGCCCTCGCCCACGTTGATGAGGCGCATGTCGCCGCCGGAGGCCTTCATCTGCTTGAAGGTGCCCAGCAGCACGCGCAGTCCGGCGGATGAGACGTAGTCGCATTCGGCGAAGTCCAGCGTCAAGGTCTCCACGCCGTCCAGCTCCGCGTCCAGCAGCGTGGACAGCTTCGGCGCGGTCAGGGTGTTGAGCTCGCCGGACAGGCGTACGGTCAGCTCGCTTCCGTTCTTTTCGGTGCTCAGTTCCATTCTGTTCCTCCAGAATTCTTTATTATTTTTTAGTTTCTTTTATTTGATCGTCAGAACGACCATGGTGATGTCGTCAAACTGCGGGACCCCCGCGGCAAAGCTGCTGACGTCGTTCAATATTTCCTCCAGCACCGCTTCGCCCGGGCGGTCTCGGGTGCTGTCCAGCACCGCTTCCATACGCTCCATGCCGTAAAGCCCATTATCCTTGTCGTGGGCCTCCACGACGCCGTCGGTATAAAGTAGCAGACGGTCGCCCGAGGCAAGCTGGATCTCGGTCTGCTTGTAGCGGGTATATTCCAGTCCCGCCAGGAACAGGCCGTGGACCTTCTTCATCTCCTCGCAGGGCTCTCCCTTTCGCAGCAAAATCGGGTAGTTGTGCCCGGCGTTGGTGTACTGCAGCGTCATCGTCCGGGTGTCCAGAATGCCGATCCAGGCCGTGGCGAACATGCCCGCCTCGTTGCCCTCGCAGAGCCGGGCGTTGACGGCGGTGAAGATTTCCGCCGTTGTGTCCTTGGTCAGCGCGTAGTCCTTGATCATGGTCTTGGCCGTCATCATAAACAGCGCGGCCGGGGTGCCCTTGCCGGAGACGTCGGCGATGAGGAAGCAGATGCGGTCTGCGTCGATGGCGAAGTAATCGAAGAAGTCGCCGCCCACTTCCTTGGCGGTGTTCATGCTGCCTCGCAGCACCAGGTCCAGATGATTGGCGAACTCCGGCGCGACGGGCGGGAGCGCGTCGGCCTGGATCTTCGACGCGATGCGCAGGTCCGTCTCCACCGCTTCAATCTGGGCCTGGGTCTCCAGCGCGTTGTGCGTGCTCACGTTGGTGATCAGGTACACCAGCGACAGGGAAACGGGCAGGGACGCGGTCGTGTACGTGCTGAATTCTGCGGGGAGGAGCACCAGCTGCAGGTAGTAGAGGACGACGATCATCACGCCGAACGCGATCATGCTCCCGGAGATCTCGCCGTCGGCGGGCCGCAGTTTTTTGCCCAGCGTGAGAAGAAAGGCCGCAATGAGCGCGGGAGATAACAGATAAACCAGCATCAGCCGGAGGAAAAAGTTATCCATGAGCGGCCCGGTTTGCTCCGCGCCGGCCTCATTGATCCAGAAAATCAGATGCGACAGGGGCGTTGTGAGACTGAGCAGCGTGTTCACGGCCACCGGCACGATATAGACGAGGATCAGCGCGAGCTTGCTGAACCGTATGCCCATGCGCTCCAGCAAATAACGGTTCAGGATGGCGGAAAAGATGACGGCGCCGACGAGATAGCAGATGGCTCCGATGTAATGAAGCGCGCGCAGCGAAGGATTCTGTTGTATCTCGCACATGGTCCAGATGATCTCGGCGACGCTCATCACGACGCCGAAGATCAGCATCAGGGAGACCCGGTCTCTGAGCTTCTGCTTGTAAAGGAAGATGTTGTTGATGAACAAGATCCCCAGCAATATCGCTCCGACAAACAGCAGCTCCAGGTACAGGCGTTCTCCTAACATGACTTACACTCCTATAATTGTCAAAACCACCATCGTGATGTCGTCGAACTGTGGGACCCCCGTGGCATACTCTCCTTAAAAGGGTATACTCCCCCGTTTATTTTTTAGCGTTTTTTTCCTGTTCCCGCAAGGGGGGTTGCCAGAATGTCAACTCCAGTTTTTCACTTGCAGAAAACCCCGGGCAGAATCGGATCCGATTCTGCCCGGGGTACTCTGTATGAGGGGAGTCCTATTGCGCCGTGCTGTCCGGGATCGTCAGCGTCACCACGGTCCCGCCGGGGACATGGGACGTAATCACCATCGTGCCGCCGCACATGCTCTCCAGCCGGAGGCGGATGTTGTCAAGGGTGGGATGCATCTTGCTGTTGTCGGCGGGATCAAAGCCTTTGCCGTCGTCGGACACGGTGATCTCACTGCCGGCATCCGTTTGCCGCGTCCGGACGGAGACGTGAAGCGGGCCGGCAAAGGGGTCCATGCCGTGCTTGACGGCGTTCTCCACAAGAGGCTGCAAGGTCAGCGGCGGCAGGCGGAAACGGGTAAACGGCGTGTCGTACGCCACGACGAGCAGTTCCTCAAACTGCGCCTGCTCCACCGCGAGATAGGCCCGGGTGTGTTCCAGCTCCGCGGAAAATGGAACGGTGTTGTCGCTGGCGACGGCGTTGAAGTTGCGGCGCAGATAATCGGCGAAATCCGCCGTGACCTGCCGTGCCTTCTGCGGGTCCTGATTGATGAGGCTGTAAATGCTCATCAGCGTATTGTAGATGAAGTGCGGCCGCATCTGCAGCACCATGACGCTGGCGCGCTCGTGGGCGATTTCCTGCTGCTGCCGGGCGATTTCCCGCTGATTTTGGCGGTCCTTCTCGATCTGGTCGGACAGGACGAAGCTGTACATGGACAGGGCGGAGAGGACGTAGGCGATGTCGAGCAGGGGGTAAACGTCGATGAACAGCTGCACGATCAGCGCCAGCGTCATCGGCACGATGGCGACGAGGAAACCGTGATAGACCTTGCGGGAAAGCACCCCTTTTCCCCGGATCACGCCCGCGAGATTGAGCAGCAGAATCGCGAGCAGCGGCAGCACCACGAGCGGGTACAGGGGCCCGCGGTAATAGTGATTGTCCGGCGTAAGATGGGTAACGGTTTCGGTGAACGGGGTGCTGACGCACAGTGCACAGTAGGGCGCCCACATCGCGGCCACGGCGCGCAGGAGAGCGCTTTTGCGCATGGACTCCC
>CAMJPK010000023.1 GCA_946407675.1 uncultured Clostridia bacterium
GCGGCGATGGTCTGCGCGGCGAGGCCGTCCCCCTCCGTGCCGAGGACGAGCGCCAGCTTCTCCTCGGCCAGAAGCGCCGGCTCGTCCACGCTGACGGAATCGTCGCGCAGCGCCAGCGCCGCCGTGCGAAAGCCCATGGCGCGCAGCCGCGCCAGCCCCTCGTCCGGCCACGCGTCCAGATGCGTCCACGGCACCTGAAACACCGTGCCCATGCTCACGCGCACACAGCGGCGGTAGAGCGGGTCCGTGCTGTCCGGCGTGAGCAGCACAGCGTCCACGCCCAGCGCGGCGGCGCTGCGGAAGATTGCGCCGAGGTTGGTTGGATTCTCGATGTTCTCCAGCACCGCCACGCGCCTCGCCCCGGCGCAGATCGCCTCCGCCGCGGGTTCGATTGGGCGGCGCATGGCGCACAGCGTCCCGCGCGTCAGCGGAAAGCCGGTCAGCTCCTTCAGCACCGAAACGTCCGCCGTAAACACCGGGACGCCGCCGCAGCGGGCGATGATCTCCTGCTCCTCGGGGTCGGAAAGCCGCCTGTGCTCCATCAGCAGCGAGACGGGCGCGATCCCCGCGTCCAGCGCCCGGGCGATGACCTTTGGGCTCTCCGCGATGAAAAGGCCGTCGGAGTTGTCCTCCGGGTGCAGGAGCTGCCGCTCCGTCAGCCGGGCGTACACGTCCAGCTCCGGCGCAGAAAACTCCGTGATCTCCATGATGTTGCTCAATGCCGCTTCTCCCGCTTGTTCATGTTCGGCGCGATGTGGGCATCGCGCCCTACGGATTGTCCGTTTCTTTCTTTCAGTTTCTCATTTTCACGGGGAAAGTCAAGTACAAATTTGTTGACGCGGATGTGACGGGATGGTTAAATAGAGGTATCTGAACAGCAAAGGAGCATCCGCTATGGATCATACGATCACCCTCGGCAGCACCGGCATCGTCGCGCAGCGCAACGGCTTCGGCGCGCTGCCCATCCAAAGGGACGACAAGGACACCGCCGTGCGCCTTCTGCGCAAGGCCTGCGAGCACGGGATCAACTACTACGACACCGCCCGCGGCTACACCGACAGCGAGGAGAAGCTCGGCCTCGCCTTCGGGGATATGGGCGTGCGCGACAAAATCTACATCGCCACGAAAACCCACGCAAAGGATGTCGCCGGCTTCTGGAGCGATCTGGAGACCAGCTTAAAGATGCTGCGCACGGACTACATCGACGTCTACCAGTTCCACAACCCCAAGCAGGTTTTCCGCCCCGGCGACGGCACCGGAATGTACGAGGCCGCGCTGGAGGCCAAGGCAAAGGGGCTGATCCGCCACATCGGCTTCACCAACCATTCGCTGGAGCGCGCCGCCGAGTGCATCGCGTCCGGCCTGTACGAGACGCTGCAGTTCCCCTTCAGCTACCTCTCCGGCGAGCCGGAGATGCAGCTCGTACGCGCCTGCCGGGAGAAGCACATGGGCTTCATCGCCATGAAGGGGCTGGCCGGCGGCCTCATCACCAACTCCGCCGCGGCCTACGCCGCCATCGCGGAGGCGGAGACCGTGCTGCCGATCTGGGGCGTCCAGCGCGAAAGCGAGCTGGACGAGTTCCTCGGCTACATCGAGAATCCGCCCGTCATGACGCCCGAACTGCGCGCCGTCATCGAAAAGGACCGCGCCGAGCTCGCCGGCGACTTCTGCCGCGGCTGCGGCTACTGCATGCCCTGTACCGTCGGCATCGACATCGCCACCGCGGCGCGCATGCCCCAGCTCATCCGGCGCGCCCCCACCGCCCCGTGGCTCAGCGAGGCGCAGCAGGCGAACATGCGCAAGATCGAGGACTGCGTGGAGTGCGGCAAGTGCGCCGCGCACTGCCCCTACGGGCTTGACACGCCCAAGCTGCTGAAAAAGAGCTATGCAGACTATAAGAAGATCCTCTCGGGGGAGATCACCGTCAATTGAGGAGGACGGACTGCCACGTCGTTTGCGCTCCTCGCAATGACACAGCAGGACGCCGTCCGCAGAAGCGGCCGGCGTCCTTTCTCATTTTTTCGCGATGCGCACCGTGACGACCAGCGCGTCGTCCGTCTCCTCGCGCCGCGCTTCGGCGTCCACGCCGCCGGAGCGCATGAGCGCAACGCTGCGCTCCATCGTGTTGAGGAACAGCCGCACGTCCTTCATCAAAAACACGCTGCGCTGCCGCTTTTGCGGCGGCTTATCGGCGGGCGGGGCGCACAGCCTGTCCACATAGGCCTCCGCCGCGGCGACGTTCATACGCTGGTCGATCATGAAATCCAGCGCCCGCCGCTGCGTGTCCGCGTCCGGCAGGCGCAGCAGGGCGCGGGCGTGGCGCTCGCTGAGCCCCTCCGTCCGCAGCCGGTCCAGCACGTCCCGCGGCAGGCGCAGCAGCCGCAGCTTGTTCGCCACGGCGCTCTGGCTCTTGCCGAGGCGGCGCGCCGTCTGCTCCTGGCTGAGCCCGAACAGGCGGATGAGCTGCCAGATGCCCTCCGCCTCCTCCACAAAGTCGAGATCGCGGCGCTGGATGTTCTCGATCAGCGCGATGACGCCGCTGCTCTCCATATCCACGTCCATGACGATGCAGGGCACCTCGCTCAGCCCCGCCATCCGCGCCGCGCGCAGCCGCCGCTCCCCCGCGATCAGCTCGAAGCGGTCCCCCTTCTGACGCACGGTCAGCGGCTGCAGGACGCCGTGCTGGGCGATAGAATCCCGCAGCTCCTCCAGCCCCTCCCGGGAAAAATGCTGCCGCGGCTGCAGCGGCCCCGGCACGATCTCCTCCACCGGGACATAGCTCACCCGCTGCATGATCCGCCGCTTCGACGAGCAGTTCATACCCTCCGCCTCCTTTGTCCTTCGTTCCCCCTTATTCTAGGCCGGCCGCCGCGCGAAAACAGGCAAAAAAGCGGCAGGCCGAAAATTTTGGCCTGCCAAAGGGTTGTGGGATAAAGATATGAGCTGGGTATCCAACGGATTGGATAAGCTGTGACTATAAGATAGCACACGATCCCGAACTTGTAAAGAGCGAAAGGCGTCGATTTACGTCGGTTTTAAGAAATCTCATAACAATTTCTCTTGATTCGCTTTTTGTGTCCGAACCCGTCACGCCGTGGGCAGCCGGCCGGCTGCCCACGGCGTTTTGTCGCTGTGTTTCCTTTGCCTGCTTACTGCGCGACGAGGGCGCAGAAGCGCTGCATCAGCGCCGCGACCTGCGCGCGGGTGGCGGGGCCGTTCGGATCAAACGTGTCGCCCTTGCCCTGCGCGATGCCGTTTTCAACCAGCCACGTCACGCTGTCGGCGTACCAGTCGCCCGCGGCGACATCGTCAAACGGCGCAATCTCGCCGCTCGGCTGCGCGCCGTCGAGGTTGAACAAAAGCTGCGCAAACATGCCGCGGCTGGTGTCCGTCTCCGGCGTAAAGCCCGCGCCCGTGCCGACCATGATCTCGCGGCTGGCCGCCCACGCCGCAGCGTCGGCATACCAGGCATCTGCGTCCACGTCGGCAAGGACCTTTGTGTTGTCCACGATCTTGACCGTCGCGCTGCCGTCGGCGTGCACAAGCACCGCCACCGTGCCGGGCGTGAGGTTTTCGACCGGGATCTCCACCGTCACACGCTCCGCCGTCTCGGGCAGCGTGATCGCGATGGGCACGGCGTCCTCGGCGCTGTCTGCCGCCGCGACCTCCACGGGCAGCGTCACGGGCTCGCCGCTTACCGCCGCCTCATCGACCGCCGCCTGGCTCGGCGCGGCCTCGGCGCTGACGGCGCTGCCGTCCGCGCCGGTCTTCACCGTGCCGGTGCTGCCGTCGGCCGTCGTGGTCGTCTCCGCCTTACTGCCGTCCGGGGCAACGGCCGTCTCGGTAACGCTGCCGTCCGGATTCTCCGTCGTCGTGGTCTCCGGCTCCGGCTCCTCAGGCGGGATATACGGCTGCGCCGCGATCGTCACGCCGCAGTCCTCCGGAACGGTAAAGGCGTATCCGCCGTTCGCTGCCGTCAAAGCGATTTATACTGGTTTTCTTTGCACTTTCAAGCACCTTCCAATGACAAGGGCCCGCCCGCGCTTGCGTCGGGCAGGCCCCTGTCGGTTCCCCTGCTCTGCGTTTCCCCAAAGCTGCTTATTCCGCCTTTTCGATCACGAGCTCCCCACCGCGGACGGCGATCTCCGCCGTGTCGCCGGGGGCAAGCGCGCCGGACAGCAGCATTTCCGCCAGCGCGTCCTCCACGCGCGTCCGGATCACGCGGCGCAGGGGACGCGCCCCGGCGGTCTGGTCGAAGCCCTGCGCGGCGATGCGCGCGGCGACCTCCCCTTGCCAGCGCAGCGTGACGCCGGCTGCGGCACAGCGCTGCGCCACGTCGGACAGCAGCCGCTGTGCGATTTCGCGCGCGTCGTCCGCCGTCAGGCGGCGGAACCAGATCGTCTCGTCCACGCGTCCGAGGAATTCCGGCTTGAACGTCCGCTTCAGCTCCGCCTCCGCCTGGTGCCGCGCCTGCGTCTCCTGCGCCGCGCCCGCGCCGCCGTCGAAGCCGAGCGGCGGGCGGTCCTCGCTCAGAAACCGCGCGCCGACGTTTCCGGTCATGACGAGGATGCAGTTCTTGAAATCGGCGCTTTTTCCCTGCGCGTCCGTCAGGCGCCCCTCGTCCATGATCTGCAGCAGCAGGTTGAACACGTCCTCGTGCGCCTTCTCCAGCTCGTCAAACAGCACGACGCTGTAAGGGCGGCGGCGCACCTTTTCCGTCAGCCAGCCGCCCTCCTCATAGCCGACGTAGCCCGGCGGCGCGCCGATCAGACGGCTGACCGCGTGCTTCTCCATGCACTCGGACATGTCGAGGCGGATCACGGCGCGCTCCGAGCCGAACACGGCCTCGGCCAGCGCGCGGCACAGCTCCGTCTTTCCCACGCCGGTCGGCCCGAGGCACAGGAGCGACGCGACCGGGCGCTTCGGATCGCGCAGGTCGGTGCGTCCGCGCCGGACCGCCCGCGCCGTCGCGGCGACCGCCGCGTCCTGCCCGACCACGCGGCGGTGCAGCGTCTCCTCCATGTGCAAAAGCCGTTCCCGCTCGTTTTGCGTCAGGCGCGTGACCGGGATGCCGGTCCAGCCGGACAGCACCGCCGCAACGTCCTCCGGCCCGATGGCGAGCCGCCGCCCATCTGCGCCGCGCGCGTACTGCTCCTGCAGCGTCTCCAGCGCCCGCCGCTCCGACTGCACGCGGTCGCGAAGCTGCGCCGCCAGCTCAAAATTCTGCAGGTGCGCCGCCGTGTCCTTCTCCCATTCCAGCGCCGCGACGCGTGCCTTTGCCGCCTCCAGCTCCTCTGGCGACTGCCGTTCCATGCGCACGGCTGCGCAGGCCTCGTCCACAAGGTCGATGGCCTTGTCCGGCAGAAAGCGGTCCGTGATATAGCGCACGGAGAGCTGCACCGCCGCCTCGATCGCCGCGTCCGGGATCCGCAGGGCGTGGTGCGCCTCATAGCGCTCGCGCAGCCCCCGCAGGATCTCGATGCTCTCCTCGGGCGTCGGCTCCGGAACCGTCACCGGCTGAAAGCGGCGCTCCAGCGCCGGGTCCTTCTCGATCTGCCTGCGGTATTCGTCCGGCGTCGTCGCGCCGATGACCTGCACCTCGCCGCGCCCCAGCGCGGGCTTGAGGATGTTCGCCGTGTCGACGGCGCCCTCTGCCGCGCCCGTCCCGACGATGGTGTGCAGCTCGTCGATGAACAGCAGCACGTTGCCCGCGCGCTGCACCTCCTTCAGCACGAGCTTGACGCGCTCCTCAAAATCCCCGCGGTACTTCGTCCCCGCCAGCATCCCCGTCAGGTCGAGCGCGACGAGCCGCTTGCCCCGCAGGGCATCCGGCACGTCGTCGCGCACAAGGCGCTGCGCCAGCGCCTCTGCAATCGCGGTTTTCCCGACGCCGGGCTCCCCGAGCAGCACGGGATTGTTCTTGCTGCGCCGCGACAGAATCTGCATGACGCGCCGCAGCTCCCGCTCGCGCCCGACGACCGGATCGAGCTGCCCCCGCTCAGCCAGCTCGGTCAGATCCCGGCTGAACTGGTCGAGCGTCCGCGTATCGCTGCGGCGGACGGCGGTGCGCTGCGGCGCCGCCGTCTGCGTCCCGCGCGCCGGCGGCAGGGGGCGCCCCTCCTGCGCCGGGACGAAGAGCTTCACCACGTCGGAATAGAGCTTGTTCAGGTCCGCGCCCGCCTCCGTCAGAATGCGGGCGCCGGTGCAGTCGCTCTCCCGCACCAGGCCCATCAGCAGATGCTCGGTGCCGACAAAGCCATGCCCCAGACGTCCCGCATCGCCGATCGCCAGCTCGATGATCCGCCGCGCCACGGGCGAGAGTCCCTGCGGCGGCGCGGACGGCTGCCCGCGCCCGACGGTCTGCTCCACGCGCGCCGTCACAAGCGCGTCCGTCACGCCGTTGTCGATCAAAACCCGCGCGCCCTGGCCGCCGCCCTCCCGCAGGATCCCGAGCAGGAGATGTTCGCTGCCGACATAGCTGTGTCCCAGCGTCTCCGCCGCCTCCTGCGCTTTTTCGATGGCGGTTTTCGCCCGCGCGGTGAATCTGTCATGCTGACTCATAGAAACTGCCCCTTCCCCCGCCGTGGTCCTCCCGGCAATGAATGATCCATTATAGTATGCGCGCACACTCCGATCCCGTCGAAAATGCGGCGGCAGGCGCGCGTGCATCCTTCAAAAAGTGATCGTATCCATTTCCGGCGGGATTGATTCCATATTCCTCCAAATCCTTGAAAAATCGTTGTTTTTCTAACAATTCCGCCGTTCATGAAAAATTCACGGAAAATGAAGAAAATGAATTTGACAAACCCGAATTATATGTTATGATAATCGTGTTGAAACCCACCACCACGGGAAAACAAACAAGGAGGACAGAAAGAATGTACGTTATCAGTGATAGTTGTGTTGCCTGCGGCACCTGCAGCGATTCCTGCCCCAACGAGGCCATCGCCATGGACGACGCTCTGGGCCGTTACGTCATCGACGCCGGCAAGTGCGTTGACTGCGGCACCTGCGCGGACAACTGCCCGATGAGCTGCATCTCCCAGGAGTAATCCGAACATACTTATGCGTCTGATGGGCGGTATGGTTTTCATATCGCCCATTCACTTTTTTATGGAGGTACCATGTCATTCGACACGCTCTGGCCCGACGGGGCGCGCTTTGAACAAAGCGCGGACGGCTTCAAGCTCTCGACGGACAGCGTGCTGCTCGCCCACTTTGCCGCGCCCCTGCGCGCCGGGACGATCATGGACCTCGGCTGCGGTGCCGGGGTGCTGACCGTGCTGCTGGCGCTCTCGCACCCGGCGGCAAGCATCGGGGGGATCGAGCTGCAGCCGGACGCGGCGGCGCTGTGCCGCCGGAACCTCGCGGCAAACGGCCTGCCCGACGACGGCATCCTGACCGGCGACCTGCGGGCGCACCGAACGCTAAAGCGCGCCGGCGCTTATGATCTTGTGGTGTCCAACCCGCCCTACTTTCCCTCTGACAGCGGCTATACCGCGCCGGACCCGGCGCGCGCCGCGGCGCGGGATGAGCGCTGCTGTACGCTGGACGACGTGTGTGCCGCGGCGGCGTACCTCTGCCGCTGGGGCGGCGCGTTTGCGCTGGTACACCGTCCGGAACGGCTCGCGGATGTCTTCTGCACGCTGCGCGCGCACGGTCTGGAGCCGAAGCGGCTGCGCCTGGTGCAGCACAGCGCCGAGCGCGCGCCGAGCCTGGCGCTCATCGAGGCGCGGCGCGGCGGCAGGCCGGGGCTTACGATTGACGCGCCGCTGCTGCTCACCGTCCCCGGCGGCGGCGACAGCGACGAGGTCCGGGAAATCTACCATGTGAGGTAAGGAAATGGCGGGAACGCTCTATCTGGTGGGCACGCCCATCGGCAATCTCGGCGACATCTCCCCCCGCGCGCTGGAGACGCTGCAAAGCGTGGACTTCATCGCCGCGGAGGATACGCGCGTCACGCTGAAGCTGCTCAACCACTTCGGCATCAAAAAGCCGCTGATCTGTTATTTTGAACACAACCGCGCGGAGATGGGCGAAAAGCTGCTCGCCCGGCTGCTGGCCGGGGAAAGCTGCGCGCTGGTGACGGACGCGGGCATGCCCGCGATCTCCGATCCCGGCGAGGACATCGTCCGGCAGTGCGCTGAACACGGCGTCCCCGTGCTCGGCGTGCCCGGTCCCTCCGCGCTTGTCACCGCGCTGGCGCTGTCCGGCCTGCCGACGCAGCGCTTTTGTTTCGAGGGCTTTCTCGCCGTCTCCGGCAAATCCCGCCGGGCGCACCTCGAGGCCCTGCGCGGCGAGGAACGCACGATGATCTTCTACGAGGCGCCCCACAAGCTGCTGCGCACGCTGCAGGACCTTCTGGAAACGTTTGGAGACCGGGAAATCGCCCTGTGCCGCGAGCTGACAAAGCTGCACGAGGAGGTATACCGCACGACGCTTTCGCAGGCGCTTACCCACTATGCCGAAACCGCCCCGCGCGGCGAGTTCGTGCTGGTCCTGCGCGGCGCGCCGGAATCCGCGGCGCCGGAGATGACCGAGGACGACGCCCTGGCGGCGGTGGCGCGCTACCGCGCCGAGGGCAAGGGGCTCAAGGAGGCCTGCCGCCTCGCCGCGGCGGACAGCGGCTATTCCCGCAACGTTCTCTATCAGCGCTGCCTCGCAGCCGAAAAGCAAAAGGAGTAATCGCCATGGACAACGAAAAGGACAACATCACCGAAATGCCGGAAACCGAGGCGCAGCCCACCGCGCAGGAGCCGGAGGAAAACGTCGTCAGCGTATGGTACGGTTCGGGCAATACGAAGTGGTTCCGCAAGCGCTGGTTCGACGGCTATACGCAGTATGAGACGCTGGAGCCCAACGGCAAGAAGGTCATGCACAACGTCTATACCGGCTACTGGTACATTCAGGAGCTGGACGAGCGCGGGCGCTGGCAGCATCGCATCGTCTATTTCGCGTTTGCGATCTTCGCCGCGGCGCTGCTGCTCTTCGGCTCCACCCGCGTGATCGCGGCCAACATCCACTGGTTCGGCGGCGTCCCCGCCTTTGTGGGGCTGTTCGGGCTGGCCTGGGCGCTCTACGGCGTCGTCAATGACTGCATCGTGCCGCAAAAGCGCACGATCGGCGATTACCGCGCCTCGTCGCTCTCGGTCATCCGCGGCGGGCTCATGGCGGCCATCGCCTGCGGCGTGCTGGTGCTGGTGACGCTGGTCTACACCATCCTCGGCAGCCCCAAGACCGGGCTGCACCTGCTCGCCGCCGCGGCGGAGCTCGTCGCCGGCGGACTGGCGTATGTGGTGCACTGGCTGGAGACCAAGGTAAAGTACACGAAGAAGCAGTCCGAGCTGGCGGGCAAATACACGATGTGAACCGAAAAGGGGCGGAGAACGAAAGCGTTCTCCGCCTTTTGATTTCTCTTTCTTTTTCGCAAAATCTATGCTATACTGATGGGTAGCGACTACAAGATATGGACGCAGGAGGTAGTTCTTATGGTTCGCAAGCCGATTTTTACCGGCGCCGCCACGGCGCTGATCACCCCCACCACGCCCGCGGGCGTAGACTATGCCGCCTTGGGAAAGCTCATCGACTGGCAGATCGCGCAGGGCATCGACGCGCTGGTCATCGCGGGCAGCACCGGCGAGGGCAAGACGCTGTCCATCGCCGAGCACAAGGAGGTGCTGCGCTTCAGCGCCGAGCGCATCGCCGGCCGCGTCCCGATGATCGCGGGCACCGGCTCGAATGAGCTCAGCGTCTCGATCGACATGAGCCAGTACGCCTGCAGCGTAGGCGCGGACGGCCTGCTGGTCGTGACGCCCTACTACATCAAGGCCACGCAGAACGGTCTGGTGAAGATGTACACGATGATCGCCGACGCCGTCACGAAGCCGCTGATCCTCTACAACGTGCCGAGCCGCACGGGTGTGAACATCGAGCCGGAGACCTATGCGCGTCTGGCCGACCATCCCAACATCGCCGGCATCAAGGAGGCCAACAGCGACATCTCGAAGATCGTCACGACCGCACAGCTCGTCGCCGGGAAGCTGGACCTCTACTCCGGCAACGACGATCAGACGGTCCCGATCCTCTCGCTCGGCGGCAAGGGCGTCATCAGCGTGCTGTCGAACCTGCTCCCGGCGGAGACGTCGCGGATGTGCCGTCTCTACTTTGACGGCGACACCGCGGGCGCGGCGGCGCTGCAGCTGAAATACCTGCCGCTCATCCACGCGCTGTTCAGCGAAGTCAACCCGATCCCCGCCAAGGCCGCCATGTCCGCCATGGGCTGGTGTGAAAACTTCCTGCGCATGCCGCTCACGCCGATGGAGGACGCGCACAGGGAAAAGCTCTTTGCGCTGATGCGCGCGGAAGGGCTCATCTGAACGCCGTTTTGATACAAAGGCCGCCGGCTTTCGCCGACGGCCTTTGCTCTATCCAAGCGCCACATCCAGCACCATCATCACGAGGAAGCCGAGGACGAAGCCGCAGGTGCCGCCGCGGGAGTGGGCCTGCGGCACCAGCTCCTCCACGACCACGTAGAGCATCGCGCCCGCGGCAAAGCTCAAAAGCCACGGCATCAGCGGGCGCAGCAGCGCCGCGGCCAGCACCGTCGCCACGCCGAACACCGGCTCGACGACGCCGGAGCCGACGCCCGTCAGGAAGGCCCTGCGGCGCGTCTGCCCCTCCTGCAGCAGCGGCAGCGCCACCGCCGCGCCCTCGGGGAAGTTCTGTATGCCGATGCCGACGGCCAGCGCGGCCGCGGCGGCGAGACTGTCCCCGTCGGACGCCAGCGCAAAGGCCAGCCCGACCGCCATGCCCTCGGGGATGTTGTGCAGCGTGATGGCGGTGATGAGCAGCAGATCCTGCCGCTCCACCGCGCTGACGTGCCTGCGCCGCGCCCGGATGTGGGGCAGCGCGCTGTCCAGCGCCGCGAGGAACACGACGCCCAGCAAAATGCCCACCGCGGCGGGCAGCCATGCGGGGAAGCGTTCCTGCGCGCTGCGCGCGATGGCGGGCAGCAATAAGCTCCAGACCGTCGCGGCGGTCATCACGCCGGCGGCAAAGCCCAGCAGCGCGCGCCGGAGGCCGGGGCGCACCTCGCCGCGGAAAACGAAGACCGCGGCAGCCCCGAGGGACGTCATCAAAAAGGTGAACCCGGTGCCGAGCGCGGCCCGGGCGAGATATGGGAGCAATCCGATCAACGCCTTTACATATGGATTCACTCCATTATAAGCAATGCGGCGGCGGGAGGTTCCCGCCGCCGCATTGCGCAGGCGTTATCCGAAAATTTGACCGGGCAGCTTTTGTTTGATTTTAGGCGGAAAGCCCTTGTCGAAGGCCTCCACGTCGGCGTCGTCCACGTAGTAGCCCTGCGGCGTCTGATAGACGCCGGTGACGCCGCGGAGATAACCGGGTATCAGCTCCTTGCACAGGAAGAACGAATCGTCCGCGCCCTCCGGCAGATCGTGATAGCGGATACCGAAGGAACGCGCATACGCAAAGCCGCTCTTGCCGTAGAAGTCGATGTTGCCCTCAAACAGCACCGCGCCGAAGCCCAGCGCGGCCGCCTTCTCCAGCGCGTAATCCAGCAGCTTTTTCCCGTAGCCCTGACGTTTGAGCGCGGGCGTGATGCCGATCGGCCCCATGGTCAGCACCGGGATAATTCTGCCGTCGTCGGCCTCGATCACCGTTTTCATAAACATATTCTGCCCGATCAGCCGTCCATTGCGTTCCATGACAAAGTCCAGCTCCTTCACAAAGGCCGGGTCGCGGCGCAGCACATGGAGCACATAGTGCTCGCTGCAGCCGGGGCGGTAGACATTCCAGAAGGCCTCCCGGACGAGGCTTTCGACCGCGCGGTATTCCTCCGGCCGTTCCAGACGAATGATACAATCGTCGTTCATTGCATTCTCCTTAACCTTGATGAATCGCGGTCCCTCCTCGCCCATGATCCCCATGGGACGAAAGCCGCATTTTTCCAAAACGCGCTGCGAGGGTGCGTTGCCCGGCGCGGTCTCCGCTTCGACGGCCTGCACCGCCGGGTGCCCGAAGGCCCATTGCAGCGCAAGCCGGACGGCCTCGGTCGCATAGCCGCAGCCCCGGAACGGCTCCTGAATCCCATAGCCGAGCTCCGGGTTTTTCCCCGGCTCGATGCCCTTGAAGCACAGATCGCCGATCCGTGTTCCGTCCGTCTTCTCAATTAGCCACATCGCGTACCATTCCCGGTCCGCCGGATGGGACAGGCTGCCCTCCAGCATCTCGCCGTACGCTTTCCGCAGCTCCTCATCCTGTTCATCGGCGAGGACGCGCTCCATCTGCTCCCTGCGCGCGGGATAGATCCGGATCATCTTCGTTTCCATCATGGCAGGCGCCTCCTTTTCCCGATCAGCAGCCCCTTGATCACCAAAAGCAGCAGGCAGATGATGCCCGCATACGGCTGCCGGGTGACGATGAATACCGCCGTCCCTGCGACGGACAGCGCCAGGCCGGTAAGTATTTGGTAGTCCTTCCGGCTCGGTCGATCAACGTAGCTGAAAACGACGCCGCAGACCCCGTTCAGCACCGTGGCGGCGATCACAACCGCAAAAACCGCTTTGATCCACGCGCGCAGACCGGTGATCCCGAACAGGGAGACGCACGCCGGCGTCCCCGTCCCGTTGCCGAACACCGGCAGAAACAGCAGCAGCCCTGTGAGGATGTCCAGCGCGCCGCAAAGCAGCCGGAGATATCGGTCGATGCTCGCCTTTTTCTCCGCCTCCGCCGCCGTGATGATCTCCTCCGGGCAGATCAGCTCATCAATGGATACGGAGAAATAGCGGGAAATCTGCTTGAGCGAATCGAGGTTCGGATAGCCGCGTCCGCTCTCCCATTTGGAAATGGCCGTCCGGGACACAAACAGCGCCTCCGCCAGCTCCTCCTGCGTCAGCCCCTTGCGTTTGCGCAATTCCTGCAGCTTTTCATTGAATTCCATCCTGCTTCCCCCCGCGTCGGTCCGAACAGGCGACGCCATACCGATAGATGAAAAAAAGACCGAGACCGAGCAGCACGGCGCCGACAATGTCCGTGACCCAATGGACGCCCGAAATCAGCCGCCCGACGACCATGAACGCCGAAAACAACACGGCGAATGCGCCTGCAAACGTCCGCACAGCGGCCCGCTTGCTCCTCCGGTCGAGCTGCAGCTTCAGCGTGGGCATGACGCTCAGCACCAAAAGCGTTGTAGACGACGGGTAAGACGCTTCCAGGCGGCCTTCGAACAGGATCGGCCGGTAGTTGATGGGAACGGCCTCGAACAGCAAATAAGCGGCAATGACGAGCAGGTAATAGATCCCCAGCAGCAAAAGATCCGGATCGACCAGCCGCAGCCGTTTTCTCCGGAAAAGCTGCACAAGGCCGAGGACGCCGAAGAAAGCACACACGCCGACCGGCACAAGGCCGAGCCAATCGGTCAGGGTGTAAAGCGCCATGTGCACGCCGGAAAGCCGGTGAAAGGCGGTGTTGAGGGCGGCAAAGCCGACGCTGCTTCCCATCGGGCCCACCTGCCGGACATCCACCCGGCAGACCAGGGCCGTCCACAGCGCGAAGGCGAGCAGAAGCCCTAGCCCCGCCCAGAGAGATCCTTTTGTGTTTCGCTCCATATGCTCTCCGTCCCTCCGTTTCGTCTGCGCAAACCGTAGCACAAAACCGCGAAAGGGGAAAGAACCGCGCCGTCACATCCACGGCACGGAGCGTGTCATCCCTGCCGCCGCCGGATCCAATCGTCCAAAAACGCCATCTGCTCCGGCGTGTGGAACCAGTGCGCGCCGCCGTCCATGACCGTCAGCCCGGCGCGGTGCGCCGCGGCAAAGGCCGCGATCGTTTCATACGCCGTCAGCTCATCCGCGCTTCCGTACAGGATCTCGGTCGGGACGTTCCATGAGACGGGATGCGAGCGCACATAGCGCAGATACGCCCAGGAGAGGTTCTCCCCGAAGAGCGTGGGGATCACGCCCCTGCTTCGGAGCTCTTCCTCCGTCACGCCCGCCCGGTCCATCATGCTTCGGATCAGCCGCTCCATATCGACGATGGGAGAGATGAAAAACGCCCTGCGGAGCATGGCGTCGATCCCGGCGCACATGCTGAAATACGCGCCGATGCTGTTGGCGATCAGCGTGATGCTTCTGCCCGCGCGGTACAGGGGCTCCACCGCTTCCCGGATCTCCCGCCCGGTCTCCCAAGGGGTGAAGGTTTTATAGTCCAGCCCGACGACCTCACAGTCGGGAAACAAGGGCGCGTAGTGTTCACACTCAGCGGCGCTGCCGCCCTTGCCGTGGATGTATAGGACAAGGTCTTTCCTCATAGCGCTACGCTCATGGCCCGCTCGATCGCGGCAGGCGCTTTCTTATGCATGCTCTGTCACCCCATAAACCTGAACAAAGTGTCGGCTGAACGCCTCGATCTGCGCGATGGCGTCGTCCGTTTTCTCCGGCTCCCGGTCGCACAGGCGGATCAGGGCGGAGATCGGGGCCGTGTAGGCAAAGGCGAGCATCGCGGGATCGTCCCGGCGCAGAAGCCCCCTGTCCATCATTCCGGCGAAGATCGGCGTGAACATCTCCCGCAGCCCCGTGAGAAAATGCTTCGTGGCAAGCCCTCTGGCGCGCGCGTCGCGGAACTGCTCGATCGTCAGCAGCTTCCTCGTCTTGATGACGCTCTCATCATGGACCGTAAAGTCCACCATGCGCATCGTCATCGCAACCAGCGCCTCCAGGGTTTCCGGCACGGGCGGCAAATGCTCGGAAGAACCGAAATGCGCATCGTAATAGGCGATCATCGCATCCAGCAGGGCATCCCAGAGCGCCTCCTTGCTCTCAAAATGCTTGTAGATCGACGATTTGACCATGCCGAGCGCAGCCGTCAGCTCGCGGACGTTCGTGCCCGCGTACCCGTTTTGGGAAAACAAATCCAGCGCCGCCGCAAGGATCCGTTCCTTTGTATCCTTCGCCATAGGGACCTCCCGATCCTTCGTGAACTTTCGTTCTCAAATTATAGTGAACGAAAGTTCACTTGTCAAGGAAATCCAAGCCGCTCCCCGCGCCAAATGCCCGCATGATAGCTGAAACTCATTGCAATCTCTCCGGAAATTGGATATACTGAAATTTGATACAAACCCGTCATATTCTATCCGGCGGAATCGCACAAGTTGGGAGTCATACGACACATGAGCAAACTGACGCTTGTGTTCCCCATCGCCGCCATCGCGTTCATCGCGCTGGTGTTTTATGAATACATCCCGCTGATGGGCAAGCCGCTGCGCGCGATAAAGGACGAGCGCAGCATGACCGGGCGTGACCGGGCGCTGTGCATGCTCATCACGGTGCTCTACGCCGTCACCGCCTTTACCTACCTCGGCGACACGCAGGGGATCGAGCGCTTCTGCAAGTTCGACAAGAAAGGGGAATACGCGCTGATCGAATTCCCCGACGGCGCAGCTGTCAGCGCCGTGCGCTGCTATCACGGGCTGTTCATGGGGAAATACAATCTGGAATTCTCCGCCGACGGCGTCGAATACGAGACCGTCGCGCTCGTGGAGCAGGGGCACGCCGACATCTTCAAGTGGAAGGATGTCAAGCTGTCTGAAAACTGGGGCAAGCCCGTCCGCTTTCTCCGGCTCACCGCCGGCAGCCGTCTCTGGATGGGCGAGCTTGCGGTCTACGACGACACCGGCGCGCTGATCGGCACGGATCAAATGGTCATCCCGTCCGGCTGCGCCGCGCTGTTTGACGAGCAGGAGAAGATCCCCGCCGAGGACAGCTTCCTGAACAGCAGCTACTTCGACGAGATCTACCACGCCCGCACCGCCTATGAGCATATTGAGAACATCTATCCCTATGAGATCAGCCACCCGCCGCTGGGCAAGCTGATCCTCTCCGTCGGCATCCGCCTGTTCGGTCTGACGCCGTTCGGCTGGCGGTTTTCCGGCACGCTGTTCGGCGTGCTGATGCTGCCCGCGCTCTACCTGTTCCTGAAAAAGATGTTCGGCGGCACGCTGGTCCCGCCCTGCTGCACCGCGATCCTCGCGGCGGATTTCATGCACTTTGTACAGACGCGCATCGCCACGATCGACACCTATGAGGTGCTGTTCATCATCCTGATGTACGGCTTTTTCTGGGGCTTTTGGCGCGCCGACCGCACGCAGCGGCGGAGCTGGCTCCCCCCGCTGGCGCTCAGCGGCGTCTGCTTCGGCCTCGGCGCGGCCAGCAAATGGACGGGCTTTTATGCCGGCGCGGGGCTTGCCGTTTTGTGGCTCATCGACCGCATCGACCGCGGCGGGCGCATGGCGCGGGAAAAGCGCAGCCGGGCGTTCTGGCGCGAAACGGCGGAGCTCATCGGCTGGTCGCTGCTCTTCTTCGTCGTCATCCCCGCGTGCATCTACTATGTGAGCTACTGGCCCTACGGCACCGCGCAGGGCATGGGCGGGCTGCGGATGCTTTTCTCGAAGGACTATCTGCGCATCGTTTTGGACAATCAGAACTATATGTTCCACTACCACTCCGGCGTGAAAGCGACGCATCCCTATTCCTCGGTCTGGTGGCAGTGGGTCCTCAACCTCCGCCCCATCCTCTACTATCTGGATTATTCCGCCGGCAGCACGTATGAAAGCTCCATCGGCGCGTGGCTCAACCCCATGCTCTGCTGGGGCGGTCTGCTCGCGATGCTCGCCATGCTGTGGCTGGTCATATTCCGGCGCGACAAAACGGCCCTCTTCATCCTTGTGGGATATCTGGCGCAGCTGCTTCCCTGGGTCTTCGTCAAGCGCGTTGTCTTTGAATACCACTACTTCCCCAGCACCGTGTTCCTCTGCCTCGCGCTCGGCCATGTGTTCCGCACGCTGGAGATGCAAAAGCACCCGCGGGCAAAGCGCATTATCCGCAGCTTCACCATCGTCACCGTCGCGGTCTTTGTCGCCTTTTATCCCGCGCTCAGCGGGGTGCGCGTTCCGCGCTGGTATGACCTCAGCTTTCTGAAATGGCTTCCAACCTGGCCATTTTGATAGCGGCAATGCCATAAAGGAGTTCCTTATGCTGTTTGCAGACTACCACGTCCATTGCGACATCTCCAACGACTCCGACGCTGCCATGTGGGACATGGTGCGCGCGGAGGCAGACGCCGGCATTGGGATCGTCTGCTTCACGAACCACTGCGACCTCTTCCGCTGGCAGGACGACACGCCCTATCCCCGCTGCCGCGAGATCGCGCGGGAGAGCGCGGAGAATAAGCGCGAGATGGAGCTTGCGCATACCCTGCCCATCGAGGTCCGGCTCGGCATCGAGCTGGGCGAGGGCCACCGCGACCCGGCGCTGGCCGCTGCGCTGTCCGCCGACCCGGCGCTGGATTTCGTCCTCGGCTCGCTGCACCTCATCCCGGGCTACGGCGATCTCTACGTCCAGCACTACACGTCCGTCGAGCAGTGCAACCACTTCTTTGACCTCTACCTCGACGAGCTTTTGCAGATCGCGCCGCTGGACTACTACGACGTGCTGGCGCATGTCGGCTACGGCCGCCGCTACATGTGCCGCGCCGGCGTGGACGCCGCGATGACGCTTGCGCGCTTCGGGGACAAAATCGAACGCCTGCTGCGCATCGTCATTGACAAGGGCAAGGGTCTGGAGATAAACTGTTCCGGGATTCGGGACGGCTGCGGTCCCTTTCCCAGCGAGGAGATATTGCGGCTGTACCGCGACCTCGGCGGCGAGACCGTCACCATCGGGTCCGACGCGCACACGCCCGGAAATGCCGCAAAGGGCATCCGGCAGGGCTATGAGGTCCTGAAGGCCTGCGGCTTTGACTATGTCACCGTGTTCCGGCACAGAACGCCGGAACGGATCAAACTGAAATAACATGAGATTACGGAGGAAAGCAACATGATCGGTATCGGCTGCGACCACGGCGGATTTGAACTGAAGGAGCAGGTGCGCAAGCACCTGGAGGAACAGGGCGTCGCCTATCGCGATTTCGGCTCCTACACGCCGGAGCGCTGCGACTATCCCGTTGTGGCGGAGGCGGTGGCCCGCGCGGTCGTCGCCGGCGAGGTGGACAAGGGCATCCTCATCTGCGGCACCGGCATCGGCGTCTCCATTGCCGCCAACAAGGTCATGGGCATCCGCGCCGCCCTCTGCGGCGACTGCTACAGCGCGGAGTACACCCGCCGCCACAACGACGCGAACATCCTCACCATGGGCGCGCGCGTCACCGGCAGCGGCCTTGCCTGCAAGATCGTCGACACCTTCCTTAACACGGGCTTCGACGGCAGCTATCATGCCGACCGCGTCGCCCTGATCTCCGATATCGAGCGCCGGGAGAGAGCGTAAGCATGCCCAGACCACGGACGGTATATCGCGGAAAACGGAAATACAGCTGGATCATCACACTGCTCGCCATGCTCGTGGTCATCGCCATCGCGCTGGCCGTGTGGCTGTTCTACTATCTGCAGCGCTACATTGTCTACGACAAGGACGGGCTGCGTCTTGACCTGTCCGCGCAGCGGGAGGAGATCCTCCACCCCGGCGCAGCGGAGCAGACCGCCGCGCCCGTGCCGACGCAGCGCGTGGACGTGGAGATCGTCGTGGAGCAGCGGGACTATTCCGACATCCAGACCGACGCCGGGAACAACCTGCACCCGATCCACGCGGTGTATGTCCCGGCCAAAGATGTCACCGAGAGCACGCTGAAATACTATGCCGGCCGCATGGGAGATTTTGACGCGCTCGTGCTGGAGCTCAAGGCCGCTGACGGCTTCCTGGGCTGGCACAGCAGCACGCCGCTGGCCGACAGCTTTGCGATCAACGGAACGCTGGAGCTGCGCGAGCTGCTGCAGCCGCTGAAGGAACAGGGCGTCTACCTGATCGCGCAGATCAGCGCGCTGGCCGACAACGCCATGGCGCAGCGCAACGCCCCGATCGCCCTGCGCAGCGCCGTGACCGGCCAGCCCTTCGTCGGCGCGGATGACACGAGTTATCTCGACCCGTACAGCGACAATACCCGCGCTTACCTGCTCGCGCTGCTCACGGAGCTGCAGGACATGGGCTTTGATGAGGTGCTGCTCAGCGGCGTCAACTGCCCCGACAGCGACGCGCTGCAATTCTCCAAGCAGATGACACAGACGCCCGACAGCGTTACCGCCGTCAGCTCCTTCGTGCTCTGGCTGCGCGAGCGCGCCGACGCGCTGGATCTGACCGTCTCCGCGGTCATCGACGCTGAGGCGCTGCACAGCGAGACCGGCGGAAAAGCCGGGCAGAACCCGGTGCTGTTTTTCAAGGCCTTTGACCGTGTCGCGGTCGAGACCGGCTTCGACAGCTTTGCCGCCGACATCGCGGCGCTGCAGACCGCCCTTGGCGGACAAAGCGATACCCGCATCGTCGCCATCGCGGAGGACTACACCCCGGAGACCGCGTCGTATATCGTCAAGTGAAAAACGGATTTCATATGAAAACGCCCGCTCGGAGACGAGCGGGCGTTGGTTTATGCGAAAAAACCGGACAAGCGATCAGACCAGCCAGCGGCGGACGAATGGGATACGCGCGAGCAGCGCCCGACACAGCCATGACAGCGCGACATTGCAGGCGGCGAGCGCGGGGACGGACAGCAGCGTCGGGAAAGCAAAGACCGTCAGCCCGACGTGCCGGAACACCGTCAGCCAGACGACGTGGACAAGGTAGATGCCGAAGGACGCGACGCTCAGCTTCGTCGCCGCCGCGCCGAGCCGGCAGCCCGCCGCTTTTCGCCCGATGCGGTACAACAGGGAGTAAAGCCCGACCGCCAACACACAGACGCCGACGCCCATGCCCTCCAGATAATGCTCCTCCAGCGCGCCCTTTCGGAGCGAAAGAACGACGGTCGGCACAAACACCAGCGCAAAGCCCGCCGCGGTCAGCACCGCAGCGGCGCCGGGCTTCGGCAGATGCCGTGTCAGATACCAGCCCAGAAGCCCGTAGCCGACGGCGGCGTAGGCCATGTTCATCGGCCACAGCGTCGGGACGCCGGTCAGCAAAGTGAACGGCCACCACGGGCGCACCGTGGGATAGAGTATGCCGAGTGCGAACCACAGCGCCAGCGCGTAGCGCAGCGTTTGCGCGGAGGCGTGGCGCACGAAAAGGCGCGTCAGCGGTAAAAAGGCGTAAACCAACAGGATGATGTGCAGGAAGTAAAGGTGGAACTCCTGATCGAACACAAACACTTCCTTGACGCCCTGCCACAGCGCCGCAAGGGAAAACGCGCCGCCGCCGAGCAAATGGAATACCTTGTAGAAGACCGCCCACGCGCACATCGCGACGACGATCCGGAGAATGTTCTTTCCCCACAGCCGCCGCAGGGGCAGGTCCTTCTCCGGCGGCAGCAGCAGCGCGCCGCTGCACATCAGGAACAGCGGCACGCTCGCCCTGACGAGGCAGCCCCAAAAGAGGGAGGCATACCAGTCAAAACCACCCATCGATGATGCGTAGCCGTCCGTGCTCGTGTGCAGCAGCACGACGCCGAGGATCGCCGCCGCCTTGACCGCGTCGACGCCGACGTCGCGCGTTTGCGCGCGTTGCCCGTCCATGCACTCCCCCCCTTTGTCCGTTCAAGTAAACGCTGAATAAACACATAATGGCAAAAAGCGGAACTCTTTTCCCTCCCCCAGCGGGGGAGGGTGCCGCCCGCAGGCGGCAGGTGAGGGAGAGCGTAAAGCATTGATATAACTGTAAATAGTCGCTACGTTCTCCCTCATCCGGCCCTTCGGGCCACCTTCCCCCGCTGGGGGAAGGAGACCTCCGCTTACGTTTCACTGAATAAATCAGCGTTTACTCAAGGGGCATTATAGCAGCCGCAGGACGCGTACGCAAGATGCGGGGTCAGCGTGTAGGTTCTACAATGATGTGTAACAGATAGCGAAAAAAAGAATAGCGAATAGGA
>CAMJPK010000024.1 GCA_946407675.1 uncultured Clostridia bacterium
TGACGACTTCCTTCTTGGGCAGCATGTCAAAGGTGCCGTCCTCCTGCATCTTCTTGAGCTGGGCCATACGGTCCACGCGGGTGCGCATGGTCTTGAAGTTGGTGAGCATACCGCCGAGCCAGCGGGCGTTCACGTAGAACTGGCCGACGCGCTCGGCCTCCTCCTTGACGGCGTCCTGCGCCTGCTTCTTGGTGCCGACGAACAGGACGGACTTGCCGCTCTCGGAGACGCTGCGGACGAAGCTGTAGGCCTCCTCCAGCTTCTTCACGGTCTTCTGGAGGTCAATGATATAGATGCCATTGCGCTCCATGTAGATATACTCTGCCATTTTGGGGTTCCAGCGGCGGGTCTGATGGCCGAAATGCACACCGGCCTCCAGAAGCTGCTTCATTGATACGACTGCCATTACGTTTTTTCCTCCGTTTTCATTTAGTTTTTACCTCTGAGGACTTCATCCGCAGCGCCAAGCGAGTCGCTTCGCCACCGACGCTTTGTCCGCCCTCATGCGTAATGCCTTGGTATTATAGCAAATACCAATTTACAATGCAAGAGGTTTTTTCAAGAAATTCACCTGTTTTCGGCTCCCCTGCAAGGGGAGCTGTCAGCGAAGCTGACTGAGGGGTCTTCCCCCGTCAGTAGACCTTCTTCTTTTCCCGTTTGCTACGCCCGCATTGTCCCGGGATGTCCACAAGAATGATGTCCCGCCCGATCTTCGTGATGCACGAAAGCGGTACGAGATAGTCCGGCTCTCTGCCGAACAGGCCGAAAAAGCGGCAGGGCCCCGGCACGATAAGGGCCTTGATCATGCCCGCGGGCATCTCGACGTCCGCGTCGCAGACGAAGCCGAGCCGCTGCCCGCTCGCGATGTTGATGATCTCCTTGCAGCGCAGATCCGAAAAGCGCATATACCTCACCTCACGGCAATGTATATGCGCTCCCTGACGGATTTAGACGAAAAAGCGGAGAAGAACGGAAGGATCCTCGGCTGCGGAAGGAAACACCGGCCTTGCAATCCGCGTCTCCCGCTTTCTCATTTCGGGCACTCGAAGATCGGCTCAAGCTGCCGGTGCGCGTGCGCTTCGAGGATCGCCGCCTCCAGAAGCGCGTAGTCCGACACCAGCGAGCGCGGTTTCTTCACCGGGTCGTCCTGATACATCGGCACAAAATAGATGTCCCTGCGGTTCAACAGCTCGCCGATGTTTTTCGCTGAGGCGGCCAGCCCATCGTTGCTGCCGAAGGCGAGCACGACCGGCCTGCCGCCGCGCAGCTGGCTCTTGACGGCCATCGTCACCGCCGTGTCCGTGATGCCGGCGGCGAGCTTTGCCGCGGTGTTGCCCGTGCAGGGCGCGACCGCCAGCACGTCAAAGAGCTCCTTCGGCCCCACCGGCTCCGTCTGCGCGACGGTGTGCAGCACCGGCTTTCCGGTCAGCTCCTCCAATCGCTTTACGAAGGCGGCGGCCTGCCCGAAGCGGGTGTCCGTCGCGTAGGCGTTCTCGCTCATCAGCGCCGTCACGTCATATTTTTGCGCCAGCGCCTCCAGCGCCGCGAAGGCCTTGTCATAGGTGCAGTACGAGCCGGTCAGCGCCAGCCCGATGCGCAGTCCTTTCAAGTCACGCGTCCTCCAATACAGAATAGACCGTGTCGCGCAGCGCCGCGGCCGCCGCCAGCGGGGCGCATTTCCCCGGCAGGCCGCCGCATATCTCCACGCGCTTTCCCAGCGCCGCCGCCGCTTCCAGATCAAAGCTGTAGGGCGCGCTTGCCAGCTCCAGCAGCCGCGCCTCCCCAAAGGCGGCGAGCTCCGGCGCGCCGAACACGGCCGCCGGGACGGTATTCACCACCGCGTCCCACGCCGCCGCGTCTGCCACGTCCGAAAACCGGATCGCGCGGCAGCCCATGGCCTCCGCCAGCGCCCGGTCCTCCGCTGCGCGCGCGGCGACGGTCACATCCACCCCCAGCGCGCGCAGCCTTGCGGCGAGGAAGCGCCCGATGCGCCCGAAGCCGCCGATCAGCACACGGCTGCCCTGCAGCGCGCCCTCCCCCTGCAGCAGCAGCGCCAGCGCGCCCTCCGCGGTCAAAAGCGCATTGCGCAAAGCAAAATCCTCCCGCCGCAGAAAGTCCGTCAGCGGAAGTCCCTGCCGCCGGCACGCGGCGCGCAGCGATTCCGGGGCACGCCCCGCGAACACGTGCGTGCCCGGCGCGGCGGCGGCCAGCAGCGGCGGGATCGGCAGATGCTGCTGCGACAGCGGCGTGAACAGCACGCCGTCTTTTTCGCAGGGCAGCGGCAGCACGATGCAGTCCGCGCCCTCCACGGCGGCGCGGGCGTCCGCCGCGTTCTCCGGCAGCGCCTGCTCCAGCGCGAAGGCGCGCACCGTGTGTCCGTCCGCGCGCAGCAGACGGCAAAGTCGAACCGAGCGGTCGTCGCCGCCCAGCAATGCAAACACCATGGTGATCTCCTCCCGCTCCAGTCTATGCGTCAGCTTCTCCCGCGGCGCATCCGGCTTTGATTCCCCACTTCTAATTATAATACCAACATTATTCTTCTTTTATCCCCCACTCAAAAGGAATTGTTGCAGAAAAGAGCGCCCGGTATTCGCCGGGCGCTCCACAGTTTTCGTTTTTATTCCAGTGTGCCGAGCTCGTCGAGGTTCTTCTCAAAGCCGGGCATGAAGTGCGTCAGGAAGTAGTCTACCTCCGGCAAGCCAAGGGCCTCCAGCTTGCGGCGGGAGGCCAGCTCCGCCGAGCTGAACTCCAGGTTGCCCGCCTTGCGCTCCTCGACGCATTTGATGTAGGCCGCGAGGCGGTCCGCCGCCTTGACGAGCGCGTACTCCTCCGGGCGCTGCGGCGCGGTCAGAAGCGCGCGGTACGCCGGGCGCAGTTCATCCGGCAGCTCGGCCAGCAGCTTTTCGACCGCCACGTTCTCCACCTCGTCATAGGCGTTTTTGATCGTGGCGCTGTGGTACTTGATCGGCGTCGGCAGGTCGCCGGTGAGGATCTCCGGCGCGTCGTGGTACAGGGCGATCGCGGCGAGGTGCTCCACGTCGCAGTCCTGCCCGAGCACGTCGCGGCGGATGAGCCCGAGCGCGTGCGCGAGCACCGCGACCATGTGGCTGTGCTCCTGGATGTTCTCCTGCACGGTGGAGCGCATCAGCGACCAGCGCGCGATGTACTTCATGCGGGAGATAAAGGCAAAGAAATCGGATTTCATGTCGTCGGTCCCTCAGTTGTAGCGCTGCTGCTTGCGGATGGCGCGGATGTCCTCGCCGAGGAAAAGCAGCGTCTCGTATTCGCCGTTCAGCCGGGAGATGATCTGCGGGAGATAGCGCGCGGCAAGCTCCTCGTCGGTCAGGTTCGTGCTGATCACGGTCTTGCGGTGCGCCGTCAGGCGGGAGTTGATGATGTTGTACAGCGCGCTCTGCGTGAAGCTGGTGGTCAGCTCCGTGCCGAGGTCGTCCAGGATCAGCAGGTCGCAGCTTGCGATGCGCTTCACCTTCTCCGACGCCGCGGCGTAGGTCTCCGCGTCGCGGGAAAATTTCTGCTCCTCAAAGGCGGCGAAGGCCTCCTGCGCCGTCTCATAGACCACGCTGCGCCCCCCGGCGGACACCGTCCGGGCGATGCAGCCGGACAGGAAGGTCTTGCCCAGCCCGGTGCCGCCCTGCAGCAGCAGGTTGCCGGATTCCGGGCCGAAATGCTCCGCGTAGGCGCGGGCGGCGGCCAGCGTCAGCTCCATGCACTCCCGGGCCTCGCCCGTGTAATAGTCCAGCCGGAAATCGGCAAAGCTCTCCTCCCCGGCGCGCAGCAGGCCGGACAGCTCCTTCGCGCGCTCCTCCTCATAGAGCTTGCGCAGGCAGGTGCAGATGGTTCCGTCCTCGCGGTAGCCGCTGTCATGGCACAGCGGGCACATGACGATCTCATCGAGATAGTCCGCGGGGTAGCCGTGCGCTTGAAGCGCACGCGCCTTTTCCGCGCACAGGCGCTCGCTCTCCTCGCGCACGCACTCCAGCGCCTCCGCGGTGCCGGTACCGCGCGCGGTAAAGTCCAGGACCTCGCCCAGCAGCGCGCGCAGCGCCGCGTCGGTGCGGCGGATCTCCGGCGCGGCGGCGTAAACCTCCGCCTCGCGCCGGTCGCGCAGGGCGGTATTTTCCTCCTTGCGCTGCGCCAGACGCTCGCGCGCCCGGGCCAGCAGTCTTCCGTCCAGTGTCAAAGCTTACGCCTCCCCTCCGTCGTCCGTCTTCTTCATGCTGTTATAGACCTTGCGCATCCGGTCGATCTTCTGGGTATTGCTGACCGGGGCCGCCGCGCTTTTCCGGCTGCGCCGGGCGGGGTCGCCGGCCTCGACGTCCTCCGGGGTGTAGAGGCGCTTGGCATCCCAGCTTTTAAGGATCTTGTCCATGTAGCCCCAGGAAAGCCGGCCCGTGTTGACCGCCGTGCGGTCATAGGCGAGGGCGATCGTCTCCGCGCCGAAGCCCATGGCGATCCAGCTCTCGACATACTCCCGCTCGCTCTTCGACAGGCTCCGGTCGTGGATCTGCATGGCGCTTCGGACCTGCGCCACGGTCTCCTGCCGCGCGCGGTCGCGCTTCAGATGCGCCTCCGCCGCGCCGAGGTCCATGATCTCCTGCTCGGCCCAGAACCAGCCCTCCTTTTCGATGTAGCGCATGGAGGGCATCCGGCCGGGGCCGCTGCGCGCCTGATATTCCTCGACGCAGTGGTGCAGCAGCACCATGAGGACGTCTGCCGGCAGGCCGAGATGGTCATAAAGCCCGAACAGTATTTCCAGATCGTGGGAGCTCAACACCCGCCCCAGCGTCTTTTCCGCCTCCGCGACGATGCCGCGGAACGCGCCGTCCGTCTTCGCGCGCCGGAGGATGTCCTCCGCCTTCACCGCAGGCAGCTCCGACTGCGGCAGCGGCGCTGCCGGCTTCGGCAGCAGGCCGACGCGGCGCAGCGTGTCCGCCGCGCAGGCGATCTCCGTCTCGCTGCGGCGCAGATCGCGGGCTGCGGCGGTCAGCGAGAAGCTGCCGCCGTTTGTCAGAATATGTAGATAAAGCAGCGCGGCATTGCCGTCCGCACAGGCCAGGAGCCTGTCCGCCGCCTCGGCGCGCAGCTGGTAGCTTTCTTCGCTCATCGTCCGTTTCTCCGCTATGGTTCTTCCGTTTATCTTGTGATCGGACTGATAGTATACCATACAAATAGCGCTTGAATCAAGCCCGTCTTCTGTGCTATAATAATTTGCTATACTGTATCAGTATGCGCTTTTTTCAGGAGATGCGATTTCAGGAGATGCGATATGCTTGAATTGTTAGCGCCCGCCGGAAGTCCCGAGGCGGTGGTCGCCGCGGTGCAGTCCGGCGCGGACGCCGTCTATCTCGGGCTCGGCGCGTTCAATGCGCGCGCCAACGCCAAAAACTTCACCGACGAGGAATTCCTCGACGCGGTCAAATACTGCCACGAGCGCGGCTGCAAGGTCTATGTGACGATGAACACGCTGTGCGCCGACCGCGAGCTGGACGCGTTTACGGATCTCGCCTGCTTTGTCTCGGACGCCGGCGCGGACGCCGCGCTGGTGCAGGACCTCGGCGCGGCCCGCGTGCTGCGCAGCGTCTGTCCCGACCTGCCGCTGCACGCCAGCACGCAGATGAGCATCCACAACCTCGCCGGCGTGCACGCCGCGGCGCAGCTCGGCATGAAGCGCGTGGTGCTCGCGCGCGAGCTCAGCCGCGATCAGATCCGCGTCATCACAGCCCACGCCCCGATCGAGACGGAGGTCTTCGTCCACGGCGCGCTGTGCTTCTGCCACAGCGGCCAGTGCTACATGTCCGCCCTGATCGGGCGGCGCAGCGGCAACCGCGGCATGTGCGCCCAGCCCTGCCGCATGCAGTACAGCATGGGCCGGCGGATGGACGACTATCCCCTGTCGCTGAAGGACAACTGCCTGCTGGACCATCTGGCCGAGCTGGAGGCCGACGGCGTCAAGTGCGTCAAGATCGAGGGCCGCATGAAGCGGCCGGAATATACCGCCATCGTCACGCAGATCTACCACCGCGCGATCCACGAGGGCATCGCGCCGACGGAGAAGGACATGGAGAAGCTCAAGCTCGCCTTCTCGCGGGACGGCTTTACCGACGGTTACTTTGTCGGGGAAAAGGACAAGATGTTCGGCGTGCGCACCACGGGCGCCGAGCGCGACGTCAGGGAGCTGTTCAACGAAGCGCGCCGCGGCTACGCCTCCGGCGAGATGCGCCGCGTGGACGTGGACTTCCACATCGCGCTGCGCGCCGGATCGCAGGCGGCCTTGACCGCCGCGGACGACGCGGGCCGCCGCGCCACGGTGTACGGCGCGATCCCCGAGCGCGCGCAGAGCGCGCCGGCCACGCTCAGCGCCGTCTCCGCTCAGCTTTACAAGACCGGCGGCACGCCCTACCGCTGCCGCAGCGTCAACGGGACGATCGAGCCGGGGCTCTTTCTCTCCGCCGCCGCCCTCAACGAGCTGCGCCGCGGCGTTTTGGCGGAGCTCACCGCGCAGCGCGGCCAGCCGCCGCGCCGCCGCCGCGGCAACATGCCCCGCGTCTACCGCGGCGTGCACGACCGGCGGCACCCGGTGCTGAACCTGCAGGTGCTCACCCGCGAGCAGCTCACGCCGGAGCTGGCCGCGACGAAGCCCGCCAACGTCTACGTTCCGCTGGAGATCCTGAGCGCCGCGCCCGAGGCCGCGCAGCCCTTTGCGGAAAACGGCTGCGGCGTTGCCGCGGTGCTGCCCCGCGTCGTCACCGACACGGAGATGGCCGACGTGGCGGAGATGCTGCGCAAGGTGTACGACGCCGGATTCCGCACCGCGCTTGTCGGCAACCTCGGCCACATCGCGCTGGCGCGCAGCGCCGGCTTCGATGTGCGCGGCGACTTCGGCCTGAACGTCTTCAACGCGCAGACGCTGCAGGTGCTCGCGGACGCCGGGCTGCTGTCGGCCACTGTCTCCTTTGAGCTGCGCATCGCGCAGATCCGCGACCTTGTCAAATGTCTCGATACCGAGATGATCCTATACGGCCGCCTGCCCTGCATGGTCAGCGATCAGTGCATCATCTCCCGCGCCTCCGGCTCCCACAGCTGCCAGACGCCGGCGATGCTCTCTGACCGTATGGGCAGCGTCTTCCCCGTCGTGAGGGAATTTGGATGCAGAAATGTGATACTCAATGCCCATAAGCTCTTTCTGGCCGACAAGCTGGAGGACGTGCTGGACTGCGGGCTCTGGGCGGGGCGGCTCATGTTCACCACGGAGAGCCCCCGCGAGTGCGTCATGGTCACAAAGACCTATCAGGGGCAAGGCGAATACCGCCCCAACGGCCTGACGCGCGGCCTGTATTACCGGGGGGTGGAGTGATGCAGATCATTCTTGCCTCCGGCTCGCCCCGGCGCAGGGAGCTCATGGAGATGCTCTGTCCGGAGCAGCTGCGCATCGTCCCCGCTGTCGGCGAGGAGCGCGCCGATCCGGCGCTGGCGCCGGACGCGCTCGTAAAAGCCCTGTCCCGCGCCAAGGCCGCCGAGGTGGCGGCGCGCTGCGCGCAGGGTGACGACGTCGTCATCGGCGCGGATACGATCGTCGTGCTGGACGGCCGTGTCCTCGGCAAGCCGCATGACGCGGACGACGCGCGCCGTATGCTGCGGGCGCTCTCCGGGCGCTCCCACATCGTCTGGACCGGCGTCACGGTCATGCGCGGCGGGCAGACGCTCAGCCACGCCGAGCGCACCGACGTATACTTCCGGCCGCTCTCCGAAGCGGAGATCGACCGCTACATCTTAACCGGCGAACCGATGGACAAGGCCGGCGCTTACGGCGCGCAGGGCTGGGCCAGCTTATTCGTGGAGCGGCTGGACGGCGATTTCTTCAACGTCATGGGGCTCCCGCTCTGCGCCCTCGGAAAACTCTTGAAACAGTTGGGTGTGAATTTGCTTTGAAGCTGAAGCAGTATGTCTCCAAATACGGCGTCCGGCTCGCGATCGTCGTTGTGATCGCGGCGCTGATCGCCCTGTCCGTTTCCAACGTGCTGGGCGGCCGCGCCGGTCTGCTGAAGAACGCCGACGGCGCGCTGAAGGCCCCGGTACAGAAGGCGGCGACCGCGCTGCTGGACTGGGTGGAGGGTATTTACGGCTATCTGTATGAATATGACCGCATCGTCGAGGAGAACAACGCGCTGCGCGCGGAGAACGCCGAGCTGCGCGAGGCCAACCGCGACTACAGCGAGCTGAAGGCCGAGAACGAGCGGTTGCGCGCGCTGTTCGAGTGGTCGGAGAAGCACACGGACTTCGTCCTCGAATCGGCCAAGATCGTCGCGTGGGACACCAGCAACTACACCTCCGCCTTCACCGTCAGCAAGGGCTCGAGCAGCGACATCGCGCTGGGCGACTGCGTCGTGACGGAATACGGCGCGCTGGTCGGCCAGGTCATCGAGCTGGGCAGCGACTGGGCGACGGTCCGCACGATCATCGACGTCGATATGGACGTCGGCGCGCTCGTGGGCGAGGACAGCTACGCCGGCGTCATCACCGGGGAATTCTCGCTGATGAAGCAGGGGCTCACCCGCATCACCTATCTGGCCTCCGGCGCGCAGATCTTCCAGCGCGACGAGGTGCTCACCAGCGGCAAGGGCGGCTCCTTCCCCGCCGGGCTGCTGATCGGCGATGTCAGCACCGTCATGACCGAGTCCGGCGGGCAGGCCACCTACGGCATCGTCAAGCCCGCCTGCGACGTCTCCCGTCTGTCGCAGGTATTCATCATCAAGGATTTCGCAGTCGTCGAATAAGCAAGGTAGGATTCTATGGCAATTCAGGAGCTCATCAATCTTCGAAAGGCCCGCAAGGCGATCCTCTATTTGCTGTGCATCATCGTGACGCTCTGGCTGCAGACGATGGTGTTCTCGCGGGTGGTCCTGCTGGGGGCCAAGCCCTTCTTTGTTCCGGCGCTCGTCGTGGCCATCGGCCTGTTCGAGGGCGGCGTCTGGGGCGGGATGCTGGGGCTGGCCGCCGGCATCGGCTGCATGCTGAGCATGGCCGGCTCGCCGGTGCTCTTTCTCATTCTGCTGCCCGTGTTCGGCTTTCTCTCCGGGCTTTTGGCAGACTTTCTGATCAACCGCCGCTTCGTGGCCTATCTGCTGCTCGCCGCGCTCGCGCTGCTCATCACGGCGCTGCTGCAGGCCATGCCGCTGTGGATCTTCCGCGGCGCGGCGCCGAAGCCGCTGTTCACCGTGGCGCTGCTGCAGGCGCTGTGGGCGCTTCCCCTCGCGGTCCCCGCCTATTTTGCGGCCAAGCTGTTGGCCGGGCGGGAACGCGAGCGGGTGTAAGGAGGTGCGATCCCCGTGGAAAAACTGATCCGTCCGGCGCGGCTGGCCGTCATGGCGATCGTCACCGCGCTGCTGATCGCCGTCTCGGTCGTCACGCTCTACAAGCTGCAGATCGTGGAGGGCCGGGCCTTCTATGAGGAAAGCCGCAACAACATCGTCACCACCAAGCGCGTGACCGCGGCGCGCGGCAGCATCATGGACCGCTACGGCCGCGTCCTCGTGCAGAACCGCGTCTGCAACAACCTCATCATCGACACCGTCGAGCTCTTCCGCGACGACGATCCGGACTATGTCCGCGCCAACGCGAACATCCTCACGCTCGTCAACGCCGTGCTCGACTTCGGCGACAGCTATACCGACACGCTCCCGATCACGAAAGCGCCTCCCTTCGAGTTCACGAATATGACCAGCATCCAGCGCGAGACGCTCAAGGCCTATATGCGGGAAAGGGACATCCCGGAGAACGCCAGCGCGGTGGAGGTGCTGGCCTACATGCGCTCGCGCTATAAGATCGACAACAGCTACACCGCTGAGGAGACGCGCAAGATCGCCGGCGTCCGTTACGAGATCAACTCCCGCTACATCCACGATTTTGCCACCAGCCCCTACATCTTTGCGGAGGACGTCAGCATGGACCTCATCACCACGCTGATGGAGCAGGACGTTCCGGGCTTTGAGGTGCAGTCCGGCTTCGTGCGCGAGTACACCACCTCCTACGCCTCCCACATCCTCGGCTACGTTGGTATGATGTCCGGCGCGCAGGTGGAGAAGTACACGAAGCTCGGCTATTCCAACGACGCGATGGTTGGTCAGGCCGGCGCGGAGTCGGCGTTTGAGGAGTATCTACACGGGCACGACGGAAAGATGCGCGTCACCAGCACAGCCACCGGCGTCGTCACCAACACGGTCTACATTGATGACACCGTGCCGGGCAACCATGCCTATCTCACGATCGACATCGGCCTGCAGGAGGCCGCAGAGAACGCGCTGAGCTCCTATGCGCTTCTGGAAAACGAGAAACGCGCGGAGAAGAACGCGGAGATCGAGACCTACGGCGGCGATCCGCAGGACATCAAGCAGCTCATCACCGGCGCGGCCGCGGTGGTGGTGGACGTTGCCGCCGGCGAGCCGCTTGCCATCGCGAGCTGGCCGACCTACGAGCTGACGGATTTCATAGATCACTACAGCGAAATCATGCAGGCGGAGAACGACCCCATGTTCAACCGCGCGCTGCAGGGCACCTATATGCCCGGCTCCACCTTCAAGCCCTGCACCGCCATCGCCGCTCTGAACGAGCGCAAGATCGACACCGGCACGATCATCGAGTGCGAGGGCCGCTACACCAAGTATGAGGAGATCGGCTACGCGCCGAAGTGCTGGATCTACGGACAGGGCCTCCACGGCGAGATGACCGTCTCCAGCGCGATCACCAACTCCTGCAACTACTTCTTCTACACCGTCGGCGACTATCTGCAGATCAGCTTGATGGCGAAATACGCCAAGCTCTTCGGGCTGGGCGAGCCCTCCGGCATCGAGCTCTACGAGGAGACCGGCGTCATGACCACCGACCAGTACATGCAGAAGAAGTACGGGCGCGACGCCTACGCCGGCGAAACCATCCAGGCCGCCATCGGCCAGGCCGAGAGCGCCTTCACGCCGCTGCAGCTGGCGGAATACTGCGCTGCAGTGGCCAACTGCGGCCAGCGCCACACCGCCTCGGTGCTCAAGAGCGTCCACTCCTACGACTTCTCGAAGACCCTCTACGAGCGGGAGCCCACCGTCCTCTCCGAGATCGACACGAAGCAGGAATACTGGGACGCGGTGCATCTGGGCATGCGCGGCGTCGTTACCGATCCCAACGTCGGCTCCTGCTACCTCACCTTCCTCGACGCGCCCTACTCCGTCGCCGCCAAGACCGGCACGGCGCAGACCGGCGAGAAGACCAACAACGCCGTGTTCATCTGCTACGCCCCCTATGAGAATCCTGAGATCGCCGTCGCGGTCGTCGTGGAAAAGGGTAACGCCGGCTCCTCCATCGCCAGCATCGCCCGCAGCATCATGGACTACTATTTCGCCTTCCGCGATTCCACCGTCGCGCTGGAAAACGACGGTGTGCTGCTGAAATAATGAAAAACGACCAAATTTCCTCTTGCGCGGGGCAGAGAATCAGTATAAAATTATGTATTATCAAGTAATCCAAAGAAAGGAAGCGGTCGGATGAATATCGCCCTCATGTCCCATGACAGCAAAAAAGAGCTGATGGTACAGTTCTGCATCGCATACTGCGGCCTGCTCGCCGGGCACAGTCTCTGCGCCACGAAGACCACGGGCAAGCTCATCAGCGATGCGACCGGGCTGCCCGTTTCCATGTATCTCTCGGGCAATCAGGGCGGCTGCCAGCAGATCGGCGCCCGCATCGCCTATAACGAGATCGACCTTGTCCTCTATTTCTGCGATCCGGACGATCTCAGCTCGCAGCAGAGCGTCAACGAGATCGCCCGCCTGTGCGACCGGTACAGCATCCCCTTCGCCTCCAACGTGGCGACGGCGGAGGTGCTGATCCAGGGCCTGCGCCGGGGCGATCTGGACTGGCGCAACATCGTCAATCCCCACAATCACTGACAATCGACCCGCGGCGAACGGGACACAGTAGCGCTGCGCGCGCCCTACAGAGAAGAAAGCGGCATCGGCTGAGAGCTTTCGGGAAGGCGGCGGCGGGAAGACAGTCCGGGAGCGGGATGCGCGCGGCATTTTCCGCGCACAACGAAGGGTGCGGCATTCTGAGACCGCCGCGCTGAATTTGGGTGGCACCACGAGCATGCAAACGCTCGTCCCAAGCACGGAGAGAACCCGATCGTTCTCTCCCCGGGACGGGCGTATACTTTTTGAAGGAGAACCTTTATGGAACGAATCAAACCCAGAACCTTATCCGGCTTTATGGAGCTGCTCCCCGCCGACCAGGCGAAGATGGAGCGCTTCATGGAAACGCTGCGCCGCAGCTACGCCCTCTACGGCTTCACGGCGCTGGACACGCCGATCATCGAATCGAGCGAGGTGCTGCTGGCCAAGGGCGGCGGCGAGACCGAAAAGCAGATCTACCGCTTCACCAAGGGCGACAGCGATCTGGCGCTGCGCTTTGACCTGACCGTGCCGCTGGCGAAATACGTCGCGCTCAACTACGGCTCGCTCGCCTTCCCCTTCCGCCGCTATCAGATCGGCAAGGTCTACCGCGGCGAGCGCGCGCAGCGCGGCCGCTTCCGCGAGTTTTACCAGGCGGACATCGACATCATCGGCGACGGCAAGCTGGACATCACGAGCGAGGCGGAGATCCCCTCGATCATCTACCGCACCTTTACCGCGCTGGGCCTGCGCCGCTTCGTCATCCGCGTGAACAACCGCAAGATCCTCAACGGCTTCTACGCCATGCAGGGGCTTTCCGAGCGCGCGGGCGACATCATGCGCACGGTCGATAAGCTGGACAAGATCGGCCCGGAGAAGGTGCGCGAGCTGCTTATCGGCGAGGAGATCGCGATTCCCGCCGGGGCTGCCGACGAGATTTTGCGCTTCATCTCCATCCGCGGCACGAACGCCGAGGTGCTCGCCGCGCTGGAGGGCTATCGCGGCAAAAACGAGCTGTTCGACGCCGGTCTGGACGAGCTGCGCGCCGTCACGGCCTACCTGCCCGAGTTCGGCGTGCCGGAGGCCAATTTCGCCGTCGATCTCACGATCGCGCGCGGGCTGGACTACTACACCGGCACGGTCTATGAGACCGCGCTGCTCGATCACCCCGAGATCGGCAGCATCTGCTCCGGCGGGCGCTACGACAACCTTGCGGAATACTACACCGACAAGGCGCTGCCCGGCGTCGGCATCTCCATCGGCCTGACGCGGCTGTTTTACGTCCTGCAGGAACAGGGCATGCTCTCCGACGAGCTCGTGACCGCCCCGGCGGACGTGCTGGTCATCCCGATGACGGATACGCTGTCCTTCGCCGTGCAGACGGCCACCACGCTGCGCAACGCCGGCGTGCGCACGCAGCTTTACACCGAGCAAAAGAAGTTCAAGGCCAAAATGAGCTATGCGGACAAGCTGGGCTTCCCCTTCGTCCTTCTCATCGGCGAGGATGAGATCGCGCAGGGCAAGGTATCCCTCAAGGACATGCACACCGGCGCGCAGACGCTCCTGACGCCGGACGAGGCCGCCGCCGCCGTCCGCGCTGCGCTGGCGCAAAAGGAGAACGTCCGTGTCATCCGGGAATGAGGGGATAGAACCGCTGCCAAAGCGAAAGCATGTCCGCCTCAAGGGGTATGATTACAGCCAGAACGGGTGCTATTTCATCACCGTATGCACGAAGGATCGAAAACCGTTGCTTTCCCGCATCGTAGGGCGCGACGACCTCGGCGCGCCAATCATGCAGCTCACGGAAATCGGAGCAATGGTTGACCAGTACCTGCATGCGATCCCGGAACACTATCCAAATGTCATTCTCGATCATCACGTGATCATGCCGAATCACATCCATCTTTTGCTGCGAATCTGCAGCGGCGCGCCGGGGACGGCGCGCCCTACCATTTCGCAGATCATCGCTGTATGGAAGCGGCTGACAAACAAGGAAGCCGGCATTTCACTCTGGCAGGCCTCATTTCACGACCATGTTGTGCGCAATGACGCGGATTACGACGCCCACTGGGTCTACATCGACGGCAATCCTGCGCGCTGGGATGAGGACGAATACTATACGGAATCAAACACTATCTGATATAAGAGGAGAAACCACCTATGATGCAAAACCGTACCCATACCTGCGGCGAGCTCCGCCTGGAGCACGCCGGGCAGAACGTCCGGCTGGTCGGCTGGATGGAGAACGTCCGCGAGGTCGGCGGCCAGCTGGTCTTTGTCGTCCTGCGCGACTTTTACGGCACGACGCAGCTCGTCACCGAGGACGCCGCGCTGATCGCCGCGCTGAAGGCCCTGAACAAGGAATCCACGATCGCCGCGGAGGGCGTCGTGCGCGAGCGCAGCTCGAAGAACCCCAAGCTGCCCACCGGCGACATCGAGATCGAGCTTTCGCGCGTCGAGGTGCTGGGCCGCTGCTCGCACAACGAGCTGCCCTTCGAGATCAACCGCAGCCGCGACGCGGACGAGTCCGCGCGGCTGAAGTACCGCTATCTGGACCTGCGCAACCCCGCCGTCAAGCGCAACATCCTGCTGCGCTGCAACGTGATCGCCGCGCTGCGCCAGGCCATGCTGGAGCAGGGCTTCCTGGAGATCACCACCCCCATTCTGACGGCCTCCAGCCCCGAGGGCGCGCGCGACTATCTCGTCCCGGCCCGCAAGCACCCCGGCAAGTTTTACGCGCTGCCGCAGGCGCCGCAGCAGTTCAAGCAGCTTTTGATGACCGCCGGCTTCGACCGCTATTTCCAGATCGCCCCCTGCTTCCGCGACGAGGACGCGCGCGGCGACCGTTCCCCCGGCGAATTCTACCAGCTCGACATGGAGATGGCCTTCGCCACGCAGGAGGATGTGTTCGCGGTCTGCGAGCAGGTGCTGCCCCCCATCTTCGCCAAATACGGCAAGTACTCCGTCGCCTCGCAGCCCCCGTTCCGCCGCATCCCCTATCTGGAGGCGCTGGAGACCTACGGCACGGACAAGCCCGACCTGCGCATCGACCTGCGCGCGTTTGACGTGACCGCGCTTTTCGCCGGCACGGAGTTCGGCCCCTTCCAGAATCAGCCCGTCAAGGCCGTCCCGATCTCCGGCTGCGCGCTGACGCGCAAGCAGATCGACAAGCTGCTGGCCGACTGCGAGGTGCAGTCCGGCGCCAAGGGCTACTGGTTCAAGGTGGACGAGACCGGCGCGCTCGCCGGCGGCATCGCCAAATTTGTGGACAAGGCCGCGGCGGAGAAGCTGCTGCCGCTTGCGCCGAACACGCTGGTCGTGCTCGCCGCGGGCAATCTCGCCGTGAAGATGAGCGGCGTGATGATCAAGACCTTCGGCGCCGCCTGCGAGGGCCACATGGACCGCGAGCAGTATGCGTTCTGCTGGATCACCGACTTCCCGATGTACGAAATCGGCGAGGAATCCGGCGAGCTGGAGTTCTGCCACAATCCCTTCTCCATGCCCAAGGGCGGCCTGGAGACGCTGCTGAAGGCCGAGCGCGGCGAGATCGACCCGCTGACCATCATGGCCGACCAGTACGACATCGTGTGCAACGGCGTGGAGCTCTCCTCCGGCGCGGTGCGCAACCACGATCCCGAGATCATGGTCAAGGCCTTTGAGCTCGTGCGCCTCGGCGAGGACGACGTCAAGGCCAAGTTCCCCGCCATGTACAACGCCTTCACCTACGGCGCGCCGCCGCACGCGGGCGTCGCCCCGGGCGTGGACCGCATGGTCATGCTGCTGGCCGGGGAGGACTCCATCCGCGAGATCATCCCCTTCCCGATGAACAAGAACGCGCAGGACGTCATGATGGGCGCCCCCGGCGCCGTCACGCAAAAGCAGCTTGACGAGCTGCACATCGCCGTCACCGCCATGGAGGAGGACGGCTGAGCACACTTCGTTTGAGGAGCGTTGAGCATGGTATCGAAAGTCCGTTCCCTCGGCCTGCAGGGCATCGGCGGCTATGAGGTCAGCGTGGAGTGCTTCCTCTCCAACGGTCTGCCGGGCTTTGACGTGGTCGGCCTGCCGGACACGGCGGTCAAGGAGGCCCGCGACCGGGTGCGCGCCGCGATCAAGAACTGCGGCATGAAATTCCCGGTCAGCCGCCTGACCGTCAATCTCGCGCCGGCGGACACCCGCAAGGCCGGAACGATCTACGATCTGCCCATTTTGCTGGGCATCCTCGTGTGCACCGGCGATCTCAAGCCGCTGCCGGACGACGCGGCCTTTCTCGGCGAGCTGAGCTTGACCGGGGAGCTGCGCCCGGTGCACGGCGCGCTGCCGATGGCGCTGGGCGCGAAGCGGCAGGGCGTCCGCACGCTCTATGTCCCGGCGGCCAACGCCGCCGAGGCCGCCTTTGCCGACGATCTCACGGTTTTCCCGGTGGCGACGGTCGCGCAGCTGCTGGCGCATCTGCGCGGGGAAACCCCGCTTACGCCCGCCGCGCCCCCGGCGCTGGACGCCTTTGACGTCCCCCTGCCGGACTTTGCCGACGTGAAGGCGCAGGAAAACGTCAAGCGCGCGCTGGAGGTCGCCGCCGCGGGCGGGCACAACATTTTGCTCATCGGCCCGCCGGGCGCGGGCAAGAGCATGCTGGCCAAGCGCCTGCCCGGTATCCTGCCGGACATGAGCCGGCAGGAGATGCTGGAGGCCACGGAGATCCACTCCGTCGCCGGGCACACCGACGCCGCCGTGCCCATCGTCACGCGTCGCCCCTTCCGCTCGCCGCACCACACGGTCTCCTCCGTCGCCATGAGCGGCGGCGGCGGCAATCCGCGCCCCGGCGAGATCTCTCTGGCACACACGGGCGTGCTGTTCCTCGACGAGCTCCCGGAATTTTCCCGCGAGACGATGGAGGTGCTGCGCCAGCCGCTGGAGGACGGCAAAGTGACCATTTCCCGCGCATCCGGCAGCTGCACCTTCCCCAGCCGCTTCATGCTGGTGTGCGCGATGAACCCCTGCCGCTGCGGCTGGTACGGCCACCCCTCCGGGCGCTGCACCTGTACGGAGGCGTCGGTGCGCCAGTACCGCAGCCGCATCTCCGGCCCGCTGCTCGACCGCATCGACCTCATCGTGGAGGTCCCCGCGCTGGAATTCGACGAGCTGAAAATGAAGCCCTCCGGCGAACAAAGCGCCGACATCAAGCGCCGCGTGGACGCGGCGCGCAAGGTGCAGCGTGCGCGCTACGCAGGCAGCGGAACGCTCTGCAACGCCTACATGCAGCCGGCCGAGATGCGGGCATACTGTGCGCTGACGGCGGACTGCGAGGCGCTGATGCGCGGCGCCTTCGACGCGCTCGGCCTCACGGGCCGCAGCTATGACCGCATATTGCGCGTCGCCCGCACGATCGCGGACCTGGACGGCAGCGAGGAGCTGCAGCCGGCGCACATCGCCGAGGCCGTACAGTACCGCAGCTTCGAATTTGAAAAGAACTGAGTGAATGCACAGATGAACGACATTATACTGCTCAAGCAGGGCGAGATCGTCCTGAAGGGGCTCAACAAGAAATACTTTGAACAGAAGCTGGCAAGCAACGCCGCGCGGCGCATCAAGCCCTACGGCAGCTTCCACATCTACACGATCCAGTCCACCACCTACGTCGAGCCGCAAAGCGACGACTGCGATATGGACGGGGCGTTCGAGGCGCTTAAAACCGTGTTCGGCGTCATCGCGCTGACGCGCGCGGCGGCCTGTGAAAAGACGCCCGAGGCCATCGCGGCCAAGGCCATCGACTATCTGGGCGACGCCATGCGCGCTGCGCGCAGCTTCAAGGTGGAGACGCGCCGCAGCGACAAGAGCTTTCCGATGACCTCCATCCAGCTCAGCCAGTATGTCGGCGGCGAGCTGGCCGACGCCTTCCCGGACACCGCCGTGGACGTCCACGACCCGGAGCTGACCGTTCATGTCGAGGTGCGCGATCTCGCGGCCTACGTCCACTCTGCGCCGGTGCCCGGTGCGGGCGGCATGCCCGTCGGCAGCAACGGCAGCGCGGTGACGCTGCTCTCCGGCGGCATCGACTCCCCGGTTTCCAGCTACATGATCGCCAAGCGCGGCGTGCGCTGCATCCCGGTGCATTTCTGGGCCTTCCCCTACACCGGCGAGGCGGCGAAGGAGAAGGTCATCACGCTGGCGCGGCGCCTGACCGCGTACTGCGGGCGGATGCGGCTGTGCGTCGTGCCCTTTACCCACATTCAGGAGGAGATCCGGGACAAATGCCCGGAGGCATACTTTACCATCATCATGCGCCGGTTCATGATGCGCATTGCCGACCGCATCGCCCGCGACAACGGCTGCGGCGCGCTGGTCACCGGGGAAAACCTCGGCCAGGTCGCCAGCCAGACGATGCAGGCCATGGGCGTGACAGAGGCCGTGTCCTCCCTGCCGGTGCTGCGTCCGCTCATCGGCTTTGACAAGGAGGAGATCGTTCGCCTTGCGCGCAAGATCGGCACCTTCGAGACGAGCATTTTGCCCTATGAGGACTGCTGCACGGTCTTCACCCCGCGCCACCCGGAGCTGCGCCCCACCGCGGAGGAGACCGCCGAGGCCGAGGCCGCGCTGGACGTGGACGCGCTCGTGGAGGAGGCCGTCATGGGCATCGAATACGTGAAGCTGGAGGTGGAGCGCCTTGAATGCTGAGATCCTCTCCGTCGGCACCGAGCTGCTGCTGGGCAACATCGTCAACACCGACGCGCGCGACCTCGCCGTGACGCTCAGCGAGCTGGGCATCAACGTCTTCTGGCAGACCGTCGTCGGCGACAACCGCGAGCGGCTGACGCAGGCCGTGGAGATCGCGCGCCGGCGCGCCGACCTCATCGTCACCACCGGCGGCCTCGGCCCCACCTGCGACGACCTCACGAAGCAGACCGTCTGCGCCGCGCTGGGCGTGGAGCTCTATTACGACCGGCGCGCCGAGGACGAGCTGCGCGCCTACTTCCGCATCGGCAAGGGCGGGACGATGACCGACAACAACCTGCAGCAGTGCTGGCTGCCCGTCGGCTGCACCCCCTTTTACAACACCTGCGGCACCGCGCCCGGCTGCGGCTTCACCGCGCCGGACGGCACGCACGTGCTGATCCTGCCCGGCCCGCCGAAGGAGCTCAACGCCATGATGGCGCACGGCGGCGTGGACTTCCTGCGCTCGCTTTCCGACGAACACATCGTCAGCCACAACATCATGACCTTCGGCATGGGCGAAAGCCGGATCGAGAGCATGCTGCGCGACGAGATGAACGCGCTGCAAAACCCGACGCTGGCGCCCTACGCCAAGGAGGGCGAGGTGCGATTGCGCGTCACGGCCAAGGCAAAAAGCGAAGCGGAGGCCGAGGCCATGATGGCCCCGGTCGTGGCGGACGTTCAGCGTCTGCTCGGCGACAAGGTCTACGGCATCGACACCCCCTCGCTGGAGGACACGGCGATGCGCCTGCTGCTTGCGCGAAAGGAGACCTTCGCCGCGGCGGAGAGCTGCACCGGCGGCCTCATCGCCAAGCGCATCACGGACATCCCCGGCTCCAGCGGCGTATTCCGCGGCGGCGTCACGGTCTACACCAATGACGTAAAGATGCTCCTCGGCGTCAAGCCGGAGACGCTGGATCGGTACAGTGCCGTGAGCCGCGAGACGGCGGTTGAGCTGGCCGACTGCGTCCGCGTCAGGCTCGGCGCGACCTACGGCCTGTCCGTCACGGGCGTCGCCGGTCCGGACAGCGACGGGCTGCACCCCGTCGGCACGGTCTTCGTCGGGCTTTCCACGGCGGAGAAAACCTACGTCCGCGCGCTGCAGCTCGGCGAAAAGTCCGACCGCTCCCGCATCCGCACGCTCAGCGCCAACCACGCCTTTGACATGCTGCGCCGCTGCATCCTCGGCCTGCCGGTCGAATAATATCCCTTGATTTTTACATAGAATCTATTATAATTTTATTTGGAAATACAGTTTGTTTAGGAGGAATCCCCCATGACGTATGAGATAGACATCGCCGGTTTGAAACGCAACCTGCCGTTGTGCCCGGTCACCGACGATCTGACCATCGGCGCCTTCGTGATCTTCGGAGATGTGGAACTCACCGTCCACTGCGCGGCGGAGCTTTTGAAGCGCGCCCCCGACTATGATTACCTGATCGCCCCCGAGGCGAAGGCCATCCCCCTGATCTATGAAATGGCGCGGCAGAGCGGCGCGGAGAAATACTTCC
>CAMJPK010000025.1 GCA_946407675.1 uncultured Clostridia bacterium
GGCTGGGCAGCACGCGGGGTTCCTTGCGGCTCTCGTCGAAGTTGGGGTCCCAGTCAACGGTCTCCTTCTCGATGTCACGCAGCATCTCGCCCGCGATCTTGCTCATGCGGGCCTCGGTGTAACGGTAGGCCGCCGGGGGGTCGCCGTCCACGCTACCGAAGTTGCCGTGGCCGTCGATGAGCATATAGCGCATGGAGAAGTCCTGCCCCATGCGCACAAGGGCGTCATAGACGCTCGCGTCGCCGTGCGGGTGATACCGGCCCAGCACGTCGCCGACGCAGGTGGCGGACTTTTTATGCGGCTTGTCGCTGGTCAGGCCGTCCTCGTACATGGCGTAGAGGATGCGGCGGTGCACCGGCTTCAGGCCGTCGCGCACGTCCGGCAGGGCGCGCCCGACGATGACGCTCATGGCGTAGTCGATGTAGCTGGTCTGCATTTCGCCCGCCAGCTCGCTCTCCGTGATGACCTGATCGGGGAACGCGATGTCCTCGGGCTTGTAGTCTCTGTTGTGTGCCATTTTGCGTCACCTCCTCAGATATCCAGATTCACGACGTGCTTGGCGTTTTGCTCGATCCACTGGCGGCGCGGCTCGACCTCCTCGCCCATGAGCAGGGAGAAGATCTGGTCGGCCTGGATCGCGTCGCCCATCGTGATGCGGCGCAGCGTGCGCTTCTCCGGGTCCATCGTGGTCTCCCAGAGCTCGTGCGGGTCCATCTCGCCGAGGCCCTTGTAGCGGGAGATGTCGATTTTGACGTTGGGGTTGTCGCCGCGCATCTCCGCGCTGATCTTGTCGCGCTCGGCGTCGGAATACGCCACGCGCTGCTGCTTGCCGCGCGTGAGCTTGTAGAGCGGCGGCACGGCGGAGTAGACATAGCCGTTTTCGATGAGCGGGCGCATATAGCGGAAGAAGAAGGTCAGCAGCAGCGTGCGGATGTGGCTGCCGTCCACATCGGCATCGGCCATGATGATGATTTTGTGGTAGCGCAGCTTCTCGGTGTTGAAGTCGTCGCCGATGCCGGCGCCCAGCGCGGCGATCACGGGCTGCAGCTTGTCGTTCTTGTAGACCTTGTCCATGCGGGCCTTCTCCACGTTGAGCATCTTGCCCCACATGGAAAGGATCGCCTGGAAGCGGGAATCGCGCCCCTGGATCGCGGAGCCGCCGGCGCTGTCGCCCTCGACGATGTAGATCTCGCAAAGCGCCGGGTCGCGCTCGTTGCAGTCCTGCAGCTTCTCCGGCATGCCGCCGGACTCCAGCCCGCTCTTGTTGCGGATGGCCTCGCGGGCCCGCCGCGCAGCGTCGCGCGCCTTCGATGCGGTCAGCGCCTTTTCAAGGATCGTCTTGCCGACCGCGGGGTTTTCCTCGAGGAACTCCGTCAGCTTGTCCTGCAATATGCCGTCGACGAGCGTGCGCATGTCGCTGTTGCCAAGCTTGTCCTTCGTCTGGCCCTCGAACTGGGGGTTCGTGAGCTTGACGGAGATCACGGCGGTCATGCCCTCGCGGCAGTCCTCGCCGGAGAGGGAATCGCCCTCCTTGAGCATGCCGATCTTCTTGCCGTAGGCGTTCAGCACGCGCGTCAGCGCGGTCTTGAAGCCGGTCTCGTGCATGCCGCCGCCGGGCGTGAAGATGTTGTTGGCAAAGGAAACGATGGTCTCGTTGTAGCCGTCGTGATATTGCAGCGCGACCTCCGCCTCGCTGTCCTCGCGCACGCCGGCGACGTAGATCACATTCTCGTGCAGCGGGGTGCGCGCGCGGTTGATATAGGAGACGAACTCGCGGATACCGCCCTCGTAGCACATGGAGTCGAAGCGCTCATTCTCCGGCTTCTCCGCGCTTTCGGGGCGGTCGTCGCGGATCGTGATGTGCAGCCCGGCGTTCAGGAAGGCCTGCTCACGCATGCGCACGTGCAGCGTCTCGTAGTCGTAGACGAGGTCCTCGAACATCTCGGGGTCGGGCTTGAAGCGGACGATGGTGCCGGTGCGGTCCGTTTTGCCGATGACGGTCATGTCCTGCGTCTTCGGGCCGCGGGAGAATTTCATCTGGTAGATGCTCCCGTCCTTGTGGACCTCGACCTCCAGCCATTCGCTCAGCGCGTTGACGACGCTGGCGCCGACGCCGTGCAGGCCGCCGGAGACCTTGTAACCGCCGCCGCCGAACTTGCCGCCGGCGTGCAGCACCGTGTAGACGACCTCCAGCGCGGGCTTTCCGGTCTGCTCCTGGATGTCGACCGGGATGCCGCGGCCGTCGTCGTCCACGCGGATGACGTTGCCGGGCTCAATGGTGACCTCGATATGCTTGCAGTAGCCGGCCAGCGCCTCGTCGATGGCGTTGTCCACGATCTCATATACCAGATGGTGCAGACCGCTGGCGCTCGTGGAGCCGATATACATACCGGGGCGCTTGCGCACGGCCTCCAGGCCCTCGAGGACCTGGATCTTCGACGCGTCGTACGCTTCTGTGATCTTTTCGTTGATGTCAGGCATGCCATTGTTCTTCCTTTACCATATAATTCACGCAGTGTAGCTTCTGATTTTACAGGGAAAGCTGCTCCGTCTCGCTGCGCTTGAAAAGCGTAGAGGAGTTGAGCTGGCTCAAATATACCGTCTGCCGCTCCCCGTCGGCGCAGACGACAAAGCTTTTCGGCAGCTCCAGCCCGGCCGCGTTCACAACGCTGCCGGCCTTTTCCGCCGCGGCCAGATAGCGCCGCGTCAGCGCGGACTGGCTCGTGTTATCCAGATCGAAGATGCCGACGACGTCGCTTTTCCGGACGACGACATCGTTGCCGAGATGCAGATACATGCTGTTATTTTCCTTCCTGCCGGCCGCGCTTTCGCTCGCGTCGGTCGTCCGCAGCCAGCCACAGCAGCAGCGCGACGATCACGACCGCGGTGACCGCGATCCCCACGGGCGTCTTTGCGAGGTACAGCACCCGCCCGACGCCCGGAATGTGAAAGAGGTATTTTCCGTAGAGATTGTCCGGCGTTACGCTCGGACCGTCCGAGACCTGATTGGCGTCGCCTTTCGTGACCATGGCGCCGTCCGTGATCTCGATGACGCGGTGGATGATGCGCAGATTGTCGCTGCGGCGGTTGTAGACGACAACGTCCCCGACCTCGATGGCCTCATACGGCGTGCGCGCGTTGATGACGCACAGGCTCCACGTGGGGATGTTCGGCTCCATGGAGCCGCTCGGCACGAAGCAGAGCCGGATCGGGCCGATCAGATAGACCAGCAGCACGACGGCCAGCGTTGCCAGCGTCGTGAGCAGGCCTCTGTTGTTTTTTGCAAAATCGCGCAGATTCATTTATATGATCGTTCCTCCGTCCACCGTGATCACGCGGCCGCCTGTCTTTTCGGCGAGGTGCGCATCCTCGCAGCAGGTGATCAGCGTCTGCCCGCCGCCGATGCGGTTGAGCACGAAGTCCCGGCGCATGGCGTCAAGCTCGCTGAGCACGTCATCCAGCAGCAGGATCGGGGCCTCGCCGGTCTCTGCAAGGAAGATTTCCCGCTCGGCCAGCTTTAAGCTGAGCGCGGCGGTCCGCGTCTGTCCCTGGCTGGCGAAGGCGCGCGCGCTGCGCTCGTTGACCGTGATCTCCAGGTCGTCCTTGTGCGCGCCGGTGAGGCAGCTTGCGCTGGCCAGCTCCGCCGCGCGGTGCGAGAGCTGATGCGCGCAGACCTGCGCATAGATCGCCTTCTCCGAGGCCGTCGGGTCCGTCACGGTGCTGACCGTTCGGTACTGCACGCCGAGCGTTTCATCCGCGCCGGAGAACTCGCGGTGGATCGGCGCGGCGGCGGCCGCCAGCCGCTGGGCGTAGGAGGCGCGATAGCGGATGATCCTTGCCGAAGCGCGGGCAAGGCCGTCGGAAAAATCGTCCAGCGTGTCCAGCATGGCCGGGTCTTCCCGATAATCGCGCAAAATGCGCATCTTGTTCTCATACAGCCGGTTATAGTCCGCGAGCAGCTGCGCATAGCCGGGCCGAAGCTGGCAGATCGCAAGGTCCATCAGCCGCCGCCGCGCGGCAGGCCCGTCCCGCAGCAGGTTTAAGTCGTCCGGGCAGAACAGCACCGTGTTGACAACTGCGCTCAGCTCCGCCGCCGTGCTTTTCACGCGGTTGATCGTCACGGTCTTTTTCCCGCCGCGGCGCAGCAGAAGCTCAATGCGCTGCGCCCGACCGCCGGAGAATACGTCCGCCTCCACTGTGGCGAAGTCCTCCTCAAAGCCGATCAGCTCTCTGTCGAAGCGCGTGCGGAAGCTGCGGCCGCCGGAGAGCAGGTATACCGCCTCCAGCAGATTCGTTTTGCCCTGCGCGTTCCGGCCGGAGATGACGTTCACCGCGCTGTCGAAGCACACCGCGGCCTCCCGGTAATTGCGATAGCCGCGGAGCGTGAGTGCGTCGATCCTCATGCCTGCTTCACGCGGTATTCATCCGCGCCGATGGTGACGCAGTCGCCGTCACGGAGCTTTTTGCCCCGCTGCGTGCAGACCGCGCCGTTGACGCAAACCCCGCCGTCCGTGATGCGTAGCTTTGCCTCGCCGCCGGTGCCGACGGCGCCGCAGTATTTCAGAAACGCGTCCAGCTTGATGTATTCGGAATAGATTGCAATGTCCGTCATAGGTCCTTATTCCGCCTTCAGCCGCACCGGGAGGATCATATAGAGGAAGCTCTGCTCGCCGTCGGACGGGGTGATGACGCAGGGGGAAGCGCCGGTGTTGAGGCAGACGCAGATCTCCTCCGCGGGCGTGGCCTTCAGCGCGTCGAGCAAATAGCGGTTATTGAAGCCGATCTCCAGATTGCCGCCGTCCCCCTCCACGATGCAGGCGTCCTCCGCCTTGCCGAGCCCCGTGGCGCAGACCACGCGGATCTCATTTTCGCCGAAGATGCAGCGAACCGGGTTTTTGATCTTGTCGTCAATGATCAGCGAAACGCGCTCCACCGTGCGCTGCAGGAAGAGACGGTCCGCGCGCACCTCCACGCGGAAGCTGGTCGGGACGGTTTTTCTATAGTTGAGAAAATCGCCTTCAAGCCGGCGGGAGATCAGCACGGTCTCGCCGATGGTGAAGCTGATGTGCTTGCTGCCGAGGTGGATGACGAGCACGTCATCCGTCGCGGCGCAGAGCTTTTCCAGATCCGCCAGCGCGCTGCCGGGCACGATGAAGCTGTATTCGCCCTCGACGCCCTCAACCGGCTCGCGGCGCAGCGCAAGGCGATATCCGTCCACGGCGACCACGGTCAGCATGCCCTCTCCGATCTCAAAGAGCTCGCCGGTGTAGACCGGGCGCGCCTCGCTGTCGGAGACGGCAAAGATGGTCTGGCGGATGATGTCGCCCATCAGCTTCTGCGGAATCTTCACGCCGGTCTGCGCGTCGATCGAGGGAAGCTCCGGATAATCCGAAGCGTCCGTGCCGATGATGGAGAAGTCGGAATTTTCGCAGTTGATGAACACGTTGTTGTTTTCCGTCCGGACGGTCACCGTGCCCTCCGGGAGGGAGCGGACGATGTCGCCGAAGATGCGCGCGCCGAGCACCACGCTGCCGTGCTCCATGACGTTGGCGTCGATGCAGGTGTAGATGCCCTTTTTGAGATCGTAGCCGGTGAGCTTGATGCCGTTCATCGTCGTCTCGATCAGGATGCCCTCGAGCGCCGGGATGGGGCTCTTGGCGCTGGCTGCCTTTGCCGCGATGGAGACGGCGGTCTGCAGCTCGCTTCTGGTGCATGAGAATTTCATAGCTCGTTCCTCCTGTTTGTTTAGAGAGAAAGATAGAAGATTATTTAGTAGCAAGTAGAATTAGGAAACGAAAAATGTGGGAAACGCCGCAAAGCGTTGAAAAAAGAGACATATTTGCAAGCGGTAGGCTGTGGGAAAAACGACGGGTTTTTTTGGACAAAAAACCGGAAAAAAAAACCAACGCAAAGCAACAGGAAAAAGGACAAACAGCTGTGAATTGTGTGGAAAACCGCGTTACTGCCGGGAATTGATGTTGCTGGTGATGTCCCGGATCGTGTCGGCGAGCTTTTTGTCGGTTTTGATCTGGTTTTCGATCTTGCGGATCGAGGCCAGCACGGTCGCGTGGTCGCGGTTCAGAAAAGCGCCGATGCCGGGCAGGGAGAGATTCGTCAGGTTGCGGATCAGATAGGACGTGATGTGGCGGGCGGTGACGATGTTCTTTTGCCGGCTGACGCCCTTGACGTCGTCCGCGGTGACCTGAAAATAGCGCGCGGTCTCGGCGATGATGGTCTCCGGCGTCGGAACGTAGACGCCGTCGCGGATGACGACGCCGATGGCGACGTCCACCTTGTCGCGCGTGATCTCGTCGCCCGTGATCTCCCGGACGGCGGTCAGGCGGTTGATCACGCCCTCAATCTGCCGGACGTTTGCGGTGATCTTCTGCGCGATGTACGCGACGATGTCGTCGGACAGCTGCATGCCGAGGTGCCCCGCCTTGTTGCGGATTATGGCCATGCGCGTCTCCACGTCGGGGGGCTGGACGTCCGCCATCATGCCGCCCTCAAAGCGGGTGCGCAGCCGGTCGTCCAGGCGCAGCATGTCGATCGGCGGGCGGTCGGAGGTGATGACGATCTGGTGCCCGGCCTCGTAAATGCTGTTGAAGGTATGGAAGAATTCCTCCTGCGTGGCCTCCTTGCCGGCGATGAACTGGATGTCGTCCACGAGAAAGAGGTCGACGCCGCGGTACTTCTGCCGGAACTCGTCCGCCGTGCCCTCCTTGATGGAGCGCACCATCTGGTTCGTGAAGTCGTCGCCCTTGACGAAGGCGATCTTCGCGTCGGGGTTGGCCTCGTGGATGGCCGTTCCGATGGCGCAGAGCAGATGCGTCTTGCCCAGGCCGGAGTTGCCGTAAATGAACAGCGGATTGTAGACCTTGCTGCCGGGATTCTTCACGACGCCCTGCGCCGCGGCATAGGCGTACTCGTTGCTCTTGCCGACGATGAAGTTCTCAAAGGTGTAGCCGTCCATCTCCGGGAGAGAGAGCTCGGCCTTCTTCTTGTCCTCCTGCTCGCGCCGGTAATCCTCCAGCTCGTCGCCCGCGAGGATCAGCAGGTCAAAGTCGCAGGAGAACATCTCCCGCAGCGCGTCCTTGATCTCCTCCTCAAAGCGGCTGTGCAATATGTCGCGCTTGAAGGGCGTCGACGTGTGGATGACCAGCGTGCCGTCGTGCAGGTCGATGGGCACGCAGTCGGCAAACCAGGTGTTGATGGAGGTGGTGGTCAGCTTGCCGGAGAGGATCGCCATGATCCCGTTCCAGATGTCTTGTATGGAGTTCATGATCTTCACTCCTTGTTGAGAAGATACGATATTCCGCCAGTATAAATTGTAAGAATTATTATAGCACCGCCTGTGGAAAAATGCAATGATTATATTATAATAAGGTGTATTTTTTTAAAAAGAAAAATGCCCGCCGCAGGCAGGGCGCCTGCGGCGGGAAACCCATGAAATATTCGGTCAGAAATCGGCGTTGCCGGTCGTGCGCGGGTGCAGCTCCACGTCGCGGATGTTCGAAACGCCCGTGAGGTACATGACCATGCGCTCAAAGCCGAGGCCGAAGCCGGCGTGACGGCACGAGCCATAGCGGCGCAGATCGAGGTACCACCAGTAGTCCTCCTCCTTGAGCCCGAGCTCGGCCATGCGCTTTGTCAGCAGATCGAGCCGCTCCTCGCGCTGACTGCCGCCGATGATCTCCCCGATGCCGGGGACGAGGCAGTCCGCCGCGGCGACGGTCTTGCCGTCGTCATTGAGGCGCATATAGAAGGCCTTGATGTCCTTCGGGTAGTCGGTGACGAACACCGGGCGCTTGAAGATCTCCTCGGTGAGATAGCGCTCATGCTCGGTCTGCAGGTCGATGCCCCATTCAACGGGGTAGTCGAACTTGTGGCCGGACTTTTTCAGCAGCTCAACGGCGTCGGTGTACGTCACGCGGCCGAAGTCGCTGCCGGCGACGTGCTCAAGACGGTCCAGCAGCCCCTTGTCCACGAAGCTGTTGAAGAACTGCATCTCCTGGGGGCAGCGCTCCAGCGTGCGGCGGATGATGTATTTCACCATCGCCTCCATGCACTCCAAGTCGTCCTCCAGGTCGGCGAAGGCCATCTCCGGCTCGATCATCCAGAACTCGGCGGCGTGGCGCTGCGTGTAGGAATACTCGGCGCGGAAGGTGGGGCCGAAGGTGTAAACGTCGCCGAAGGCGAGCGCGAAGTTTTCGGCGTTGAGCTGGCCGGAGACGGTCAGCGAGGTGCGCTTGCCGAAGAAGTCCTTGCTGTAGTCCACCGCGCCGTCTTCGGTGCGGGGAAGATTGTCGAGGTCCAGCGTCGTCACCTGGAACATCTCGCCGGCGCCCTCGCAGTCAGAGCCGGTGATGATCGGGGTGTGGACGTAGACGAAGCCGCGCTGCTGGAAGAACTCGTGCACGGCCTGCGCCGCCACGCTTCGGACGCGGAAGGTCGCGGAAAAGAGGTTCGTGCGCGGGCGCAGGTGCTGGACCGTGCGCAGATATTCCACGCTGTGGCGCTTCTTCTGCAGCGGATAGCTCGGGGAGGAGGGACCCTCCACGTCGATCCTGTCCGCCTTGAGCTCGAAGGGCTGCGGCGCGTCGGGCGTGCACACCAGCGTGCCGTGGACAATGAGAGCGGCGCCGACGTTCTGGCGGGCGATCTCATCGTAATTATTCAGGGTGGCCCTCTCAAATACGACCTGCAGCGGCTTGAAGCTGCTGCCGTCGTTCAGCTCGATAAAGCCGAAGTTTTTCATGTCGCGGAGGTTCCTCGCCCAGCCGCACACCGTGAGCTCTTTGCCGTCGAACGCGGAAGCGTCGGCCCAGAGCCCGGCGATTTTCTGATGCTTCATAATGGCACCGTTCCTTTCTTTGTCCGCGGTAAATTTCCGGCGCGGACGCATATTTTCTACGGGTGACCGCATGACAGACATTATATGCATTTTGCGGGAAAAATCAACTGTTTTCTTCCGCGGCGCGGCCGGATATGCGTTGACACCCGTCCGCCTTTATGGTATGTTACAATTGTTCCGCGAAGGCGGAGCGGAAAGGAGGTTCTACCGATGATGATTTGCGAGGCCATCACCAGATAACGGAATAACAGGCGCGGCTTCAAAGCGGGAGAGACCCCGCTTGCTTCGGCGCGCCGTATGGAGGAACTTTCGGATATGTGGGGACCGCAGGACGCAGCCACGCTGGAAGCTGCTTCGCTGCGGTATTTTTGCGCCTGTTTTTCCATGAAACGAAGAAAAACACAGGAAAAACAGAGGAAAACAGCGATGAAGGATAGTTTGGAAATACTCAAGATCGCGGGGCTCGCCCTGTGCTCCCCGCTGATCGCGCTCGGCTGGCTCGTCTCGTACCCGGTCAACTGCATCGTGCGGGCGAGGAACCGAAAGCTTGTTGAGACGCCGCTCGGGGAGTTCGTCGAGGTCGACGGACACCGGATGAGCGTTTTTGTGACAGGTCACGGAGAGCATACGATCGTCTTCCTGCCGGGACTGTGCAGCACAAGCCCGATCCTCGAGTTCAAGCCGCTTTATTCGCTTTTGCAGGACGAATTCCGGATCGTGGTTCCGGAGAAGTTCGGCTACGGACACAGCGACATCGTCAAAGAGAACCGCGATTACATGAACACCGTGGAGCAGTACCGCAAAGCCCTTGCCGCGCTGCACATCAAAGGACCGTTCATCTTCTGCGCGCACTCCCTCGGCGGCAATGAGGTGGAGCTCTGGGCGCAGCATTATCCGAACGAGGTGGAGGCGTTCGTGGGGATCGACGCCAATCTGGCGAACTACCCGTGCGACTGGAGCAAGGACTTCTGGGTCCGGCACTGGAGGCTGGAGGCGTTCTGGTATCATCTGCGGAGACTCGCGGGCTGGTGCCGCAACGATTTCCGTCCCGGCCTGAAAAAGCTGCTCTCCAAAGAGGATCTGCGGCTTTACCGGGAGCTGAGCTGCAAAAACGACGGCAATTTCGACACCTACAGCGAAATACTGAACAAAGCGTCGGCGAACGAGCTCATCAACGGCAGAGCGCTTCCGACGCAGCTGACGCTGCAGTTCGTCGACGTGCCCGAGTGGTATGCCAAAGGCGAGGACGGCAAATTCGAACCGCATGAGGAGGACTGGATCAACGCCCATCAGGAGCTGGTCGACGCCTCCGTGAACGGCACCCTCAGCTATTCCTTCTGCGGGCACTGCATCCACTGCTTCGAATTTGAGCGCATGGCGCGCGAGATGAAGGCCTTCATCTCCGCGCTTTAAGCGCGGACACGCGCCGCCGCCAACCGACAGGGAAACGCAGAAAGGATAATTGCATGGATATTACGGAAAAGGAGACGACACAAGCATGATCCATCTGGAACCCATCGACGCGAAGAATGTCTGGGACGTTCTCGACCTCAAGCTCAGGAAAGAACAAAAGAGCTTCGTCGCGTCCAACGAGATCAGCATCGTGCAGGCCTATACCGCGCAGGGGACCGGCTGCAGCGCCTTCCCCTTCGCCATCTGCCGGGACAAGGACAGGAAGCCGGTCGGATTTCTGATGGTCGGCTTCAACGAGGCGGCGCTTTATGCGCTCGACGACGAGGAGCCGCCGACGGCATTGAAGGGAAACTACAGCATCTGGCGATTGATGATCGACAAAAGATACCAGAACCGGGGCTACGGCAGAGAGGCGATCCGGCTGGCGCTGGACTTTATCCGGACCTGGCCCTGCGGGAGGGCGGAATTCTGCGAGATCTCCTTCGAACCGGAGAACAAGGTCGCCGGAGCGCTGTACCGCTCGTGCGGCTTCGTGGAGAACGGCGAAATGGACGGGGACGAGCTCGTCGCCGTGCTGAAGCTGTAAAAAAGTGAAAGAACAGGAGAAAACAACATGAAACAAACCCTATTGCGCAATTATGCGAAGCTCATCGCCCGCATGGGCGTCAACATCCAGAAGGGGCAGGACGTCATCATCTGGTGCCAGCTCGATCAGCCGAGGTTCGTGGAGCTGCTCGTGGACGAGTGCTACAAGGCCGGCGCGAGATACGTCAAGGTGGAGTTTCACCACCAGCCGCTCTACAAGCTGGACGTCCGGCACCAGACCGTGACGACGCTGGCCAAGGTCGAGGAATGGGAGAAGGCGCGGCTCCAGCACTACGTCGACACGCTGCCCTGTGAGATCAGCCTGGTCTCCTCCGATCCCGACGGTCTGAAGGGCATCAATCACAAGAAGGACGCCAAGGCCGATCAGAAGCGCTGGCCCATCGTCAAGCCCTACTATGACGCCATGGAGAACAAGCAGCAGTGGTGCATCGCCGCCGTCCCGGGCGCGGCCTGGGCCAGGAAGGTGTTCCCCGGCCTGCGGACGAGCCGGGCCATCGAAAAGCTCTGGGAAGCCATCCTCTTCACCTCCCGCGCCGACGGCCCGGACCCCATCGCTGCCTGGGAGGCCCATAACAAAGATCTGCGCGACCGCTGCGCCTACCTCAACAGCCTGGGCATTGCCGAGCTGCATTATAAGGGCGACAACGGCACCGACCTGACCGTCGGCATGATCCCGGAGGGGACGTTCCTCGGCGGCCGGGAGACAACCGTCAGCGGGCTGCCCTTCGACGCCAACATCCCCAGCGAGGAGTGCTACACCTCCCCGATGCGCGGCAAGGCCGAGGGCATCGTTTACGCCACCAAGCCGCTTTCCTACAACGGCCAGCTCATCGAGGATTTCTGGGTCCGCTTTGAAGGCGGCAAGGCTGTGGAGGTGCACGCGGAGAAAAATCAGGCCCTGCTGGAGCAGATGATCTCCATGGACGAGGGCGCCGCCTACCTCGGCGAGTGCGCGCTGGTGCCGGTGGATTCGCCGATCAGCCAGTCCGGCCTGCTGTTCTGGGAGACGCTCTTCGACGAGAACGCCGCCTGCCATCTGGCGCTCGGCATGGGCTTCACCAACACCATCCGCAACTTCGAGAACAAGACGCTGGAGGAGTGCCGCGCGCTCGGCGTCAACGACTCCATGGAGCACAACGATTTCATGATCGGCTACGAGGGGCTCGACATCGACGCCGTCACCCGTGACGGCAGGACCGTCCCGATCCTCCGGCGCGGCAAGTGGGCGTTCTGATACAGCTTTTTCAAAATCGAACAGGGGCAGTCCCGGCGGGACTGCCCCTGTCATTTTTGTGGGTATGCTTCCGTTTTAGGAAGCGGGCGCCGTGGCGGCCCACGCCTTGACGAAGGCCCGCGCGGCCTCCACGACATGCTTGCCGCTTTTGAGCTTGAGCGAAAGGCAGGGCTTTGTCCCGGCCTCCACCTTGACGCGGCCCCTATAATCCGGCTGGGCGTAGAGCGCGGAGATGCGCTCCATGTCAAAGTCGGCGAGCGTGAAGCGCAGAAAGCCGCTTTTCTGCGCGATGTCCGTGATGCCCGCGGCGCCGGCCTCGCCGCGCAGCAGCGCCACGAGAATGAGGGCGTTGACGCTCTGCGGCGGATCGCCGAAGCGGTCGATGAGCTCATCAGTGAGGTCGTCGGCGTCGGCCTCGCTGCGGATGAGCGCGATGCGGCGGTAGAGGTCCATGCGCACCTCGGGCGAGGCGACGTAGCGCTCGGGGATGTTCGCGCTCACGGACAGGTCGGCGGCGCACTCCGTACGCACCGGCACCGGCTCGCCGCGCTCCTCTAAGACGGCCTCCTCCAGAAGCTGCAAATACATGTCATAGCCCACGTCGATCATGTGGCCGCTCTGCTCCGCGCCCAAAAGGTTGCCCGCGCCGCGGATCTCGAGATCGCGCATCGCGATGCGGAAGCCCGCATTGAACTCCGCAAACTCGCGCACGGCGCTCAGGCGCTTTTCCGCCACCTCGGTCAGCACCTTGTCCTTGCGATAGGTGAGATAGGCGCTGGCGCGGCGGTTCGAGCGCCCGACGCGGCCGCGGATCTGGTGCAGCTGCGCCAGACCGAGCTTGTCGGCGTCCTCGATGATGAGCGTGTTGACGTTGGGGATGTCGATGCCGGTCTCGATGATCGTCGTGCACACGAGCACCTGCGTTTCGCCGTTCACCATGCTCTCCATGGCGGCGGAGATGCTCTCCTCGTCCATCTTGCCGTGGGCGATCGCGATGGAGACCTCGGGCAGCAGCTTTGCCAGGCGCGCGGCCGTGCGCTCGATGCTCTCCACAACGTTGTGGAGATAGTAGACCTGCCCGCCGCGCTGCACCTCGCGCCGTATGGCGTCGGCCACCACGCCCCAGTCGTGCTCCATGACGTAGGTCTGCACGGGCATGCGGTCAAGCGGCGGCTCCTCCAGCGTGGACATGTCGCGCAGGCCGCTGAGCGCCATGTTCAGCGTGCGGGGGATCGGCGTGGCCGACAGCGTCAGCACGTCGACGCCGCGGCTCATCTCCTTGAGCCGCTCCTTGTGCGTCACGCCGAAGCGCTGCTCCTCGTCCACGACGAGCAGGCCGAGGTGCTTAAAGCGGATGTCCTTCTGCAAAAGCGCGTGCGTGCCGATGACGATGTCCACGCTGCCGTCGGCGAGGCCGCGCTTTGTTGCGCGGATCTGCGCCGGGCTGCGGAAGCGGGAGAGCATCTCGATCTTCACGGGGTAGCCGAAGAAGCGCTGCATGGCGGTCTGGTAGTGCTGCTGCGCCAGCACGGTCGTCGGCACCAGGATCGCGGCCTGCAGCCCGTCGAGCACGCATTTCATCACGGCGCGCAGGGCCACCTCGGTCTTGCCGTAGCCCACGTCGCCGCACAGCAGGCGGTCCATCGGGGCGCACGATTCCATGTCGCGCTTGATTTCCGCGATGCAGCGCAGCTGGTCGTCGGTCTCCTCGTAGCCGAAGGCGTCCTCAAACTCCGCCTGCCACGGCGTGTCGGGCGCGAAGGCGTGGCCGGGGCGGCGGGAGCGCTCGGCGTAGAGCGCGATGAGCTCGCCCGCCATCTCCTTCGCGGCGGCCTTGGCGCGCGTTTTCGCCCGCGTCCAGTCCGTGCCGCCCATGCGCGAGAGCTTCACGGGGCGGTCCTCGCCCGCGCCGATGTATTTGCTCACAAGGTCCAGCTGCGTCGCCGGGACGTAGAGCACGTCCGAGCCGGCGTAGCAGATCTTCACATAGTCCTTGTCGACGCCGTCCACCTTCATCTGGACGATGCCGGCGAAGCGGCCGATGCCGTGATACTCGTGCACGACGAGGTCGCCCACCGAGAGATCGGCGTAGCTTTCCAGCTTTTTGCGGTCGGTGGGCAGCTTCTTTTTCCGCTTGCCGCGGCGGAAGCCGGGCTGCATGAGCTGGGCGTCCGTGAGCACGACGAGCTTGGACGCCGGGTATTCAAAACCGCCGGACAGCGCCCCCACCGCGACGGCGCACTCGCCAGCCGCGACGGGCGCGGAGACGTGCTCCGTGCGCCGGGCCGCAATGCCGCGGTCGGCAAAAAAGCCCTGCAGCGCCGCGGCGCGGCGCGCGTCCCCGGCGAGGACGACGACGGCGTTGCCCGTCGCGGTGTAGTGGCGGACGTCGTCGCAGGCGGCCTCCAGATTGCCGCCGTAGGAGGGGAGTTGCTTGGCAGTGACGGACACGATGGCGCGCGGCTCCGGCACGCAGCGGCTCTGCGTGAAGTTGTCGCCCATCGCGACGGGGAAGTCGGCAAGGCGCTCAGCGGCCACGGCCCATGGCAGGCGGAACTCCGCCCCCGCGCCGAGCAGCGCGCCGCTTTGCAGCAGCACCTTCAGGTCCTCCGCGAGCAGCTTCTGCTGGTCCTCGGCCAGCTTGCCGGTCTTGGCCGGCTGGTCGAGGAAGATGAGCGCGTCGGGCGGGAGATAGTCCAGCGCGCAGCGGAATTCGGGGTAGATCAGATGCAGGTAGCGGTCGGGCGCGGGCAGCGCGCCGGTCTCGCGCAGCTTTTCCGCGTCGGCGCGCAGCGTCGCGGCCAGCTTTGCGCGCTCGGCGCTGCGGGAGCGGGCGGCCTTCGCGGCCTCCGCGTCCAGCGCCGCCGCCAGTCCCTCCTGTCCGCCGGGGGCGAGCTGGGGCAGCGCCTCGGCAGCGGGCAGGACGCGGCAGACGGGCGTATTTTCCGTGCGGCGCTGGGTGGCGACGTCGAAGAAGCCCATCGAGTCGATCTCGTCGCCCCAGAACTCCATGCGGATCGGGACGTCGGCCGCGGGGGAAAAGACGTCGAGGATGCCGCCGCGGCGGGCGTATTGACCGACGCTCTCCACCTGCTCGCGGCGGACGTAGCCGCTGTGCAGCAGCTCGCACTCCGCGTCGGCCGGGTCGATCTCCTGTCCCTGCCGCAGCTCGAAGGCGGCGGCGCGCAGCGCCGCGGGCGGCAGCGTGCGCTGCAAAAGTGCGGCCACGGTGCAGACCGTGACGGGCGCAGCGCCCTGCGCGAGCGCGTCCAGCGCGGCGATGCGCTTTTGCTCGGCGGCGCGGCTGGCGCTGTCCGCGGCGTAAAAGCCGAAGTCGCGGCTTTGCAGCAGCAGGACCGGCTCGCCCAGAAGCGCCTCCAAGTCGCGGCGCATGGCGTCGGCGGCGGCGTCGTCCGGGCAGACGACGGCAAGCGGCACGCCCATCTGCCGGCGCAGCGCGGCAGCCATATGGGCGCGGGACGCCGCGCCGATACCGCTGATGAGCACCGGGCTTTGCCCGGCGTCAAGCGCGCGGAGCACGCTTTCCGATTCACATGTCCAAAATCGTTCCATCATCAATATGTACCATTGCAAAAAAACATTCGGATACGGCAACAGCCAAGGCGCCGGAGGGGAGACCCCCCGACGCTTGGCAAGCGCTATTGTACACGGATTTTGCCGCGAACGCAAGGGAAAAACATATACATATATAATTATTACAGCTTTTTCCGGAACGCGGCGGCCAGCAGCAGCGCGGGGACGGGCGCGAAGGCAAAGGCCGCGCACAGCAGCGGCACGAGCGACTCCGACAGCGTCTGCTGCTGATCCGTGCCGCCGGGCAGCGCCAGCGCGGCGGCGACGGCGAGCGCGGCGCAAACCGGCGCGAGCAGGCGGTGGGTGCGCGCGCCGAGGGCGAAGCGGAGGTTTTGCGCGGCCATGTGCAGCAGCAGGGAGATCAGGATGAAGTCCGGGAAAAACCACAGCACGATCACGATGGGCTCCAGCCGCTCCAGCGCGCCGAGCACCGTGAGATCCCGCACCAGCATAAAATAGGGAAAGCGCATCATCGCGGTCAGCTCCTGGCCGAACATCCCGAGGCACTCCACGGTCATCAGCGCGATGATCCCGAGCAGCACGGCGATCCACGGCGCGGCGTCGGTAAGGCGCACGGGCTTGTCCAGTCGCGCGCCGAGAAAGCCGAGGAAAAAGCCGATGGAGAGCAGGTTCGCGACCTCCAGCCCCGCCGCGGCGGCGGCGCGCAGGTCCGACAGTTTCAGCGGCTGCAGCAGCGCCAGGTCGAGGTCCTTTGCGGTGAGCAGCGCGACGAGCGCGACGAGCGCAAGCATGCCCCGCCGGAAGATCATCGCGGCGCGCGCGATCGGGGCGCAGCGGCCGGCGGCAGCCAGCGCACACACCAGCGCCATGATGCCGACGAACAGCCACGGCTGCGTGCCGGTATAGACCGTGGTGAGGAAGCGCTCCGCGCCGGAGCGCAGCAGGAAGCCGGCGTAGCCGACGAACCAGAGGCCGTAAACGCCGGTGAGCACACGCCCGGCGGCCTGGCCGAGCGTGTCCGTCAGTAGGCCGGGCACGCCGGCGGGCTTTTTGCGGCAGAGCGCGAAGGCCGCGGCCAGCCCGACGGCCAGCGGCAGGACGCTCAACGGCGCGGCGAGGACGGCGGCGGCGCCGGCGCGCTCCGCCAGCGCGCGGGGAAAGCGGCGGATGAGCAGCGAAAGCGCCGCGACAAAGGCGCACGCGACGAACTGCCGCGGGGAGATCGTGTCGCGCCGCGTCATGCCGCACCGCCTCCGTCTGTTCCGGCGCGCGCGTCCATATCATAGCCGGGGCGCACGGTCGTGTGCACCGTTACGCGCGCGTCCAGCGTCCGCAGCCAGTCCGGGGGCAGCGCCGCGGGGGCGACGCCCTGCGTCCGCAGCGCGCGCGTGAGCGCAAGGAAATCGCAGTTTTCCGCGCGCGCCCGCTCCAAAACGCGTTCCAGCGCTTCGCGCAGCTGCGCATCAAGCGCGGCGGCGAGGGAGCGGGTGTCCGGCTTTGTCTCGGTCTGCCCGACGATCACGGCCTCCGGCGCGGCGGACAGGCTCAGAACGATCCCGCCCTCGGCGGAAACAAGCTCGATCTCCGGCGGCGGCGCGCTGAGCTCGACCGTGACCGTGCCGCCGCCGGCGGGGACCGCCAGCGTCACGGTGCCGAGCTTGCCGCGCACGAAGCTGGCAGCCCGGGCGTCCGCGCCGTCGAGCCAGCCGACGAGCGCGCCGCCGCGCAGGATCCCGTAGCCGTCCGGCACGGCGGTCAGCCCCGGCGGCAGACCGAATACGCTGTCCTGCGTGTCCTTCAGGCGCAGCGCGCAGATGAGCGCGGTGCCGTATTCGCTGAGGTCCACGGCGGTCTCGCGCGCATCGAAAACGCAGCAGTCGCCGTGCCTGGACGTCTCGGCCAGCACCTCGGTCAGCACGTCCCCGACGTCCCAGCCCTCGCCGGAGCCGGTGAGCAGCGCCTCCGCCGTGCCGTCGCGCACGACGAACAGCGCCGCGCCGAGGCGCGTGTGGATGTCGCGCTCGACGAAATCCAGCGCGTCCCCGACGCCGCGCGCGGCGTAATCCTCGCCCAGCACGATGTACTGGGTGTGCGCAAAATGGAGCTGGCCGCGCGGGACCCGCAGCTGCAGCGCGTCCAGCCCCTGTGGGATGCCGGTCGCGGCGCAGCGCGCGATCACGGGCGCGCCGCCGTCCTGCGCACGCGCCGCCGCCGCGGAGAGCACCAGCGCGCCGTCGTCGGCGTCGAGCCCCAGCGTCCGGACGAGCTGCAGCTCCTCAATGGCGCGGTAATTGGAATAGATGCCGCGGCTCAGCCCGCAGCCGCTGAGCGTCAGCAGCGCCAGCGCGGCAAGCGGGAAAAACAGGCGTTTCATGTCTCCGCGCCTCCTTGCCAAAAAGGTAGATGTTCGGTCATTTCTGATTGCGCCGGTCGGGCGTGCGCAGCGCGCGCTCCCGCAGCTTGACCGCGTCGAGGGGCGGGCGCAGCAGCGCGCGCAGCACCTCCCGCGCGCCGCCCTCGCTCAGCGGCGCCATATACGGCACGCCGAAGCTCTCCAGCGTGCAGAGATACCAGACCAAAAGCGCGCACAGCGCCGCGATGCCGTACAGCCCGAAGAAGGTTGCGAGAAAGACCGCGGTGAAGCGCACGAGCCGCAGCGCCGCGCCCAGATCCCGGCTGGGCTGCGTGAAGCCGCAGATGGCCGAGGTGGCGACCACGATGACCGCGATGGGGGAGACGATGCGCGCCTCCACCGCGCTTTGGCCGACGATGAGCGCGCCGATGATGCTGACCGTGTCGCCCACCGGGTCGGGCAGGCGGATGCCCGCCTCCATCAGCAGCTCGAAGGCGACCAGCATCGCCAGCACCTCTACGGCGGAGGAGAAGGGGACCTCCTGCTTCGCCGCGATCATGCTCAGCAGCAGCTTCGTCGGGATCATCTCCTGATGATACATGCTCACCGCGACGAGCAGCGCAGGGAAGAGCATGGAGATGAGCATGGACAGCCAGCGCAGCAGCGTCAGCGCCGAGGCGACGAGCCAGTGCTGCGCCTTGTCCTCCGCCACCTTCATAAAGTGCGGCAGCGTGGCCGGGAGCAGGAAGCCCATCGGCAGACCGTCCACAAGCAGCCCGACGCGCCCGGACAGCAGCTCCCCGGCGAACTTGTCCGGGCGCTCGGTATGCACAAGCTGCGGGAAGGGCGAGCCGGGCCGATCGACAAGATAGGTTTCCAGATTGCCCGCCGCCGTGAGGCCGTCGATGTCGATGGCGTCCAAGCGCCGCCGCAGCGCCGCGACCGTGTCCGGCGCGGCGACGCCGTCGAGATACAAAACGGCCACCGCCGTGGCGCTCTTGCGGCCGACCGTGGTCTGGACGAGCTTGAGCGCGCGGGTGCGCACCCGGCGGCGGACGAGCGCCGTGTTGGTGCGCAGCGTTTCCACAAAGGCGTCCTTCCCGCCCTTGACGGACTTCTCCACCGTGGGCACGCCGACGGCGCGGCCCTCGGTGCTGCGCGTCTCGAAGGCCAGCGCCGCGCCGAGCCGGTCAAAAACCACGGCGCAGCTCCCGCCGAGGAGCTGCGCGCACAGCGCGTCCATGTCGTCGCAGCGGTGTACGGCGCAGGACCAGACCGCGCCGCGCTCCAGCTCGTTCAGCCAACTTCGCTCGTCGCCGCCGGTCAGACGCGCGGCGTCCGTCAGCGGGCGCAGCACGTCGCGCGAGACGGCCTCGGAGGAGACGAGCCCCTCCAGCCAGCAGACGCTGACCCCGCCGCAGCGCGCGCCGCCCGGCCAGACCGGACGCAGCGTGAAGTCGGCGCAGTCGGCAAAGCTCCGGCGCAGGGAATCGGCGCGCACAGGCGCGCCCGCGCCCGGGGCGCGACGCGGATGATACGGCACATCCGCGGCTGGTTGTTTTCGGAAAAAACGGGATAGAATAGACATATTGTTAGTATTACCAAGGGAAATCCACAATATGTAGCGGGTCGAAAAAAACTCAAAAATTTTTGAAAAAAAGTATTGACATTGGGTTTTCGGCATGCTATATTAGCAAAGCTGCCGCCCAAAAGGGGCAGCGGTGTACCTTGAAAATTAAACATTGTAAGACATGACTAG
>CAMJPK010000026.1 GCA_946407675.1 uncultured Clostridia bacterium
GGAGTTGACGTTGATGCCGTACTTGGCGGTCAGGTCGCAGGCCAGGCAGTTGACCATCAGATCGGCGCCGCCCTTGCTCGTGCAGTAGCCGGTGTAGCCCGCCATGCCGCGCTTGGAGCGCTGGCTGGTCACGACGACCATCTTGCCGCCCTTGCCCTGCTCGACCATCTGGTGCGCGACGTACTTGATGACGACATAGACGCTCTTGCAGTCGGCGTCCATGATGTACTGCCAGTCGGCGACGGACTGATCGAGGATGTTCTGCGGCTTGTTGTAGCCGTGGGCGATGGCCAGGATGTTGATCTCGCCGTACTTATCGACGCAGGCCTTGACGAGGCCCTGCACGTCCTCCTCCTTGGCGGGATCGGCCACGTAGAACGCGCAGTCGATGCCCTCGGCCTTGAATTCGTCCTCCAGCGCCTGCAGCTTCTTCTCATTGCGGCCGGTCATAAAGACCTTGCAGCCGGCATAGCCGTATGCCTTGGCGAGCACGCAGCCCAGCGCGCCGGTGGCGCCGGTGACGAGGGCGACCTTGCCCTCGACGGAGAACATGTTGTTTACAAAGCTTTTCTCTACGGGTACCATGTCAGTTCCTCCTTATTTCGCGTCCGGATAGTTGATGATAACCAGCATCTTGGCCGGCTTGTCGCTCTCGTTCTTGAGGCCGCGTCCCTCATTCGGCGGGAAGCTGATGGACTCCATCGGGCCCATCACGTACTTGTTGCCGTCCTTGTCGGTGACGGTCATCTCACCCTCGAGGATGAAATAGACCTTCTCCAGCGGGTTGTCCTCATAGGCCCAGTCGGCGCCGCCGCCCGGCTCGAACTCGGAGATGCCGATCCAGAACTTCTGGGCGCCGGTCTCGTCCTTGCCGTGGTAGCGCTTGCAGGTCACGCCGAAGTGACCGGCGGGAAAATAGGGTTCCAGATCCTTGTAGCTGCGTTTGATCATTTTTGGATTCCTTCCTTTCCGAAATAGAGTGTGATGTATGTTGTACGTTACTTGGTAAACTCGTCAATGAACTCCGCATAGACCTCCGGCAGAATGGCGGCGAGGTGCGTGAACTCCTTGATGTTGTGCATCAGCAGGCTCTTCACGCCGTCCAGCGGGAGACGGGCGCCGTCGGGCAGGAACTTCTGCGGCTTTCCGTCCACCACATGGTAGCCCATCCAGAACCGGCTGCGCAGCTCGCAGCCGCCCTCCACCGGGCGGAGGAAGTGGACCATGATCGTCGGGCTCTTCTCATTGCCGGAGCAGACGATCGTGCCCTTGAAGGTCTTGAGCTTCTCCGGATCAAAGCCGATGTCGGCGGGGTTGCGGAAGTTGATGAAGATGCGCTGCGGCCCGTTGCCGACGTCCTCGATGATGTCGTGGGTCGTATCCCAGTAGCGCTCTTTGAGCGACAGGGACTTGTCCATGGCCTTCTCGGGATTGAGCGTCTGCACGCTGTAATGCTGATGGTGGTTCCAGATCTTGTAGCGCATGGCCTCGCAGCCGTGCCACGCAAACCAGAAATCGAACATCTCGGGCGTGACGCCGGGCATGAAGGTCTTATTGCACAGCACCGCGGTGCCGTTGGGCAGGTTGCAGTAGCCGAGCTCGAGCTCGAGATCGCCGTCGTCAAACAGGCGGTTCATCTCCTCCGGGCCCAGCGCGGTCGCCGGGTCGGCCGGGAGCTGCACCGCGGCATAAATCGCGGGATCGGCCTCGACCATGTCGCGGACGAAGTACTTGTAAAGCGGGCCCGCCTTCTCCTCCTCCGTGACGGGCACGGTGGGGATCACCGCCGCTGAGGGCTTGACCGGCCACTGCTCCACGGGCACGCGCACGGTCGTAAACTCCATCTCGCCGTTCACGTTCTGCACGTCGATCCACTTCAGCCAGTTGGCGTCGTCCCGCTCGGGGTAGTCCTCGCGCAGGAACCAGCCGCGCGATTCCTTGCGCATCGCGGCGGCGCGGTAGTGCAGCTCCGCGGACAGGACCATGGCCTCCGCCTCGTGGCAGCACATCAGCTCGTGCAGATCGTTGGCCTTGAGCGTCTGCGCCATCTGCTTGGCCTGCATCACGATGCCGAGCGCGGTCTCCATGCGGTCGGCGCGCATGATGACGGAGAAGTCGGAGGGGCACATCGCCTCCTGCACCTTTTCGATCACGTCCTCGGCGCTGCAGCCGCTCTCGCGCTTCAGCGGCGCAAACAGCCGCTCGGTCAGCGCGGCGACCTGCTGCTCGTCCACCTTCGGCGGCAGCTTGGGCCCGCGGACAGGCGCATAGAAGTCGTTGCCGATCGTCTCGCCGCAGACGACGGCGGCAAAGACGGCGTTGAGGATGCCGCTGCCGCGGTTGCGGCCCGGCGGCGCGGGCACGGCGCCCGCAGCGGCAGAGCCGGCATAGCTGCAATCGCCGATGGCGTAAAGGCCCTTGAGCGTCGTGCGCATATAAATATCTGTGCGGATGGGCGACTGCTCGCCGACCAGCATCGGGCAGACCTCGACCTTGGGGTCGTGGCCGTCCACCTCGGCGGCGCGGGAATCGTTCAGCTCGCGGAACTTCTTCCCGTAGGGGCGGCCCCAGAGCCGCTCGTCCACAACGGGACGCGGCCGGTCGCCGAACTCCAGATGCACCGGGCCGGTGCCGGCGAGCATCTGCTGATACCATTCCCGGATGGCGCTGGAGTTGATGTCGGTCTCGCGATGCTTGAGGAAGTGCGGGCTGATGAACTCTCCCTGCGCATTATACATGATGTTCTCGCCGAACACCACCTCATTGTGGCTCTTCACGCGCATGAGCTGGGCAAAGTTGCCGAACTCGACGTTGCGCAGCTTCGCGCCGGCGCGGTAAGCGGCGGCGGTGCCGTCGCCGCGGCCGCTGCTCCACATGGAGGCGAAGCGGTAGTTCTGGCTGCCGGTGGCGAGGACGACGCGCGGCGCGGCGATCACATAGGTCGTGCCGTCCAGCACGCTGTAGGCCAGCGCGCCGGTGATCCCGCCCTCGTCGGTCAGCAGGTCGGCCATGACGGTCTTGTCCAGAAAACGGACGCCCTGCTTCTCCGCATAGCGGCGGATGCGCAGGCACAGGTCGAGGTCGACGTTGATCATCGCGGTCATCGGTCCGGTCGGGCGGACGTGGAGATCGCCGTTTTCCTCGCGCGGGATGTGGACGCCCCACTTCTCCAGCGTGTTGATGAGCATCGGGTTCATCTCCACATAGCGGAGCATCAGCTCCTGATTGCCCAAAAACGCGCCGATCTCGTTGACGTGGAAGCGCAGGAAGTCCTCCGGCTTGACCTTCTGCGGATCAAAATACTGGAGGACGCCACCGCCGCGGTTGGCCTTGCCGGCATAGCCGGCGAAGTTTTTCTCGATCACGAGCACATCCGCGTCCGGGAGATGCTCTTTCACGGCCGCGGCGCAGCTCAGACCGCCGACGCCGCCGCCGACGATCAGAATATCACAGTGCAGATCTTTCCGTTCCATTTATGTCCCCTCCCGTCACGCATACTGCTCGAAATGCTGGCCCATGTGCTCGCTTGCGTAATCCGGTACGACCCGGATGGCGCCCTTGGCACAGACCGCCTCGCAGTAAAAACAATGCTCGCAGTCGGAGACATACTTGAAAACAGGGCGTTTTTTCTCTGCATCCCAGCGGATCACATCGACAAAACAGGCCTTGTAGCATAGCTGACAGCCGACGCATTTTTCGGGAGAATACTCGATTTTGTGTTTCGTCCGAATCATTGGAACCCGACCTCCTGTGTACATTTCCCAAAGGATATTGGATGACAGTTGCTTGTGGAAAACCACCAACAAAAGCCATAATCCCGGTATTGTATTTATTCTACATAGCGGCGCTTTCCCTTTGAAGACATCAAATGCTTTCACGGGTGTAACTATTTGTTACGCTCCCGTGTCCGATGTTTGTTTTCCGTTACGTCCCCTTGATTTTTCCGATTGACGTCCGTTTTGATTTCATCTGTCAGGAAAGCTTGACATCGGTGCAAAAAGCGGGTAATATAGGAATTAATCAACAACTATGATTATCCACCGACCTTACCAAAAGAATCAGGGAGGCGCAAGCCATGAAGCTCTATCAGATCGACTATCTGCTTGAGGTCTGCAAGTACGGCAGCTTTTCCAAGGCCGCCGACGCCCTGCTGGTCTCCCGGCCGGCGATATCCCGCGCGATGAAGGATCTGGAGGACGAATTCGGCGTCACGATCTTCCAGCGGACGACCACCGGCGTCGTGCCGACCGAGGCCGGCGAGATCATTCTTGACAAGAGCAAGAAGATCTCGCATCTGCTGGAGGAGTTGCGCAGCGAGGTCGGCGCGCTCAAGAGCTGCGAGGACGACCGCAACGACCATCTGCTGCACATCGGCATCTCCTTCACGGCGCGCTGCTGTTTTCTCCCCTTCCTGTCGGAATTCTGGCGCGTCAATCCCGACATCCAGATGCAGCTCACCGACCTTTCGGACGCCTTTGTGGACCGTGGGTTTCTGAATCCGGACTACGATCTGGAGATCGCGCTGAGCGACGACCGCGAATACGAGGACGTCGAGTATCTGGAAATCGAGGAATCCATTCTCTCCTTCTGCTGCAGCAAAAAGCATCCGCTGGCAGGCCGCAGCCACGTCTCCATCATGGACATCAAGGATGAACCGCTGGTCGGCCTGAATTATCTGGAGGAGCAGAGAAACCTTGTGATCGCGCTGTTTGACCGCTTCGGGCTGCGCGCGAACATGGCCTACATGACGCAGCAGGTCTCCTTCCTGCGCGAAATGGTGCGGGAAAACCTCTGCTGTAGCATCAAGCCCCGGCAGAGCATCGAGAACGACCCGGACATCGTCACCATTCCCATCGACGAGGCCGACCCGCTGCACCTGCGAATTCTGTGGAACAGCAGCATCCGCCACAACAGCGCCTTCCACAGCTTCATCGACTATGCGCGCAAGATGCTGGCCGATAAGAATCAGAACAACCCGACGCTGAAGGAGGCGGAGAAATGACGGAGCTGAAGTCGATCCTTGATCTCTCCCCCGCCCCCGCGTTCCTGACGCCGCCGCCCCCGATCCCGGAATCCGAGATCCGCGAAACGCCTGGCGCGGACGTCGTCGTTGTCGGCGAGGGGCTTGCCGGACTTTCCTGCGCGCTGCGGGCGCGGCAGGCCGGCGCGGACACGCTGATCGTCACCGCCAGCAAGGCCCCGGTGGGGCGCGGCGGCAGCGTCTTTGCCGCCTACAGCAAGGTCATGGCGGAGCGCGGACTGCCCCGGCAGGACCTCGACAAGTTCCTGCTGGAGGAGCTGGAGGCGCGCAGCTTTCAGGTGGACCAGCGCAAGTTCTACCGCTTCATCAACCACAGCGAGGAGGCCATCGACTGGCTGATCGACCTTCTGCGCGCCGACGGCGTCGATGTTGTGCTGGAGGACGCCAACGACGACGACCACGACAGCCCGACCTATCAGCCGCCCGGCACCCACGCCTTCGTCGCGAAGGGCGTCACGCGCGCCGGCGTCGGCATCACCTTTGCGCTGCAGACGCTGGAGAAGGCCTACCTCGCTTTGGGCGGCCGCATTTTGCGCGCCCACCCGGCGCGGCGGCTGGAAAAGGACGGCGCGCGCGTTTGCGCGGTGCTGGCCGAGCGGCCGGACGGCGGCTATGTCCGCGTCCTTGCGCGGCGCGCCGTGGTGCTTGCCACCGGCGATTTCTCCCGCAACCGGGAGATGATGCGCTGTTTCTGCCCGCAGTACGCCGACGGCTTCTCCCCGGAGAGGGCCGACTACGACACGGGCTTTTCCATGGGCGGGCTCTTTCAGGGCGAAGGGCATCTGATGGCGCTCTGGGCGGGCGCCGCGTGGCAGCGCACCTGGCCCTGCGCGCCGATGATCCAGGGCAGCCGCGTCTGCTCCTCGCTCCCCTACGGTTCCCACCGCGGCCTGCGGCTGAACGCGCGCGGCGAGCGCTACTGCAACGAGGACATGAACGGCGCCTACACCGCCCTGACGACGCTGCGCGAGCCCGGCGGCAAGGCCTACATCATCTGGGCCTCGAACTATGCCGACGACATCCGCTGGCGGGCGCACGGCGGGCAGCGCGACGGCCCGGACATGACGCGCGAGCAGATCCTCGCCAACTGGGAGGGGCAGCTCGAAAAGGGCAAGGCCATCCGCGCGGACACGCTCGAAGAAGTCGTCGATGCGCTTGGGCTGCCGCGCGAGACCGCGCTGGCGGAGATCACGCGCTACAACGCGCACTGCCGCGCCGGTTCCGATCCCGACTTCCACAAGGCCCCGAAGTATCTGCAGGAGATCCGTGAAGCGCCCTTCTACGGCGCCTCGCTGAGCGACCGCTTCTTCTTCTCGGTGCTCGGCGGGCCGCGCACGAACTGGAAGCTGCAGATCTGCGACGCCGCCGACGAGCCGATCCCCGGGCTTTACTGCCTCGGCTCCATGATCGGCGACTTCTACGCCGGCTGCTACAACTTCCGCATCCCCGGCGAAAACTACGGCGCCTGCCTCACCTTCGGCTACCTCACGGGCGGGCTGCTTGGTCGGGGCGAGCTGTGATGCAAAGCAGAATCGACACCTCATCAGTCTCGCTTCGCTCGACAGCTTCCCCTCAAGGGGAAGCCAATATGGAATTTGAATAATTAAAATATATGGAGGCGGAAATCATGTACGAACGTGCTACAAAGGAAACCGCAAAATGGAGCTTTCAGGTCCCGCCGGAGCCGCCGAAGCCGGAAGAAATCAAGAAAGTCTGGGATTGTGAGGCGCTGGTCGTCGGCGCGGGGCTCGGCGGCCTCAGCGCGGCCTGCCGGCTGAAGGAGCTGGGCGTCGACGTGCTGCTGATCGAAAAGAGCGGCAGCTTTTCCGGCCGCGGCGGCCATTTCGGCGTGCCGAAATCCTCGCTGATGGAAAAGTGCGGCATCCACAACGATCTGGCGGAGATCGCCCGGCAGTGGATCGTCATCAGCGGCAACAACATCGACGAAAAGCTGCTGTGGCTGTATCTGAACCGCAGCTGCGAGGCGATGGACTGGTTCCTGCCCAAGGCGGAGGAGAGCGGCATCCACCCCTGCCTTGTCAACTGTTACTATCCCTCCGCGCCCTATAAGGAGTTTTGGGGCCCGCACTTCTTCAAGGCCCGCGGCCATTACGTCTCCAAGGCGCTCTACGAATCCTGCGAAAAGGTCGGCGTCCGCGCCGTGTTCAACACCGCCGCCCACCAGCTCATTCAGGACGAACAGGGCCGGATCGTCGGCGTGTACGCGCAAGACGAGGAGGGCTGGATCCGCATCAACGCGCCGCGCGGCGTCGTCCTCGCCACCGGCGACATCGGCGGCGACAAGGAAATGCTGCGCGCCTACGCGCCGGACGCCCTGCGCACGCAGGCCAGCCAGTATACGCCCGTCGGCTGCAACACCGGCGACGGCCACAAGATGGGCCTGTGGGTCGGCGCTGCGATGGCGGAGGAGGTTTTCCCCATCATGATGCATCCCCAGCATTATTCGTGGATTTCGCTCTTTTACCTCTACGTCAACCAGGACGGCGAGCGCTTCATGAACGAGGACACCTACGTACAGGGCAAGGCGACGGCCTTCATGCGCCAGCCCGGCGGCGTGGCCTACAGCATCCTCGCCGGCGACTGGGCCGACCACGTGGAGGACAGTCTCAAGTACGGCGGCGGCATTTTCTGGGGCAACCCCGGCCTGCTCTACGGGCAGGAATGGAGCATCGACTCCTCCAAAAAGCTGGTGCAGAGCGCGCTGGACAGCGGCGTTGCCTTCCAGGCCGACACGCTCGAGGCGCTCGCGGAGAAATGCGGCATGCCCGCGGAGACCTTCGCCGCCACCGTCGCGCGCTACAATGAAAACTGCCGCGCCGGCGTCGACCGTGACTTCGGCAAGCGCAAGGAGTTGCTCTACCCGCTGGAGAAGGGGCCGTTCATCGCCCTCAAGCAGGGCACGGCGCTGCTCTCCGTCGTGGGCGGTCTCTCCATCGACACGCACATGGAGGTGCTGGATAAAAACCGCCGCCCCATCCCCGGCCTTTACGCCGTCGGCGACACGACGGGCGGCATGTACGGCCACGAATACGTGACGACGATCCTCGGCAACAGCCACGGCCGCGCGCTGACGTGGGGCTATCTCGCGGCGGAGCACATCGCCGCGCAAAAGTGAGAAAGGAAGGCAATGCGATATGGCCTGCAAGATTCCGATTATGCCCGCCGCCTACAAGCCGGTGGAGCGTGAAACGCCAATCACGCCGCGCGAGAACCTGATGCGCGCGTTTGATCACCAAAAGCCCCTGTGGATGCCCAATTTCTACGCCGAGTCGCAGATGTGCGTCGCCAAGTCCAGCCGCGACATGGCGCCCACCAAGGCGGCCGCGGGCGTGGACTGGTTCGGCACGAACTACATTTTCTCCCCCGACGTGGGCATCAATATGCCCGCCGGCGGCGTGTTCGACTCCGTCACCGAGTGGCGCGAGAAGGTCAAATGGCCCGATCTGGACGCCATCAACTGGTCCCGCGACGCCGAGGGCTTCGTGCGCGACGAGCGCAAGCCGCTCTACATGCGCTTTTCCAACGGCATCTTCGAGCGGCTGCACGCCTTTGAGCCCTTTGAGCAGGCGCTGATGGACCTGCTGCTGGAGCCGGAGGAGTGCCGCGACCTCTTTGAGCGCATCGCGGACTACAAGATTGGGCTGTTCAACCACATCCGCGATGTCTTTCCGCTGGATTTCATCGTCGCCGCGGACGATTACGGCACCGCGCTGGCGCCGTTTTTCTCCACGGAGGTCTATGAGGAGCTGCTGCTGGAGCCGACGCGCCGCTTCGTGGAGGCGGTGCACGCGCGCGGCACGAAGTTCTTCGCCCACTGCTGCGGCAAGGTGGAGGTCTTCGTCCCCTACTTCGCGGACGACCTCAAGGTCGACGGCATCGAGATTCAGGACATCAACGACCTGCCGCGCATCGTCCGCGAATACGGCGACCGGCTGCTCATTGAGGTCAAGGCCGATCCGAAGGTCGTCTATGACGACGAGACGACCGACGAACAGCTCCTTGCGCACGCCCGGCAGATCGTTGACACCTACGGCGCGCACTGCAACCCCGGCTCCGGCGCCGCCATCAACCTCGGCGTCGGCAGCGAGCACGGCTACTATCTGATGGAGCAGGAGCTCTACCGCTACTCCAGCGAAAAGTACGCGGGACTGAAATAACTACACCGAGGTGATCCCCCCATGCTGTCGAGCGAGATCGTGCAACAGATCAAGGACTTCGCGCTGCGTGAAGCGCGGATGGACAAGGTCGGCATCGCGGGCATCGAGCGCTTCAACGAATCCCCCGAGGGCATGCACCCGACGGATTTTCTGCCCGGCTGCAAAAGCGTCATCGTTTTCTGCACCCGTCTGCCGGACGGCGCGGTGAACGCCACCTACCGCACCTTTGAGGATCTGAACTACGGCGTTCACGGCGTCTACGGCGCCTTCGGCTACGTCGGCGCGCCGAACTACAACCTGCTGTTCGCCAACTATAAGATCTCCCGTTTCGTCGAAAAGCTCACCGGCTGCGTCGCCGTCCCGGAGCCCGCCGGCCCGACGCACGGCGCGAAAATGATGAGCCTGCGCCACTGCGCCTACGCCGCGGGGCTCGGGGAGTTTGGCTGGAGCTCCCTGATGCTGACGCCGGAATTCGGCCCGCGCAACCGCTTCGGCGCGGTGCTCACGACGGCGGAGCTGCCCTCCGACCCGATGTATTCCGGGCCGAAGCTCTGCGATCCGTCGAAATGCCACGTCTGCGAAAAGCTGTGCCCCACCGGCGCCATCGCGCCCTACGTCCCCGGCTCGGAGCGGCTCGTCTGCGCCGGCGGCAAGGAGGTCGGCTACGGCCAGACCAACTGGTCGAAATGCCGGATCATGTGCCACGGCACGGGCAAGGACTACAACGAATCCGGCGCGGACCTCGTACCGCAGACGGACTGGGAGCCGCTGAACGAGGACCTCGACGTCATCGGCAAATACTTTGACGCCAATCCACGCGAAAACTTCCACCAGCACTCCCCCTCGTGGAAATGCGGCAACTGCCTGTCCTACTGCCCGGTCGGAAGCTGGTATCGCCGCTTCCGCGACACCGGCCTGACAAAGACGAACATCGACGAATACATCGACGACGGATGGAGGAGCCCGACATGACGCTGACCGAGCAGATCAAACGCTACGTGCTTGATAACTGCGGCATGGACGCCGTCGGCGTCGCGCGCGCGGACGCGCTGGACGACGAGCGCGGCGGGCACCGCCCGGAGGACCTTTTGCCGGGCGCCAAGAGCGTCATCGTCTTTCTGAAGCGCATCCCGGACGGCATCTGGCAGGCCGCCTTCCGCGCGCGGGAGGACGGCAACGCCGACGCGCGGAGCATCTACGCCGCCTTCGGGCGCGAGCTGACGCCCAATCTGAATTTGTTCTTTATGAGCTTCAACCTCGCCCAGTACATTGAGCGCACCTATGCCTTCCCCGCCGTGCCCGTCCCAGCGGGCGAGATGCAGAACGTCACGCCGACCAACACGCCGCTTCCGGCCTTCGTCGGCGCCAAGCACGTCCAGTACGTGCTCCATCCGGCGCGCGCCGCGGTGGCGGCGGGATTGGGAGAGATCGCGTGGAACAACAGCTTCGTCACGGCGGAAAACGGCCCGCGGCAGGGCATCGGCCTCGTCGTCACCACGATGGAGCTGGACTGCGACGCGCCCTATGCCGGGCCGCGGCTGTGCAGGCCCGAGGAATGCGGCGTTTGCGCGCGCATCTGTCCGACGCACGCCATCCCCGCGCCCGGCGGCGAAAGCGAGCCATTTGAGGTCGGCGGAACGGCATACCGCACCGCCTGCATCAACGCCAACGCCTGCGCCGTCGCCTCGATGGCCTTCCGCAAGGAATTTTCGGGCAAGGCCGACGTCCCCGATCAGATCCTCTGCGACGACCCGGACGACGAGACGCTGAAAAAAGCGTATCAGGAGAAGCCCCCGGCCTACTGGTCGCTGGGACACCACCCGGACTACTACTGCGACCTGTGCAAGCTCTACTGCCCGCTCGGCAACTGGCAGGCGCGCTTCGGGGACGCCGGGCTGTCCGGCTTTGACGGAAAGGCGGCGGTGAAATGAAGCAGATCATCGTCCACGCCGGGTTTCACCCGGAGACGCCGCGGGAATACCACGGCGAGCACATCTACAAGGTCGTCCACACCCGCGCCGGCGGCGAGGCGCACGATTTCCATTCCGGCGCGCTTCTGGCCGCGGCGGGACAGTATTACGGGCTCGACAACGGCGCGTGGATCAAGGACCTCGGCGGCGAAAAATATCAGACCGACTGGACCGGCGAGGAGCGCTGGGGCCGCGTGGAGCAGATCGAGACCGACGAGGCGGGGAACGTCGTTTCCGCGGAGACGCTGGGCTTCGTGCTGCTGCGCGTCGACCGCGCCCGCGGCCTGCTGTGAAGCGGAGGTGATCGGACAATGTCGCTTACCGAACAGATCAAGCAAACGCTGAAAACGCGCTTTGACATGGACCTCGTCGGCGTCGCCGCGGCCTCCGCCCTCGCCGGCGAGCCGGCCGGCCACCGGCCGGAGGACCTTCTGCCGAGCGCGCAAAGCATCCTCGTCTTCGGCCGCGCACTGGCCGACGGCGCCGTGCAGTCGCAGCTGCGCGCGCTGGAGGATGGGCAAAAGTCCGCCCAGAGCTCCTATGCCGCCTACGCCGGCGACCTTGCGCCGAACATGCTGCTGGTCAACGACGGCTTTCAGGTCTGCTGTATGCTGGAGCGCGACTACGGCGCGCCGGCGCTGCTGTGTCCCTTCAACGTCCAGCACAGCATGATCGCGGACAAGGTCCCCGGCATGTTCTTCGCCGATCCGTACGGACAGGGCATGCCGCTGGATATCTGGAAGGCCGCGTTGGCAGCCGGGCTCGGAGAATACGGCTGGAGCAACCGCTTTCTGACGCCGGAATACGGCCCGCGGCAGATGCTCTGCGCCGTTGTGACGACGCTGGCGCTGACGCCCGATGCGCCCTATGCCGGTCAGCCGCTCTGCGATCCGAAGAAATGCGGCGTATGTGTCCGCGTCTGCCCGACCCACGCCATCGCCGCGCCATGCAGCGGATGCATGAAGCCCGTCGCGGTGGCGGGAAAGACGCAGACCGTCGCGCAGGTCAATGCCAACGCCTGCACCGTCGCCGCGCTGGGGCTGCGCCGGGAATTCTCCGGCCGCGTCCCCTGTCCCGACCTTGTGATGAACGACGCGCCGAGCGACGCGGAGCTGAAGGCCGCCTTTGCGAAAAAGCCGATCAACGGCCTTTCCGTGGAGCACTATCCCCGTTACCTGTGTGACCGCTGCCTGGTCTACTGCCCGACCGGGCATTGGAAGGAACGCTTTTCCGATACCGGACTTACACGCTTCTGCCCGGACGACAAGGAGCCCTGAGCATGACCCCCGGCGCGCTTCACCGCGCCGGGGGTCATGCATAATTGTATTTGCATTTTTCCCCGATATCCGCTATGATTAATATATTATTATAGTGCACCGGATCATTCGTCAGCCGATTGCGAAACGAGTTTCGAAATCGATTAAAATCATTCGAAGGAGATGCGTTTTCCATGCTGAAAGAATTCGTCCGCCCCGACGACGGGCTTGACAAGGCCGCCCGGAAGGCCGAGGCCAACCGTCTGCAGGAAAAACTGACCGCACAGCAGATGTCCCTGCGCGATGCGAAGCTGCCCGTGATCGTCCTCGTGGAGGGTTGGGCCGCCGCAGGCAAGGGCGGGCTCATCAACGACCTCATCAGCGAGATTGACCCCCGCTTCTCCAGCGTCTTTTCCGCGGACAGCGCGCTGAAGGAGGCGGACCGCTATCCGTTCCTTTACCCCTATTTCAACGCCATCCCCGAAAACGGCAAGCTGCTGTTTATGGACAGCGGCTGGATGGAGGCCACCGTCCGCGCTTTGCTCAGCGGCGAGCTCAGCAAAAAGGAATACCGCCGGCGCATCCTCTCCGTCAACCGCTTTGAGCGGCAGCTGCGCGACAACGGCTACCTGCTGCTGAAGCTGTTCGTCAACATCTCCCGCGAGGAGCAGGAGACGCGTCTGCAGGCGCTGTGCGCCGACGAGGACACGAGCTGGCGCGTTTCGGCCTATGACCTCTGGCAGAACGAGGATTACGGCGACTTCCGCAAGGCGTATGACGCCTTCATGTCCGAGACGCAGGAGGTCACGCCCTGGCACATCCTCGACGGCAGCAAGAAGAACCTTCTGAAATACGATGCGTTCAAGCTCCTCACCGAGCTGATCGACGCCGGGCTGGAGGCCGGGAAATACCACGGCGCGCCGGTGGAGGAGGACTTCCCGCTCATCGAAATGCCGCAGCTTAAGGACGTGGACCTCAGCGTCTCCATCAGCGAGGCGGACTACAAGGAGGAGCTCAAGGCGCTGCAGAAAAAGATCTCCCGGCTCCACAACGTCATCTATCGCCGCCGCATCCCCTTCGTGATCTGCTACGAGGGCTGGGACGCCGCGGGCAAGGGCGGCAACATCCGCCGCCTCGCCTATCCGCTGGATCCGCGCGGCTTTGACGTGTACCCCATCGCCTCCCCGGAGCCGCACGAGCTGGCGCGGCACTATCTCTGGCGCTTCTGGACGCGCCTGCCCCGCACCGGCCATTTCGCCATCTTTGACCGCACCTGGTACGGCCGCGTCATGGTCGAGCGCATCGAGGGCTTCTGCACGCAGAGCGACTGGCAGCGCGCCTACAACGAGATCAATGAGTTTGAGGAGGAGCTGCACGACTGGGGCGCGGTCATATTGAAGTTCTGGATCCACATTGATTCCGAAACGCAGCTGCAGCGCTTCACGCTGCGCCAGAACACGCCGGAAAAGCAGTGGAAGATCACGGACGAGGACTGGCGCAACCGCGAGAAGTGGCCGCAGTATGAGCAGGCGGTCACCGATATGCTCCAGAAGACTTCAACCGAGTTTGCCCCCTGGTACATCATCGAATCCAACGACAAGCTCTACGCCCGCATCAAGGTGCTGCGCATCGTGGCGGACGCGATGGAGAAGGCCGTCGGAAAGGACAAAGACAAAAAGTGAGTTTGGCGCGCACCGTGCGCGTGATGGGTGACACAAGATGGAAGAAACAAAAGAATTGATGCCGACCGAGCCGCTGGATTCTGCTGAAGCGGCGCAGGAGACCGCGCCGGAGGCGTCGGCGCCGGCCGAAGCGCCGCTCGGCCCGGTCTGCTTTGCGGACCGGGAGCTGAGCTGGCTGCAGTTCAACCTCCGCGTTCTGATGGAGGCCGGGGACAGCGCCGTTCCGCTGCTGGAGCGGCTGAAGTTCCTCTCGATCTATCAGAACAATCTGGACGAATTCTTTATGGTGCGCGTCGGCGCGCTGATGCACCGCGCGCTGCTGCTCCCGGACTATGTCGATCAGAAGACCGGCTGGAACACCGCGACGCAGCTGCGCCGCATCATGCGCGAGGTCGCGCGCCAGCAGGAGACGGAGACGGCGGTTTACCGCGCGCTTTTGCGCGATCTCGACGCCGCCGGGATCGAGGTGGTGGATTTCCGCCGCATCTCCAAGGTGGACGAGAGCATCGCCCGCAAGGTCTTCGCGGAGTTCCGCCAGCTGCTGACGCCCCGCATCGTCGACGCGGAACACCCCATGCCCTTTTTGGACAACCGGGAGCCCTTCGTCGCCGTGCTGCTGCGCAAGCGCGAGAAAACCAACCTCGGCCTCATCTACCTCTCCCGCCTGCCCGCCTGCCGCGTGTTTGAGGCGGACGGCAAGCAGAAGGTGCTGTTTACGGACGCGCTGGTGCGCCATTTCGCCCCGCTCCTGTTCAAAAAGCACGACGTCCGCGATAGCTGCACCGTCCGCGTGACGCGCAACGCCGACGTCTTCATCGACGAAAACGCCCGCACGGAGGACGACGATTTCCGCGCCAGCATGCAAAAGCTGCTCAAAAAGCGCAAGCGCCAGTCCATCGTCCGTCTCCAGATCCTCGGCAAGCCGGACAAGCGTTTGCGGGAGCTGCTGGACAAGTATCTGAAGGTGCCGGAAAAGCACGTGTTTCTCTCCTCCGTCCCCTTCCGCACGGGCTTTGGCAGTCTGCTTGCCGCGACGCCGGAGATGAAGTACCCCGAGCGCCACAGCGTCCGCTCGGTCGCGCTGCGCAAGGGCGACTATTTCCGCTATCTGGAGCGCAACGACCTGCTGCTCAGCTTCCCCTACCAGAGCATGACGCCCTTCGTCGAGCTTTTATACGAGGCGGCGGACGATCCGGAGGTCGTCTCCATCCGCATCACGCTCTACCGTCTCGCGGCCAGCAGCAAGCTGGCGGCGGCGCTGGCTTACGCGGCCGATCAGGGCAAGGATGTGCTCTGCCTGCTGGAGCTGCGCGCCCGCTTTGACGAGAAGAACAACATCGACTACAGCGAAATGCTGGAGGAGGCCGGCTGCTCCGTCATTTACGGCCTGCCCGACCAGAAGGTGCACAGCAAGCTGTGTCTCATCACCCGCAAGTGCGGCGATACGGTCCGGTATATCACGCAGATCGGCACCGGCAACTACAACGAGGTCACGAGCGAACAATACTGCGACCTCTCCCTTGTCACCTCCGACACGCAGATCGGGCGCGACGCCGCCGCGATTTTCGAGGCGCTGGAGCAGGGGCAGCCGCCGGAGCCGACGGAAAAGCTCATCACCTCCCCCCTCGCCTTCAAGCCATGGCTGCTTAAGCAGCTCGACAGCGAGATTGCCAAGGGCAGCGACGGCTTTGTGTCCATCAAGGCCAACTCGCTCAACGATGTGGACGTGATGGAAAAGCTCATCGAATGTTCCCGCTCGGGCGTGACCGTGGAGCTTTTTATCCGCGGCATCTGCTGCCTGCGCCCCGGTCTGCCGGGCTACAGCGAGAACATCCGCGTCCGCAGCGTCGTCGGGCGCTATCTGGAGCATTCGCGCATCTACGTCTTCGGCAAGGGCGATACGCAGCGCATCTTCATCGGCTCCGGCGACCTGCTCAACCGCAACACCCAGCGCCGCGTGGAGGCATTTGTCGAGGTACGCACGCCCGAGACGCGCCGGCAGGTGCTGGAGGTCATGGAGGCCTTCCGCCGCGACGATGTCAAGGGCTGGGACATGCAGCCCGACGGCACTTACCGCAAAGCCGACGCGCCGCAGGGCGAAGACAGCCAGGAACGGCTCTACGCCTATTTCTCCGCGCTGCGCGTTGCGCCGCTGCCGCCGGAAAAGCCGAAGCGCAAGGGGCTGTTCTCCTTCCTGTTCAACTGAACGGCAATTAGTTTACATAATTTTTACTCCGCATAGGACAAAGGCGCAGCCATGCTTGGCTGCGCCTTTGTATATTTCTATGTAGTTTACATAACAACTCGTCCGAGAATCCGAAGCTCACCGGCGGAGCGGATGGGGATGTCGCTGTAATCGGGATTGAGCGAGTGAAGGCGCACGCCGCTGTCGTCAATGATGAGCTGCTTTAAGTAAGCGTTGTCGTCATATAGGAAAATGCCGATCTCCCCGCTGCGCAGCGTCCGGCGGTACTGCACCCAGACGGTCTGCCCGTCGGTATAGCGCGGCTCCATGCTGTTGCCCGCGACGCGCACGCCGTAATCCGCCGTGTCCGGCACGTCCGCGCCGACGATGATGCTCTCAAAATCGTCGCTGTCCAGAAACTGCCCCGTCCCGGCGGAGACCGCCAGCGAGTACAGCGGCAGGACGCGCTCGCTGCGCTCGGCCGCTGGCAGCGTATACAGCCCGCTGGCGCGCAGCAGATCGGCATATTCCCGCAGCTTGCGCACGCCCGCGTCGTTCAGATCGCGCAGCAAGCCCGCGCGCCGCCCGAAGAACTCCGCGCCGATGTTCTCCGCATCCAGCGCCCGGCACAGCGCCAAAAACTGATCCGCGTTGGGCTGCGTCATCCCCTTTTCCCACTTGCTCACGGCCTGATTGCTCACATGCACGCCGTAGATCGCCAGCCGCTCCGCCAGCTCCTTTTGCGAAAGACCGGCGCGGCGGCGCAGCGCCGTCAGCTTCTCTCCTATATCCTGCATCGGCACTCACCTCGACCACAGTATATAGGATGCCCACAAAAATTGCAAGCAATAATTCTCCATATCCGATACGATTTTCCCCTTTTATTATCTTTTTAAGATAATTATAATGTAGTTAGTATCTGATACGGAGATGTTTTCTATGAATCGCGTGATCTTGCATTCCGATATCAACGCCTGCTACGCCAGCATCGAGCACGCCCTCCGTCCGGAGCTGGACGGCATCCCGCTGGCGGTGGGCGGCAGCGTGGAGGACCGCCACGGCATCATCCTGGCGAAGGACGAGGCCTGCAAGCGCGCCGGGGTCAAGACCGGCATGGCGCTGTGGCAGGCGCGGCAGTGCTGCCCGGAGATGATGGTCGTCGCGCCGCGCATGGACGTGTATCTTGACTTTTCCCGCCGCGTGCAGGAGATCTACGGCGAATACACCAACCTGCGCGAGCCCTTCGGCATCGACGAAAGCTGGCTCGACCTCACCGGCTGCTGGGCCGCCCCGGACGGCGAAGCGGCGGCGCGGGAGATCTGCGCGCGCGTCAAGCGCGAACTGCACGTCACGGTCAGCGTCGGCGTTTCGTGGAACAAGATCTTTGCCAAGCTCGGCTCGGACTATAAAAAGCCCGACGCCGTCACCTGCATCACCCGCGAAAATTACCGCGCGCTCGTCTGGCCGCTGCCGGTGGAGGATCTGCTCTACGTCGGGCGCGCCACCTCCGCGCGTCTGCGCGGCATCGGCATCGACACCATCGGCGCGCTGGCCCGCTGCGATCCCGAGATTCTGCGCCGGAAGCTCGGCAAGATGGGCTATGTCCTCCACGGCTTTGCCAACGGGCTGGACGACTCCCCCGTCCGGCGCGAGGACCTGCAGCCCCCCGTCAAATCCGTCGGCAACAGCACCACCGCGCCGCGTGACCTGAAGTGCGACGAGGACGCGCGCATCACGCTTTTGACGCTGGCGGAAAGCGTCGGGGCGCGCCTGCGCGCCGGCGGCTTCAAGACGCGGCTTCTGAGCGTTTCGGTGCGCAGCATGGCCTTGCAGTGGTGCAGCCACCAGTTGAAGCTGCCGACCGCGACAAACGGAACGCGGGAAATCCTGGAGGCGGGCATGGCGCTGTTCCGGCAAATGCACGACTGGCGGCGCGACGGCCCGATCCGTTCCCTCGGCCTTTCCGCCGGGGCGCTGGAGCGCGCCGATACGCCCGAGCAGCTTGATTTCTTCGGCGTTGCGGCGGCGCGGCAGAAGCAGGCCGCGCTGGACGCGGCGCTGGACGGCATCCGTGGCAAATACGGCTTTGCGAGCATCCGCCGCGGCCCCGCCGCGCTGGACCCGCGCCTCGGCAATCTCAACGCGCGCGAGGAGCACATCGCGCATCCCATCGGCTTTTTCGGCGGACATTGACCGGCCCTTCCGCATATTCTGTCATGAAATACGAAGAAAGGGTCATGGATCTATGGAACAATCAGCCGCGCCCCGGTTTTTCCTCGGAGCCAACTCCAAAGCCGGGTTTTTCTCCCTTTACGACAGCTTCACCGATCCCGCCGCCGGGGACTTTCTCTGGGTCATCAAGGGTGGCCCCGGCTGTGGAAAAAGCAGCTTCATGCGGCGCATCGGCGCCGCGGCGGAGCGCGCCGGGATACGCACGCAGTACATTCTCTGCTCCGGCGACCCCGACTCGCTGGACGCCGTTTTCTTCCCCGACCGGCACATCGCCTATGTGGACGGCACCGCACCGCATGTGATCGAGCCGCGCTACCCCGGCGCGTCGTCGCTCTATCTGGATCTCGGCGCATATCTGGACGCCGGGGCGCTGGAGGCGCAGCTGCCGCAGATCATGGAGCTGAACCGCCGGTACAAGGCGCTCTACGCCGCGGCATACGCGCAGCTTGCAGCGGCATCGGCGCTGCTGCCGAAAAACCAGCCCGGGCTTTGTATCGGCGCGGACGATACGCTCTCCCGACGGATCGA
>CAMJPK010000027.1 GCA_946407675.1 uncultured Clostridia bacterium
TCAAGTACACCAACGACTGGCAGAAGATCCGCGGCTGCCGCATCGCCACGGTCTTCCAGGACCCCATGACCTCGCTGAACCCGGTCCTCACGATCGGCAAGCAGATCATGACGGTCATCCTCAAGCACCAGAAGTGCACGCAGGCAGAGGCGCGCGAGCGCACGATCGACATCATGGGCAAGGTCGGCATCCCCGACCCGGAAAAGCGCTTCGACGATTATCCGTTTGAGTATTCCGGCGGTATGCGCCAGCGCATCGTCATCGCGATCGCGCTTTCCTGCCAGCCGAAAATCCTCATCTGCGACGAGCCGACCACCGCGCTGGACGTGACGATCCAGGCGCAGATCATCCGACTGATCAAGGACCTCCAGAAGGAGCTCGGCTTCACCACCGTCTATATCACCCACGACCTCGGCGTTGTGGCAAACGTCGCCGAGCGCGTCGCGGTGCTCTACGGCGGACAGATCGTGGAGATCGGCACGGTCGAGGAGATCTTCTACGATCCCCGCCACCCCTACACCTGGGCGCTTTTGAGCTCGCTCCCGCAGCTTTCCGAGCGCGGCACCGATCTGTTCTCTATCCCCGGAACGCCGCCGTCCCTTTACAACAAGATCGTCGGCGACGCCTTTGCGCCGCGCAGCCAGTACGCCATGGCCATCGACCTTGTCGAGGAGCCGCCCATGTTCCAGGTCAGCCCGACCCATTTCGCCAAGACGTGGCTGCTGGATCCCCGTGCGCCGAAGACCGAGGCGCCGGAGAACATTCAGAATCTCCACGAGAAGATCGAGAAGACCTACGTGGACTTCGACGCGTAAGGAGGCGACGACATGGATCAGAATGAAAAGAAAGTCCTGCTGTCGATTCAGAACCTTGACGTCGTCTTCGGCCACGGAAAAAAGGCCTTCAAGGCGGTTGACAACGTCAGCTTCGACATCTACAAGGGTGAGACGCTCTCCCTCGTGGGCGAGTCCGGCTCCGGCAAGACCACCATCGGCCGCGCCATCGTCCGCATCAACCCCTGCTCCGCCGGCGCCATCTACTACGACGGCAAGCGCATCTCCGGAAAGCTCTCGCACAAGGAGGACCGCGAGGTCGTCCGCAAGATCCAGATGATCTTCCAGGACCCCGCCGCCTCGCTGAACGAGCGCGCGACCATCGACTATATCATCTCCGAGGGCCTGTACAACTTCCATCTGTTCCGGGATGAGAAGGACCGTGTGGCCAAGGTGGAGAACGTCATCCGCGAGGTCGGCCTGCTCCCTGAGCACCTGACCCGCTATCCGCACGAGTTCTCCGGCGGCCAGCGCCAGCGCGTCGGCATCGCCCGCAGCATCGTCATGGAGCCGGAATTCATCGTCGCGGACGAGCCCATCTCCGCGCTGGACGTCTCCATCCGCGCGCAGGTCCTGAACCTGCTGAAGAAGTTCCAGAACGAGCGCGGCCTGACGTATCTATTTATCGCGCACGACCTGTCGATCGTCCGCTTCATCAGCGACCGCATCGTCGTCATCTACAAGGGCCGCGTCATGGAGATCGCGGAGACGGAGGAGCTGTTTGCGTATCCGCTGCATCCCTACACCAAGTCGCTGATCTCCGCGATCCCGATCCCGGACCCCATCATCGAGAAAAAGAAGAAGCTCTTTGTCTACGACCCCTCGCTGCACGACTATTCCGTGGAGCAGCCGGCGCTGGTGGACATCGGCAACGGGCACATGGTATTCGGCAGTCCCAGCGAGATCGAGAAGTACAAGGCCATCCGCTTTGCCGACGAGAAGTGAATTGCAACTCCAAAGGATAAAAATAACGGATCGTTTCTGCGATCCGTTATTTTTCAAAGAGGACCCATATGAAACGAGACAGCATCCCCGACAGCAATGATATCAGCACAAAGCATCTGCCGCTGCGCATCGTCCTGTTTGTGCTGGCCGTCATCGTCGCCGTCAGCGCGATCACGTACGGCGTGAAGCGGGCGGGCGGGAACGAGGCGGGCTATTCCGTCGTTTCCGCGCGCGCAAACGGCGACGCGCCGCGGTATGCCAGCCGCTTTCGGCTGACCTACAATTTCAAAGGCAGCAGCAAGAGCATCCGCGTGCTGAAAAACGAGATCGCGGACGCCTACTCCGCCGTGCTGGCGCGGCTTTACATGCTGACCGACGCGGAAAATGACTACGTCGGCTATGCGGGAAACCTGTGCGATCTGAATAAGCGCGTCAACCGCGAGGTCATCGTGCCGCAGGAGCTGTTTGACATCCTGTGCGACGCGCTATCGCGCACGGAAAAGGGCACGGGCTACAGCATTTACGACGCGCCGCTGTATGCCGAGTGGGAGCGCATCGCCTACGCCGCGGACGCGGCGGACTTTGACCCCCTGCGCAACGCCGACGAGGCAGAACGGCTGCAGGCCATCGCCGCGGCCTGCGCCGACCGCGACAACTGCCGTCTGGAGATCGTGGACGCCGCTCGCTGCGCCGTGCAACTGCACGTTGCGCAGTCGTATCTCGACTTTTTGCAGGAATATGAGCTGCCGCGCACCGTGCTGAGCCTGAACCGGCTGCGGGACGCCTATCTGCTGCGCGCCGTGGCCGATGCACTGGAGGAGCACGGCTATGCTGACGGCTTCCTCTACACGGTTGGCGGACTGACGGCGGCGCTCTCCGGCAATGTGGACGGAGACTATGTGATAAGTAGTTATGTAAACCATATCGCGGCGGTGGCCGCGACGGTCCCCATCTCGCCCGGCGCGGTCGGCTGCGCGCTGAACGCGTTCCCCTCCGAGGAGGGGGAGGCGGGCTACTATACCGTGGATGGCATGCTGCGCTGCGCCGCACGCCCCGCGGTGGGCGCGGAGGATGCGCCGATCCGCTCGGTGTTCCTGCTGCGCAGGAGCGGCGACATTGTCGATGTCTGCGAAGCGGCGTTCCGGGTGTTTCTGCTGGACGATCCGGAGCAGCTTGAGATTCCGGAAGGGGACGTGTGCACCTTTACCCGCTCCGACGGCGACGGCAGAACGCTGTATGCCGCGGCGGACGGGATCGCAGAGATCACCGCGCTTTCGGGATTTGAAATCAAAGCATATCGCGCGCCGTAATGCTTCCGGCGCGCGCTTTTTTTGTGTGTCCACACCGGAGACAAATTGCCGGATGTAGCAAATATTGGCTTGCAAAACCATCGTAAAAATGGTAGTCTGTTATTACAATAACAAATCCTGTGCATTTGGGTATTTCTTTGTGCATGACCGCGTGCGCGCGGCTTGTAAATACGTATTGGGAATACAAGATTGAGAGGAGAAATTCTTATGGAGCAACAAAAAATCCGCGGCTTCGGTTTCCGCGGATGGATGCTGATCATCTATCAGGCGATCGCGTACATCACCTTCCAGTGCTTCACGCAGTACCCCCTGAACATTTTGGCTGACTTCTACGGCGGCAGCCAGAAGGTCGCAAACATCTACTCCATCTGCGCCGTCGTCGGCATCCTCGTCCAGATCGTTCTGGCGGGCGTTGTCGCCAAGATGAAGAAGATCAAGCTCTTCGGCGCCATCCTCGGCGCGATCACGCTGGTGCTGGCCTTCCTGGTCATGACGCTGCCGGCCGGCCCCGCATGGGACGCCGCCTACGCGGTCATCAACGTGGTCTCCGTCCTCTATGCCACCTTTGCGCTGGGCATTCTGGTCGGCCAGTGGTTCCCGACCCGCAAGGGCATCGTCATGGGCATTGCTACGCTGGCGTTCCCCATCGCCAACGGCCTGCTCGGGCCCTTCGCCTCCGCCGTGTTTGCCAAGGGCTTCCCTGACATCAAGGGCGCGTTCCTGCCGTTCTTCATCGTTTCCGTCGTCGGCTGGATCATCGGCCTCGTCTTCATCCGCGACTATCCGGAGGAGTGCGGCGCCTTCCGCGACAACAACCGCAACATGACCCCCGAGGTCGCCAAGGCCATCATGGAGCAGGAGATCGAGAACAAGCGCACCTCCGTCTGGACCTATCTGCACACCCTCAAGTGCAAGGAGTTCTGGTTCGGCACCATCTGCGTGGCCCTGCTGCTGAGCTGCTCCATCGGCCTCATGAGCCAGTCCAATGCCATCATCAACAACTATGCCGAGGAGCTGAGCTTCATCGGCGGCTACACCGGCGTCATGGCCATGGTCATGATCTTCGGCTGCATCGGCAGCTTTGTCCTCGGCCTGCTGGACCAGAAGTTCGGCACCAAGAAGGCCATGATCATCTCCACGATCCTCATGATCATCGGCGGCGTGCTCGGCCTGATCGACAATGCCATCGCGCTGCTGCTGGCCATGGTCTTCGTCGCCATGTTCATGGGCGCGTCCTCCAACTTCGGCGTTTCCGCCGCGGCCCAGTACTGGCGCCGTGAGGACTTCTCCCGCATCTTTACGTTGTCCAGCCCGATCGGCTCGATGATCTCCTCCGCGTCTCCCGCGCTCATCGCGGCGCTGCTCTTCGGTGCCACGGGCTACAAGGGCCACGCCGGGGCGTTCACCTTCGTCCTGATCAGCGGCGTCGTTGCGCTCGTCGTGATGCTGCTCTACAAGCCCGAGCACATCAAGGAGATGGACGACAAGTATCGCGCCGCCGCGGGCAAGCCGCTGGACGACGCGCTGGTCGGCAGAAAGTAAGACAGTATCGCGCAACCCTCACAACTGCATGACGCGATAGCATAAGCATTTTTCGCCGGGAAAGCGTCGTTTCACGCTTTCCCGGCATTTTACGAAACGAACAGGAGGAATGTCCCATGCCCTTTGAATCCAGGCCGATGCGCAGTCTCATCTACGTCGACTGCGTGCGCGAGGAATACCGCCACCGCCTGCTGCACTGGCTGTACGCGATGCATGTGCCGGACAGCATCAGCAAATTCGGCCCCTATGTGACGAAGTACGCGTTTTACAACGCGCTGCCGGTGCCGCCCGAGGGCGAGCGCTTCGGTACGCGCCGGATGCAGCTCACCGAGCATTACTGGCTGCTCAACGAGATGACGCCGGAGATGCACGTCAACGCCTTTACCGAGCGCATGCCCGTCGAGGTGCTGCGCTGGCAGGGCATGATCCCGGACGACGGGACGGACCTGTCGAAGGCCGCCAACATGGACGGCGATACGCACCGCGCCTCCGGCGGCGGCGAGATGCCGCCCTTTGTCTTCGCCCACGTCCCCATCAACTGGGAGGAGGACTTCAAGGGCGCGAGACGCACGCTGGACGACGGACCGAACTACCGCTGGAGCTTCGTTGTGCGCTGGCCGGACGCCGCTGCGGGGGAGCAGTGGTTCCACGACGTGCTCGTGCCGTACTTCCAGGCGCGGCCGGAGGTCAACCGCTTCCTGTCCTCCAGGATCATGCAGGACGTGGTGGGCTGCAAGTTCCACCGGCTTGTCGAGCTGTGGTTTGACGGCCCGGAGGAGTGGTACGCCGCCGCGGTGGAGGGAACGAAGGCGCTAAAAAAGCCCGCGTGGGCGCAGCAGGCGTGCTTCCCGTTCCTCAAGCCAAACTTCAACATCGTCGGCATGTTCGTACCCGATATGGCTGCCAGCGACAACCTGACACAGTATCGCGGCTACATCACCATGAGATAAAAGGAGGAAACACATATGAAGGTTTTGGGTCTGTCCGCGGGGACACTGAACGGCGCGAATGATTCGCTGTGCAAGGAGGCGCTGATGGCCGCAAAGGACGCCGGCGCCGAGATCGAATTCATCAACATCACCAAGCTGGACATCAAGCACTGCACCGGCTGTAAGGCCTGCGTCATGGGACTGTTCGGCGGCAAGGGCAATGCCTGCGTCCTCAAGGACGACATGCAGTGGCTCATCGACAAGATGCTGGACGCGGACGGCATCATCTACGCCGCGCCGATCTTTGAAAAGTGCGGCCCCGGCATCCATCACACGCTGATGGACCGCTTCGGCCCGCGCATGGACCGCGGCAATCTCATGATCGCGCAGAAGATCGCCGAGGAGCACGGCGGCAAGCCGATCGACCCGCGCTATCTCAAGGAAAAGGTCATCACCTTCATGGGCATCGGCGGCAGCGACTGGGCCACGCGCATCCAGTGCGACTTTGCCACGCTGGCCCTGACGCCGAAGTGGACCGTCATCGACAACCAGCTCTTCTCCTGGTCGCTGAGCATCCTGATGAACGATGCGGCCATCGCGAAGGCGCACCAGATGGGCGCCGACCTCGCCGCCGCCGCGCAGAAGATCGCCGACGGGACCTTCCAGCCCGCGCACGGCATCTTCAACGAGGACTACAAGGGACCCAAGGGCGTTTGCCCCTACTGCCACAGCCAGAACTTCTATCTGCAGGAGGACGGCACCGCGGTCTGCTGCCTGTGCGGCACCGAGGGCGTGCTCAAGAACGTCGACGGCAAGTACGTCTTTGAGTTCGACGCGGAGAAGTGGATCCCGCACGCGCACGACTCCATCTCCGGCAAGTTCATCCACGGCGACGACATCATGCGCAACGAGGGCGAATCCCGCGCGCTGATGGCCTCGGATGAGGCGAAGGCCCGGAAGCAGAAGTACCGCGAGTTCATCCAGACGAGCAAGCCCTGAGGAGGCGAGGGAGAGTATGGCGATTCCGTTTTACGCGAAAAGCGAGAAAAACCAGGGGTATATCAAGAACCTGGAGGTCATCGGCTTTTCTGACCTCAACGGCGTCAACGCCTTCCAGATGGCGCTGTACAAGACCGGCGAGAAGTATTACATGTACTGCGGCTCCTTCAAGGGCGCAGGCGTCAACATCATCGACGTGACCGACCCGACGAAGCCGGAGGTGGCCGGCTGCGTCTACGTCAGCGATCCGAAGGTCTACTTTGCGCAGTCCACCCCCAAGGTGCAGGTCGCGGACGGAAAGCTGATCGTCGCCCTCGGCGGCGGCGTGCCGTTTCTGCATGGCATCAAGGCGGGCGATCCGGCGCTGGGCGGGCTGCAGATCTATGACATCCAGACCGACCCGACGCACCCGAAGCTGCTGTCGCATTGGGACACGGGCGTGCCCAACGGCATGGGCGTCCACCGCTTTGCCTACAACGGCGGGAAGTACGTCTACATGCCCGCGGAGTGCCCCGGCTTCGTCGGCTTCATCGTCCGCATCCTTGACATCTCCGACCCGACGCACCCGGTCGAGGCCGGGCGCTGGTGGATGCCCGAGCAGTTTAAGGACGGCATGATCGAGGGCACCTATCCCGTCGGCCACGACGCGGAGAAGGACTGGGCCATGTGCCACGCCTGCACGCTTTCGGCCGACCACCCGGACCGGCTGTTCATGGGCTATTTCGGCGGCGGCGGCGTCATCTTGAACATCGCCGACCCGACGCGCCCCAAGCTGATCGCGCAGCTCAAGGTGCAGCCGCCCTTCACCGGGAAGCTCTGCGGCGCGCGCTGCCACACCTTCCTGCCGCTGACCGGGCGCGACTTTGCCGTGCTGACCAACGAGGGCGAGCGGTTCCCGTTCTTCACCAAAGAGAAGATCATGAACGCCGGCAAGCGCTCCGGCGCGCAGCCGCTCAACAACCTGCACATGATCGACGTGTCCGACCCCGCCGACCCGACGCTGGTCGCCGAGTTCCCGTACCCCGAGGTGCCGAAGGACTTCCCGTGGCCGAACTTCAACGACTGCGGCATCGGCGCGCCCGGCCCCTTCGGTCCGCACAACGTCCATGAGCCGATGGGCAAGCCGTGGCTGGAGGACGATCCCAACCGCGTCTACTGCTGCTATTTCCACGCGGGACTGCGCGTGTACGACGTCTCCGACCCGTACTACATCAAGGAGCTGGCCTACTTCATCCCGCCCAACCCGGAGAAGCTGCTGTTCGACGTTCCGGTGCCCGGCCCGATGCTGGCCACCACGGAGGACTGCGTTGTGGACGATCGCGGCTATATCTACATCGACACCTGGCACGACGGCATGTACATCCTGCGCCTGACGATCTGACGGATTGGAATAATTATGTAAACCGGCGTCCCGCCTTGGGACGCCGGTTTTATATGGAGAAATTACCGCTTGACAAAGTTAGTCTAAAGTTATAGACTAAACGCAGAAGATTGGTCTATAACTTTAGACTGGAGGGACGCTTGTGGACGGAAACCGCCTGACCTACGGCGAGGCGCGGCTCATGCAGCTCATCTGGGATTACGCGCCGCTCCCATCCGGGCAGCTCACGGAGCTGGCGCTGGGCGCGCTGGGCTGGAAGAAATCGACGACCTACACGATGCTGAAAAAGCTGGAAGAAAAGGGCTACGTGCGCAACGAAAAGGCGACGGTGACGGCGTGCATCTCCCGCGAGACCGCGAGGGCGGAGGAGAGCCGCTTCGTCGTGGAAAACAGCTTCGCCGGCTCGCTGCCGAGCTTTCTCGTCTCCTTCCTCGGCGGGCGGATGATCTCCGACACGGAGGCCGAGGCCCTGAAAAAGCTCATCGACGCGCACAGGGAGGGATGAGATGGAAGCCGTATTCCTGAAAATCCTGAATATGAGCTTCTCCGCGGCGCTCGTCATCGTCGTGGTGCTTTTGGCGCGGCTGGCGCTGCGCCGCGCGCCGAAGAAGTGGAGCTATCTGCTCTGGCTCGTCGTGGCGTTCCGGCTTTGCTGCCCGGTCAGCATTTCCGCGCCGTTCAGCGTCCTGCGCCTGACCGCGCGGCCCGCCGTCGTGACGGAGCGCGCAGCCGGCGCGGCCAGCGAGATCGCCTACATCCCGCAGGACATCGGCGATATGGCGCAGCCGCGCGTCTATGTCGGCACGCCGCGCGTCAGCGAGGCCATCAGCGACGCGCTCCCCGCGCCGCAGGTCGGAGACAGCGCCAACCCGCTGCAGATCTGGACCGCGGTCGGGACCGCGCTGTGGTGCGCCGGGATGGCGGCCCTGCTTTGCTACGGCGTCGTCAGCTATCTGCGCCTGCGCCGAAGACTGACCGGCGCCGTGGCGGTGGAGCGGGGCGTGTGCGAGACGGACGCGGTGCGCGCGCCGTTTATCCTCGGGCTGGTTCGCCCGACGGTCTATCTGCCCGTCGGACTGGAGGGGGAGACGCTGCGCTATGTGCTTGCGCACGAGCGCTTTCACATCCGCCGCGGCGACCATGCCGTGAAGCTGCTGGGCTTTTTGCTGCTGACGCTGCACTGGTTCAACCCGCTGGTGTGGCTGGCCTTCGCGCTGATGAGCCGCGATATGGAGATGCGCTGCGACGAGGCGGTGCTGTCCGCGGAAAGCGGCATCACAAAGCCTTACAGCATGGCGCTGCTGTCCTTTGCGACGCAGCGGCGCTTCCCGTCGCCGAGCCCGCTGTGCTTCGGGGAGACGGGCGTGAAGGAGCGCATCAAAAACGTCCTGCGCTGGCGCTCGCCCAAGACCTGGGTGACCGTCGCCGCCGCGCTGCTGTGCCTTGCCGCGGTTGCGGCCTGCGCGGTCAATCCGAGCAAAAAAGAGACCATACAGGGCACGCCGTATGACTGGACGAGCACGGTGCGGCTTTCCGACGTCAAGGGCTTCGCGGAGGGGAACGGCCTGGCGCTGCGCTACACGCAGATGCAGGAGCTGATTCGTCTGCTGAACGCCGTGAAGCCCGAAGAGGTTGTGCGCGGGCGCGGCATCCCGTCGGACAGAACGCTGGACATCACCACCGGCGTCGGCTATCGGCTCCGCTGGGGCGGCGGCGTGATCGAGCTGGACTTTGACGACGCCGCGGCCGCGGCGGAGCTCTACGGCAGCCCGGAAACGCCCGGCCCCGGCGTATGGGAGATCCACAACGACGCGCTGTATGCGTTCCTGGAGAGCCTTGGGAACGAGACGAAGGAGGCGCAGCCGACGGCGGAGCTGATCGCGGATGCCCTGAACAGCGACGGCGCCATGGCGGAGCAGGCGTCTCATGCGCTGCTGGAGCGCCTGATCGCCGCCCCGTCGGAGACGCTGCAGGCCGTCGGCGCGCGTCCGTCCGGCATCCGCAGCTGGCTGTGCTGGACGCTGGCTTCGGAAATCAAGACGGCCATGGCAGCCGGCGAAATCACAGACCTTGCGTCGATCCTGCCCGGCGAGCTTCTGCGGCAGGACACGGCGGCTGCATGGGACGAGATCAATAATTATGTAAACCAAGACCTGCCAGCGCCGAAGAGCTGGCGGCAGGTGTATCGGGACTTCTTCAACGACACGCTTTTGCCGCAGTATGCCACCGCCGGGTCGAGCCTGAAGGTCTACGGCGTGTCGCTGATGGACCTTGACTTTGACGCGGTGCCGGAGCTCATGGTATGGGAGGGCGTCGCCTCCGCTGCGGCGTTCGGAATGCTTTGGCAAACCGACGGGGCGCAGGTCACGCGCGCCGCCGGGGATGCCCACAGCACGAACATCCTGACCGGGCGCATGAGCGCGGTGCAAATGCCCTTGGCAGAAACATGGGCCTTTTGGCTGGTGCGGGAGCGGGAGACCGGCGCATACTACTGGGCCGTCCACTCCGGCAACGGACAGGACGATCGCGTCTGGGGCGGCTATCGGGTCTTTGACGCCGCCAACACCGCCATCGTGCCCGACGATTATGAGAGCAAGGCCGACCAGGCGGCGGCGTGGGAGGCGTTCCGCAGCCGATATGAGATCCTCGACGTCGACTATTCCGATTTCACCCTGAGCATTTACAGGGACGGTGAGATCGACGACGCGGCCTTCAACGCCCTGCTGAACCGCTGGCGGCCGCTGCGTGTGTTCACAAAGGACGGCGCGCAGCCGGCCTCCGGCTCCGATTTGTACGGCGCGGACACGCTGGACTGGGGGCCGAACCTCTCCCCGGACGGCCACATGCTTGTCCGGCGCTATGCGGGCGACGGCTGGTCTGTCTGCATCCCGGTCAGCGGCTGGACACAGACCGAGGCGTCCGGCACGCGAAGCAAATGGACCTCCGACGCCGACACGGGCAGCACGCTCGGCGTGCGCCGGGCGAGCGCGGCGGAGTATGCTGCGGAGCGGCCGAAGCTCGCGGACGGACAGGCAGAGACGTGGTTCCCTGCGCAGGACGGCGGATACTGGCTCGTGTTCACGCAGTACGACCCGAAGCTTCTGATCGACAGCAGCTGGCGCGGCAAGGAGCCGGAGCTGCTGGAGCGCATGGCGGAGAGCTTTGTCCTGACCGGCGGCGGAGCGACGCCGGTAACGGAGGGCATCTTCGACAAAAAGCTGCGCGAGACGCCGATGCCGGTCTATGTGGAGGTGGTCGCGAGCGGCGCGCCGCGCACGGAGCTTCAAGCAGACGAGATCCGGACGCTGTGGGAGATGTACCGCGGCCTCACGATCGTTTCGGAATCGAGAAAGCTGCCCGCGGATTGGGAGGACTGGGGCGATACCCTTTGGGTCGTGCAGTTCTGGGACGATCCGGGCCAGCAGCCCTGCGGCATAAGCTGGCACATTTACCCCGACAACCGCGTGTACGTCTACCGCTCGACCGAGGCGCAGGTATACGCCGAATGTGTGCCCGGGAGCATCGACTATGCGGCGGTCCGCGCGATCTATGAAAACCGCAGAATCATCGAGCGCAGCCCGGAGGACGTCGCCGCGGCGTTCACGGCGGCCCGCGCGTGGTGCGCCGAGCGCGGCATTACGCTGCAAACGCTCTGGTACGATCCGGTCGACGATTCCGACTGGACGATCTTCCGGATCGCGCGGGAGCGCTTTACCCGCGGCGCGGATTATGACGAGCACAACCATATCGAGCTTTACTGCGAGGGCACGTGGCCGGAAAACGTGACCGGCGCGACAACGATCAGCTTGATACGCCTGAGCCGCGAAAGCAGCGATTCTCTCTGGAAGGTCATCGACCACGGCAACGGCTGGACACCCACGCAATACAGCCGGACGCGGCATGCAGATCAGATCATATACGGATAGCGAAAATATTATGTAAACCCCGCGCGCCGGTTCACCGGCGCGCGGGGTTTGTGCGTTCCGGGCGGGAAATAAGGCGTTTACGAAAACGTTTAAGTTTTTGTTGACGCGATCCGCAGCGCTTGTTATAATCACGGTATGTTTGATTTGTATACGCAATATATTGTGTACGCACATCACCGGAGAGGATATATGCCGTGAACGAAATCATTCTGGAGCTGGCTGCGCTGTTGCTCACCGCGTTTTGCCTGATCTACAGCGTTACCGCGCGCAAAAAGCTGTATTTCCCCATGCCGAAGGGGCTGCTTGCGGCGATGAAGAGCCAGCATTTCTCTTTCCTCATCATGCTGCTCGCCGTGGCGCTCTCCGCCGCGTCCTCCGTCGCCGGGCGGGTGGGCGAGTTCTACCGCGCCGACGCGGGGCTGCTGGAATGCCTGCATACGTTTTACTATGTCTTCCACAATATGCTCTCCGTCTGCTTCGCGCTGTACATTCTCGATATGGCGGGGCCGGTGCGGGATCAGGGAAGAAAGTTTTTCTTTTTCTTCTGCCTGCCGCTCGTGCTGGGCGAGCTGCTGATCCTGAGCAATCCGCTGACGCATCTGTGCTTCTATGTGGACGAGCAGATGGTCTACCACCGCGGCAGCGAGCTGTGGGTCCTCTACGCCATCGGCGCCGTCTATACCGTGACGGGCTACCTTTACTTCTTCAAATTCAAAGGCACGCAGTCGCGGACCGACCGCGTGGCGACGCTGATCCTCATCACGGTTGCCATCGTCGGCGTCATCGTTCAGGCGATCTGGTCCTTGCCCGTGGAGTTGTTTTTTGAGGCCATCGCCTTTCTCGGCTTCATGGTGCTGCTGGAGCGGGACCCGGACCGCGCCACAGACGGCCCGGACAAGCAATTCAGCGGCAGTCTCATCATCGCCGTAGCGCTGACGTTCCTTGCGGTGATTCTGATGAACGTCACGATGATCCTGAACCTGAACTCTGCGCAGTCCGACAAGATCGGCAATGTCCAGCTCAACGTCATACGCAGCGACCTGGAGAACATGATCTCCGAGGCGGAGACAAACGTCCTGCGCGTTGCGATCGGCGCGGAGCAGGCGCTCAACGACGGGGAAGACCGGACGGCGGTGGAGGCCTACTTCGACGCGCAGCGCGACGCCTTTGCCATCGACGAAAGCGTTCTGTGCGTCTACATCGGCGCCGAGGACTGGCACTATCTGCCCGGCTTTGACGCCCCGGCGGACTACCGCGCGACGGAGCGCGACTGGTACCGCGGCGCGATCGCGCGTCCCGGCGCGGTGTACATCACCGAACCGTACACGGATGCGAACACCGGTGAAAAATGCTTCACCGTTTCCGCCGCGCTTTCCGACGGCGGGACCGTCGTGGCGATGGATCTGAGCTTTGATCAGGTGCAGGAATCCATCCGGGCGATGGAGAACGGGGAGGATCAGGCCGCCATGATCGTCACCTCCGGCGGGCTGATCGCGGGCTATACGGACATGGCGCTGGTGGGGCAGCGCGCCGATGAAATGCTGCCGGAATACGCCGAGGTGCTGCGGCGCGTCGCCGCCTCCAACGAGCACGGCAGCTTTCGCGTGCACATCGACGGACGGCCGTATACGGTCTTCTCCGCGGAGACCGGCAACGGCTGGTATCTCATCCTCACCGTGAACACAAACAAGCTCTATGCCGACAGTTATCGGCAGATGGGCATGATGGCCGCCGTCAATCTGCTGATGCTGGTGACGGTTCTGGTCTTCTACATGGTCAGCACCCGCAGCCGCCTGCATGCAACGGAGGTGCTGGAGGAAAAGGAGCGCTTCATCGCCGGCCTGTCCGGGCGCTTCCGGGACCCGCTGTCGCAGATCCTGCGCCTGAGCGACTGGCAGCTCATCGAGGAAAGCGACCAGCCGGCGGAGCTTGTCCGGCAGATCAAGGAATCCGGGCTGCAGCTCAGCGAGGCGGTGGACGACATCCGCTCGTATTCCGGTATGCTGCGCAAGCACCAGGAGCACAACCGGGAGACGGCGAAGAAGCAGGTGCAGGCCACCGGCGCGCTCAGCCGAAAGCTGCGCAACAGCGTGATTCTGACGCTGCTGTTTGCCCTGATGATCGCGCTGTTCTTCTCCACCCGCAGCACGGTAAAGCTGGGCAGCAGCCGCATCAACCGGGAGGCCGACGGGTATGAAAACATGCTCAACGGCTGGATCGGCGAGCGGCAGGGCGTTGTGAAGATGATGACGGGCCTGCTCTCCACGCACCCTGCGATGCTGGAGGACGCCGACGGGATCGTATGGATGCTGGACGGACTTGCCGGGCGATACCCGGAGATCTATGCCTGCTACCTTGTGGACGCCGATGCGCCGCAAACGCTCATTGTAAACAGCGGTCGACAGTCCGACGAGAACCTTCGGGCTTTGGCGCGCAGCAAGGCCGAAGCCGCTGCGCACGCTTCCGAGGACATCCAGATCTCGGCGCCCTTCGTGGACGGAAAAACCGGCGAGCGCTGCATTTCGCTCACCCGCGCCATCTTTGATGAAACGGGCGCATACATCGGCATGTTCGGAATCGACTGCACCATCGAGCAGCTGCTCCGCTCGCTCAGGGAGCGCGACGCCGGGATCGGCTATGCCTTCCTCATCGACGCCGACGGCGACATCATCAATCATCCGGACCCGGCGCGCCAGCTCAGCGGAGAAAAGCGCGTCAGCGTCGAGGATACGGAATACGCGGAAGCGTATCACAGCGAAACGGTGACGCTCCTGCGGGACTTCAGCGGGAACCTTGTCTCCTGCCTCAGCCGCAAAACGGATGTCGGCTTTACCGTCGTGATCGCGAACCGCGCGTGGAGCATCTTCGGCAGCATGATCCTGCTGTCCCTGGCCGCGCTCGGGCTGTTCGTCGTGTGCGTTCTCCTCATCGTGGCGCTGATCAACCGCATGATCCGCTGGCAGGAGGAGATCAACCGCCAGCTCGTGGCGTCGGCGGATGCCGCCGTGAACGCGGGGAAGGCCAAGTCCCAGTTCCTCGCGCAGATGAGCCACGAGATCCGCACCCCGATCAACGCGGTGCTCGGCATGAACGAGATGATTCTCGACGCCAGCAGCGATCCGGAGATCCGGGAGTATGCCGCGAACATCCAGAACGCGGGGCAGACGCTGCTGTCGCTCATCAACAGCATCCTCGATTTTTCCAAGATCGAGGACGGAAAGATGGAGATTCTGCACGTCCGCTATGAGACGCAGCGCCTCATTGACGATCTTGTGAATATGATCTCCGAGCGCGCCGTGAAGAAGGGACTGGAGCTGGAGCTGGACATCGACCCGACGCTCCCGCGCGCGCTTTACGGCGACGATATGCGCCTGCGGCAGATCATCACGAATCTGCTCACCAATGCCGTGAAGTATACGCCCTCCGGCACGATCACGCTGCGCATGCAGATGATCGCCCGCACGGAGGAACGCTGCGAGCTGTATGTCTGCGTCAGCGACACCGGCATCGGAATCCGCACCGAGGACCTCGACAAGCTCTTTGATTCCTTCCGGCGGCTGGATCAGGAGCGCAACCGCAGCATCGAGGGCACCGGCCTCGGCATCGCCATCGTACAGCGCCTGCTGGAGATGATGGACAGCCGGCTGGAGGTGCACAGCGTCTACGGCGAGGGCTCGGATTTCTCGTTCCGCATCTCGCAGCAGGTCGTAGAGTGGGAACCGATCGGGGCCTACGCGGCGCACCGCAGCGCCCTCGATGCGGAGAGCGCCCGCCGCGAGACGGTCTGGGCGCCCGACGCGGACGTGCTGGTCGTGGACGACAACGACATGAACCTCAAGGTGGCAAAGGGCCTGCTCAAGCGCGCCGGGATCGTGCCCGATCTGGCCGAGAGCGGCGAGCAGTGCCTTGCGATGACGCAGCACAAGCACTACGATATCATCTTCCTTGACCATATGATGCCGGTCATGGACGGGGTGGAGACGCTGCATGCGCTTACCCTGCGCGGCGATCTGCCGGACGATACGGCGGTGATCGTGCTGACGGCGAATGCCGTGCACGGCGCGCGCGAGGAATACTTGAAGGCGGGCTTTCGGGACTATCTGTCGAAGCCCATCGAGACGGACGCGCTGGACCAGATGCTCGCGCGCTATCTGCCGGAGCGCAAGGTGCATTGGCGCTCCGCCGCCGAGCGGACGGCGCCCGCCGCGCAGCCACAGCCGGGGCAGATGCAGACACACGATCCGTTGGAGGCGCTGGCCGCCGCCGGGTTTCAGACGGAGGCGGGGCTGCGCTATGTTGCGGGAGAGCGGAGATTCTACATAGAGCTGCTGCGCGGCTTCGCTGCGGAGCAGCCGGAGAAGGCGCGCGCCATTGCAGAGGACTGCGCGCGCGGCGATCTGACCGATTACCGCATCCGCGTCCACTCGCTCAAGGGGATCGCGCGACAGATCGGCGCGGACGCCTTGTCCGAGCTGGCGCTGGAGCAGGAGCTCGCCGCCAAAAACGGCGACGCCGCCGCGATCAGCGCCGGCTGCGCGCCGCTGCTGGAGCGCTACCGTGCCGCGGCGGAGACGGTCCGCAATGCGCTGGACGCCGAAGCGCCGGCCGCGCCGGCGACGGCGCAGGGCGAGATATCGCCGGAGGAGCTGCGCGATACGCTGTCCGAGGCGCTTTCGTATCTCGATAACCTTGAGACCGAGCGGGCGATCGCGCTGCTGGACGCGCAGGCCGACCGCACATTCGGCGGAACATCGTTGCGCACGTTGCTCTTTGAAGCAATGCGCGCGCTGGACAACTATGAAACGAAGGCGGCGACGCAGGCGCTTTATGCGCTGCTGTCGACGCTGTGAGCAGGGAGGAAAACGATTTGAATGAATGGATCATGGTCGTGGACGACGATATTGTGAATCTGCGTGCGGCCAGCCGTATCCTGATGGAAAACGGAATGCGGGCGAGCTGCGTGAAGTCCGGGGAGGAGGCCTTGCGCTTTCTCTCCGACGGCGCGCACCGGCCCGACCTTGTGCTGCTGGACATCCATATGCCCGGCATGGACGGATTTATGACGCTCTCGGCGATGCAGAATCTGCCGGAAGCGGCGGATATTCCGGTGGTATTCCTGACCGCGGACGAGGACAGCGAGACGGAGAGTCAGGCGCTGGAGGCCGGGGCGACGGATTTTATCAAGAAGCCCTTTGTGCCGCGCGTGCTGCTGACACGCGTGCGCCGCATCGTGGAGCTGAACCGGCTGCAGAACCATTTGGAGGAACAGGTGCGCGAGCAGACGCGCGCCGTCGTCGAAAAGCAGAAGCAGCTCGCCCGGCTGAGCATGCAGGTGGTCGAGACGCTGGCCGGAACGGTGGACGCCAAGGACCCCTATACCAACGGCCATTCCCGCCGCGTCGCGGAATACGCGCGCGAGATCTCCATCCGCTGGGGCTACAGCGGGGAAAAGTCGGAGCGCATCTTCATGATGGGCCTGCTGCACGACATCGGAAAGATCGGTATCCCCGACGACATTATTAAAAAGGACAGCGCGCTGACCGACGAGGAGTATGCGCTTACGAAGCAGCACCCCGTACTGGGCGCGAAGATCCTCGGCAACATCCCGGACTTCCCGGAGCTGGCCGTCGGTGCGCGCTGGCACCACGAGCGCATGGACGGCAAGGGCTATCCGGACGGCATCGCCGGGGACCAGATCCCGGAGGAGGCGCGCATCATCGCCGTTGCCGACTCCTACGACGCGATGGCCTCGCGCCGCAGCTACCGCGACGTGCTGCCGCAGGCCGAGGTCCGCGCGGAGCTGGCGAAGGGGAGAGGCACGCAGTTCGATCCCGCCTTTGTCGACATCATGCTGTGCATGATCGACGAGGATAAGGACTACCGGATGCGGCAGAAGTAAGAGAAAAATATTATGTAAACTAACAACCCCCGCGCTCCCGACACCGGGAGCGCGGGGGTTCTACGTGTGGTGTGGATCGTTTTCGCAGCAGCAGGCGCGCTGTGCCGCGATGGTGCCGAGGGTGTCGCCGAGCTGCGTGAGGACGAGGGCGAGGAGATTCAGCTGTGCGTCGTCCAAACGGCAGGCGATGGCGTTGGCCAGCGCCGTGACGCCCAGCGTCAGCGACCGGGGGTCCACCGCCTCAGCCGTCCAGCAGCCAGCGGATGTGATCCTCCGCCAGCGCGCCGACGCCGTCAAAGTCCACATGGGGGTGGTAGACCGCCTCCAGCGCGTCGTGCAGCGTCTTGGCCTGCGCCAACGTCTCATACGCGGCGCGAAGCAGCGCGCGGCTTTCCTTGCGCCGCTGCCGCAGAAGCGGGCGGAGCGCCGGGGCGAGCGCACGCGTTTCCAGCGCGTCCAGATGCACCCGGCGCTCCGGCGCAGGCGCATCGACGGGCCAGTCCTCGGCGGCGACGAAGGCCAGGCCGCTCTCCGGCAGCAGGAGCGCCTCCAGCTTCTCCGGCTCCAGCGGATCGTGGCAGGCAACGGCGTCCCAGCCCCGCTGCGATGCATACGACGCAAGCTGCGCCAGCGCCGTGTGGCCGAGCCCAAGCGTGTTGTCAAACAGCCAGACGCGCGTGCACAGCGCGCGCAGCGTATCGGTCAGAACGACGTGGCCCTGGCACGAGTGGGCGGAGAGAAAGCGGTGCGTCATGCTGCCGGGCTTTTTGCGCGCGCGCATCTCCCGCGCCGCGATGCCGTCGATCCGCCGGGAGAGGGCTGCGTCCGCGCCGTCCACAAGCCCCGGCTGGTTTTTCGGCAGCAGCGC
>CAMJPK010000028.1 GCA_946407675.1 uncultured Clostridia bacterium
CCGCTGGGGGAAGGAGACCTCCGCTTACGTTTCACTGAATAAATCAGCGTTTACTTGAGGGGAAGCTCCCGCGAAGCGGGTGATGAGGTGTCATTGCGAGGCCGCAAAGCGGCCGTGGCAATCCGTTCCCCCCCGCACACCGAAAGGAGTTACACCATGAAAAAATTCTGCGTCTTCAGCGGCTTTCTCGGCGCGGGCAAGACCACGGCGATGATGGCGCTGACGAAATATTACACCGCGCACATCGCCCCCGCGGCGATGATCTCCAACGACCTCGGCGAGGGCGTGACGCTGGCCGACCACCGCCTCGCGGCGCTTTCCGGCGTCAAGGCCGACGAGATCACCGGCGAATGCATCTGCTTTTGCCACGACGTGCTGCGCGCGCGGCTGGACGCCTTCTTCGACGCGGGCTGCGAGCTGGTGTGCTCCGACATCCCCGGCTTCGGCGTGGGCGCGCTGGAGCACGTCTACCACGGCCTGACCGCCGAGGGCCGCGCCTTCGACCTTGCGCCGTTCACGGTGCTCATCGAGCCGCGCAGCGTGGAGATTCTGCGCGCGCGCGACGGCGGGCGGCGCGCCGGGTCGTCGCGCCCTGCGGGGGCGGACGACGCGCCGGACGGCGACATGGCGCACATTTTGCGCGCGCAGCTCATGGAGGCCGACCTCATTGTGCTGAACAAGACCGACCTCGTCTCCCCCGCGCAGACCGCGCAGGCGCTGGACTTTCTCGCCGGCGCGTTCCCGGCGGCGCGGGTGCTGGCGATCAGCGCCGCGACGGGCGCGGGGCTGGACGCGCTGTGTGAAGCCCTGCGCGACGGCGCGGCGTCCCTGCGCCACCCGGCCATCGACTACGAGGGCGACGCGCTGCAGGGCGAGATGGGCTCCTTGAGCGAATACTACCTGCAGTACCGCGCGCTGGTCTGCTGCGACGACTTTGACGGCACGGCCTACCTCGCGGACATCGCCGCGCGCGCGCAGCGCGCCGTGGCGGAGGCGGGCGGCGAGCTGCCGCACCTGAAGCTGCTGGCCTGGAGCCCCGACGGGGACTTCGGAAAGGCAGACGTGCTGGGCGTCGGGCGCGCACTCGTGCGCACGCGCGCCTTCGCGCGCCCGTGCGTGGACGTGGCGGTGGTGCTCAACGCCACGGCGAAGTGCCCGCCCGCGGCGCTGGACGCGGCCATCACCGGCGCGGCGGAGGCCGCGTCAAAGGAATACAACCTGGAGATGACCGTGTTTCGGCACGACTGCTTCGGCATGGGGGAGTGAAAAGATTACGGATTGCCACGGTCGCTTGCGGGACGTGACGACCCGGCACGCCGGGCGGGCCGCCGAGGGCGTCGGCCCCTACAGCGCATGGGCAGCGTGGGCGCGCCGCTTCTGACGACACGTGGGAATCCGCGCCCCAAAACAATGAAGCCCGCTGCCGGACCGGCAGCGGGCTTGCTGTTGCTTTTCTATGATTCCTTTCCCTTGTTCAGCCAAGCGTCGCACAAAGCGCGGCGCTCGTCCTTCGTCTCGAAGTTGGTGGGCGATTTGCCGATGTTTTTCGCCTTGAACACCGAATCCTCGATGGGTCTGGGCTTGTGGAACAGAAAGCCCTGCGCCATCTCGCAGTCGATCTCCTTGAGGAAGTCGTGCTGCGCCTGCGTCTCGACGCCCTCGCACAGCGTGCGGATGCCCAGCTCGCGGCAGACGTTGTTGAGCGCGCGCAGGATCCGGCGGTTCGCGCCGCCTGCGTCGTCGAGGTGGCGGATCAGCTCCATGTCGAACTTGACGCGGTCGATCTTGAATTGGCTGAATATGCTCAGCGAGGAGTAGCCGCTGCCGAAATCGTCGAGCCATAGCTTGAAGCCGCGCGCGTGCAGCGCCCGGAGCTGCTCATGGAAGTGCTCGGTGCCGGTGGCGAGGTCCTGCTCGGTGATCTCGATGACGATGTTGTCGCGCTCCAGGCCGTAGCGCCCCATGATCTCGTCAAGCGCGGCGGGGATGTCCACATGGTCGAAGTCCTGCGCGGAGAAGTTGACCGTGACGGGCAGGAGCGGCAGCCCCGCCTCGGCGCGCACGGCAAATTCGCGGCAGACCTGCTCCACCATGTAGAGGTCCAGCCGCCAGATCTGATGGAAGCGGCTCATGAGCGGGATGAAGTCGTTGGGCGGGATGACGCCGCGGCGCGGGTCGATCCATCGGGCCAGCGCCTCCAGCCCCACGAGCTTGCCCGTCTGCGTGCGGACGAAGGGCTGGTAGAATACGCGGATCCAGTTCTCCTTGAGCGCGGTGTCGAGGTTGTCGATGATGTAGCGGCGGAACCAGTAGATCTCGTCCTTCTCCGCGGAGTAGAAGCGGCACAGCACGGTCATGTCGTCGCCGATCTCGCGCAGCGCGGTGCGCGCGCGGTCCATCGCCGTGGTCGTGCGGGTGTCGTCGTCCATCACGCACACGCCGGCGCGCAGGCCGTTGGTCAGGCCGTAGGCGCGGTCCTTGATGCGCTCGTTGATCTGGCGCAGCTTCTCCGCGATGGCCTTCTCGTCCCCCTTGAAGGCGTCCAGTATGAAGAAATCGTCGTCGTTGCCGCGCACGACCATGCCGTCTGCGTGCACGCGGGCGCGCTCCAGCTCGTCCGCGACGATGCGCAGCAGCTTGTCGCCGTTGGTGTAGCCGAAGGCCTGGTTGTAGCCCTGCATGCCCTTGATGTCCAGCATCATGAACATCGGGACGCCGCCCGAGGCGCGGATGCGCTCCACATGGTCCATCGAGAACTGGCGGTTGTAGTTGAAGTTCTTCAGCCCCGTGATCGGGTCGGTGTAGATGAGGTCGCTCTGTTCGTCCGCGAACTGGGTGAACAGCCGGGAGATGGCGCTCTCCGTCGCGTCCATGTCGAAGTAGGCGTACAGCGCGTACTCGCTGCCGTCGGCCATCTTCTGCCAGCGGCTCACCGCGTGGACCATCTTGTACGGCTCGTCCGGGCTGCTGCGGTCGCGGAACACGACGTCCAGCTCCTCGCGGCGGCGGTTGATGAAGTCCTCGGTGTTGCTGTGGAGCCATGCGGCGTCGTCCGGGTGGGTGTAGTTCTGCAGCCCGGCGCGCAGCGCGGCGTGCAGCTCCTCGCGGCCCATGCCGAAGCGGCGGCACAGCCCGTCCGAGACGACCTCGGCGTGGGTGTGGCCGTCCACGACGGAGCAGAGCATCAGCGGAAGCTGACAGCCCTCATAAGCGGCTCTTTCGGATTCGGAGATCATGGTCGTTTCCCCCTTGCTGCGGAACGCAAATACCGTTCCAGTTAAGCTATATCACAAACAGGCCGCGTCCGCAAGGGGAAATTGTGTAATATTGCCAATTTTGGCAAGATAACCGTCGGGGCTTGTCAAGCCGAGGCGCGTATGGTAAGATGCAGGAAACTGCGGCGGTATGACCGTTTTGCCGGAGGAGAAGCCATGGACGGAGCTCTGTACATCGTCGCCGGGAAGCCCACGCGCGACCTGGCGGAATACCTCGAAGCCCTTGTGGACGCCTCGGCGCTCCCCGTCGCCGGGGACCGCACGCAGCTGTGGACCGTGCGCGACTGGCTGCACGAGGGCGCGGCGCTGACGGCGGAAGACCGCGTCGTCTTTGTCGGCGCGGCGGACGCCTGGGCCGACGAAACCGCGGGCGGCACGGTGCGCTTTGACCGCTTCGGCGCGCAGATCATCGTCAAGGGCGCGTACGCGCTTTTGACCGCGTCCGAGCGGGCCGTTGACGGGCGCAAGGAGCGCCGCGCCTTCCTCGACTGGCTGCGCGCGGACTTCCCCGCGCTGGGCGAGGGCGAGCTGGCCGCGCTGGAGGCCGAGCGCAAGATCGCGCTGTTCGATTCGCTGCGCGCGGCGATCAACCCCTTCAGCACCGTGCTGGAGCAGCAGATCACGCCGCCGCCGAGCTCCATCGACCTGGGCGAGGCCGGGCGGCTGCAGTACAAGGCCCTCGCGCAGGTGTTTGTGCGCGACGTGCTGCCGGAGATGCTGTAAAGAAGGCGGATTGCCACGGCGCTGCGCGCCTCGCAATGACCGATACTCCCCCGTCATTCCGAGGAGGGCGAAGCCCGACGTGGGAATCCGTACTCTCCCGGTTATAACGGCGGATTGCCACGGCGCTGCGCGCCTCGCAATGACCGATACTCCCCCGTCATTCCGAGGAGGGCGAAGCCCGACGTGGGAATCCGTTCCCCCCGGTTATAACGCAAGTGCATAACGAAATACGCCGCGCGGATTGCTTTTCCGCGCGGCGCTTGTTATAATGATTTCGGATAAAGTCATAAGGTTTTGCAATCAACTGCCTGAAATCACAAAAGGGGGATTTTTCCATGCTGACCGCGAAACAAAACCTGCGCGAATGCGTCAAGGGCGGCAAGCCCGACCGCGTCGTCAACCAGTACGAGGGCATTGCCCTGCTGTTCCACCCCGCGCTGATGACCTCGCCGATGGCCGTCAAGGGCGGCCCGCCGGTCGTCAACGCCTGGGGCGTCACCAACTACTTCCCGGACAACGTGCCGGGCGCCTTCCCCGTGCACACGCCGGACAAGATCGTCGTCAAGGACATCGAGCACTGGCGCGACTACGTCCACGCCCCGTCCCTGGACTTCCCGGACGAGCTGTGGGCCGCCGCGCAGGGCATGTACGCCGCCGTGGACGGCGAGAAGGCCTACAAGGCCACCTTCATCGCCCCGGGCATCTTTGAGCAGACGCACCACCTGTGCGAGATCGAGCGCGCGCTGACCTATTACATGGTCTATGAGGACGAGATGCACGACCTCGTCAAGTACCTCACCGAGTATGAGCTGAAGATGGCCGAGGGCATCTGCTCGCACCTGCACCCGGACGCCATCTTCCACCACGACGACTGGGGCAGCGAGAAGAACAGCTTCATGCGCCCGAGCATGTTTGAGGACTTCTTCCTCGACGCCTACAAGCAGATCTACGGCTACTACCACGACCACGGCGTGGAGCTCATCTTCCACCACTCCGATAGCTATTGCGCCAACCTCGTCGACGACATGATCGAGATGGGCATCGACGTCTGGCAGGGCTGCATGAAGAGCAACAACCTGCCCGAGATGATGAAGAAGTACAAGGGCAAGATCACCTTCATGGGCGAGATCGACAACAAGCAGGTCGACTTTGAGGGCTGGACCCCCGCCGACTGCGAGAAGGCCGCTCTGGAGGCCATCAAGCGCGGCGGCTCGCTGACCAGCTTCATTCCCTGCATCACGCAGGGGGGCCCGGGCTCCCTGTTCGAGGGCACCTATCAGTGCCTGTGGGACGCCATCGACAAGTACAACCGCGACACCTTCGGCTTCACGCAGGATCAGATTGAGGCCGCCCGCCTGCCGATCAACATCATGTTCTGAGGAATATGCAGGAAAGCTCCCCCTCCGGGGGGAGCTTTTTTTGCTTTGGAGACGGATTGCCACGGCGTGCGCGCGGGCGCGGCGGGGGCAAGCCCCCGCCCTACGGTGTCATTGCGAGGCCCCGCAGGGGCCGTGGCAATCCGTTCCCCTGCAGACCGTCACAGCCGGCCGCGGCGCAGGCGCTCCGCCAGCAGCCGCTCCGCGCGCGCTTCCTCTGCGGCCTTGTCCGCGCGCGCGTCGGCGTAGCTTCGCTCCCCGACCGCGCGCGTATAGAGATCGCCCAGATGCCCGTAGCCGTCCTTCCAGCGCCCGTAGGCGTCGGAATCCAGCCCCCGGATCGCGTTCAGGTCGGCAAGGTCCCGGCTCGCCTCGTCCGCGTACATCTCATAGGCCAGCTTGTAAAGCGCCGGGATCTTCTCGGTCATCTGCCGCATGTAGTCGCCGTAGCGCTGCTGCGCCGCGCTGCCCGCATAGCTCGACGCCAGCCCGCCGGTGCGCGCGGACAGCTTCGCCAGCGTGTCGTCGTAGGCCATCTGCCCTAAACGCGTGTACTGCTTTTGGTACGCCGCCCACTGCGGATCGCTGTCCAGGTCGTAGGAAAACGGCTTCCGGCTGCGCACGGCGCCGTACTTATCGTCGATCCCCGGCTGGTAGGGACTGGTGTACTCGCCATAGTCCGCGATGCGCCCCAGCGCTTCGGACACCGCGCCGCCGTCCCCCGCGGGCTGCGCGCGCTCGCCGGGCGCCGCGCCGACGCCCCCGCCGACGCTTGCGCCGACCGCTGCGCCGATCTGCGCGCCCGCCCGCTTGCGTTTTTTCTCCTCATCGGGAATATAGATCGGCATATCCCGGTTCAGGTCCTTCATCGACATCAGCTGATACCTCCTCGAATCTCCTTGAGCTCCTTGTAAACCTCGCGCAGGACGCCGTTGAGCGCCTCCCGCGCGTACTCCATATACTCCAGCGCCTCGCGCGCGTCCTCCGCCGCGTTCCCGGTGGGCTCCGGCGGGCGTGTCTCAATGATGCGGTTCGTCATACCCTCTCACTCCCCGGATAGTATTCCCGCGACAGGTGCCGCAGCTTGACGTTGCCCGTGCCGCTGACGGCCACGGTGAAGCGGTCGGCGCGGTTGGGCGGCAGCATGATCTCCTTCGTCATGGTCCGCGCCGCGTCCGCCGACAATAGCGTCTGCTGCGTGCCGTTGTCGAATTTGACCTTGACCGTCACGGCGCTGCCCTCGTCCATATCCAGCCGCAGGCACACGCGGATATAGTGCTTGTAGGTGATCTTTGTCTCGTCAAAGGGCCGGAAGGCCGCGCTCCACGAAACGGTCTCGCTGCCGTGCTCCAGACGCCACAGCGCCCCGCCGCTGCACAGCAGATGCAGCGCCCCGCCGACGTCGGCGAAGGCCGCGGCTGTCTTGTCGTCCTCGCGCATCCACAGCCCGTGCGTGAGGTCAAAGGCGAGCAGCTCGCTTGCGCTCGCGCCGGTTTTCCAGCCAAGGTACAGCCGCCTGCCGTTGCTGCCGGCCACGGCCTGCGCGTCGGCATACGGCCTGCCCAGCGGCGTACCGATGCCCTGCGGCACCTTGCCCCCCGCGTAGGCGTAGACGTTATTGCGCCCGGCATAGTACATGACCTCGTTGACGACCACCACGCTGCGCGAGCACCCGGCGGCCACGCCGTCGAAGATGGCCTCGCTCATGTAATACTCGCTCGGATTGCTGCCGAACACGCGGTGCAGCCGGTTTTCCTTCCACGCGCACACGCTGCCGCCGAAGGCGCACAGCGCGGTGAAGTCGCCCTCCGTCGCCACGGCCGCCTGCCACGCGTCCGTATCGACGCCCTGAAAGGCGTACCAGTTCGTCGGATCGCCCAGCGCGGACGCGAAGATCACGCGCGCGGTGTAGGTGTCGAAGCGCTGCGTCTGCGTGTTCCAGACCTCGTTGGTCTGCGCGTTGGAAACGCCCCACAGGCGGTTGTCCTTGGCGCAGATGAAGTCAAAGTCCGGCACGTCCTTGCCGACGCTGATCGCCGCGCCGTCGATGGGATCGTAGGCGGTCATGGCAAGCGCCCCGGCGCTGGCGGCGGAGGCGAGCGTGTACGTCGCCTCGACAGTCTTTGCCGCCGGATTCCAGACGTACAGGGAATCCCCGACGCCGCTGCTCTCCACGTACAGCACGCGCCCCGCCGGGATCAGCGCCCCCGGCGTGAACGTGCGCACGGCGTTATCGGGAAACAAAATATACACCGCGATGCCCGCGGGCAGGGCCGACGCCGTGACGTGGCAGTAAGCCGGCGCGCGCAGCGTCCCCTCCGGGAAGGTCAGCGTGTTCGTGTCGTCGTCGATGGCGGTGACGACGGCGTGCTTCACGTCGGAAATGCCGTAGCGCGTGCCGGTGATGCTCACCGCGTCCCCGGCCTTGAACACCGCCGAGAACAGGGAATTTCCCGTGCCGGTGCGGTACACGTCGCCCACGACGTATGCGATGTTGTAGTCGTCAACGTAGGTCACGGTGCGCAGGACGATGTAGTACCCCTCGGTGTTGTACCGGTCCGTGTCGGGCATCGCCGCGCCGCTTGCGTAGCCGGTGAGAAGCTGATAGGGGTAGGTCTCGGAGGCCGTCACCTTCGGGATCAGAATATCCCCCGGCGCCAGCAGGCCGCTTGTCGCCGTGTCCTCCGCCACGACGCCCTTGTAAGTCGCCAGCACCGCCAGCGCGTTCAGGTCCCACGCGCTGCCGTCGTAGCAGGCCTCCACCGCGCCGCGGTCCGCGCCGTAGGCGTAGGCGGCCCGCCGGAGCGCGTCGGCGATGGGCGGGCAGCTGTAATTCTGCGCGGCGGCCTGCGTGACCGTCGCGGTAAAGCTGTCGTCCGTGACCGTGACCGTCCCGGCCTGCGTGCCGGTGGAAACGCTCTCGTCCATGTGGCGCATGGTGTTGTTCGTCAGGTCGATATAGACCTTATCCGGCCAGACGCACAGCTTCGTGTTGACGACGGCGAACTGCTTTTTGCCGGGGTTCACCGCGCCGATCACCGTGCCGTCGAGCTTGAGCTGCCCGCCGTCCACGACGACCAGATGCCCGTCCCAGCCGAAAATATCCGTCGGCGCGGTGTAGCCGTTTACCTGCTCGCGCGGTGCGCGCTGCGTCAGCGTGGGGTATTCCTCGGTGGACAGATTCGTCGCGTCGGAAAGCGCCCCCTCCGGGGCGCCCTCCGTGCGGTCCAGGCCGCGGAAGTCCACGATCTCCCGCTCGATGCGCCGTCCTTTGTATGGCAATTTGGGAAGCATGCGCCTCCTCCTTTCAAATCCGTTTGGCCGCCCCACCCGTCCCCGTCATTGCGAGGTAAGTCCGCGCACTGGCGTGGCAATCCGTTTTCCCCGCCCTCGTCACGGCGCGCCGATGCGCTCCAGGTCCTCAATGCGGTGATTGGCGACGGCGATCTTCTCCTCGATCACGGGGATCCGCTCGGCAAAGCCGTTGTGCTTGCGCACCTCGCGCGTCAGCTCCTCCAGCTTCGTATCGGTGACCGCCTGCGTGATCTCCATTTTCTTCTGCACGTCGTTGCCCGTCGCCTTCGCGCTGATGACGGCGGAGACGATGCCGACGATCATGCTGCACGCGCCGGAGATCACGGCGACCAGCACGGCGTCACTCACGGCCGTCCACCTCCGGCAGGCCCGTCGCGATGCTCGTGAGCACGCTCAGCACCGCCGCCAGCAGCGACGCGCTCGCCACCGCCGCCCAGTTCACATCGGACAAAACGGCGCCCGTGCCGATGGTGGCGAGGGCGGTCTGCGCCAGCGTCCGCGCCGCGCGCACCCCCGCCGCGCGCAGAAACTCTTTCCAGTTCTTCATGGGCTCATTCTCCTTTTCATCGGCTTCCCCTTGATGAGAAGCTGTCGCCGCAGGCGACTGATGAGGTGTCCCCTCCGCCAGCCACATGCCGTCCAGCGACACGGCGCAGTCCAGATCGACCGCCGCGCCGACCTTCGCCGCCAGCGCCTTCGCGTCGGGCGAGCCCTGCCACTGGTACTGGCGGACCTGCGTGATCGGCAGAAAGCCGTCGCTCCACGCCACGGACTGCCACAGCCACGCCGTCTCGCTGCACATTGCGCGCATCACGCGCGCCCCGCCGTAGACGCCCGCGCCGTAAGGCTGCACGGCTGACCGCGCGGCGCGGAAGTAGGCAAGCGCCGCGTCCAGCTCGTCTTCCTGCACGTCCCAGTCCGCCGCGAAGTAGACAAGCGTCCCGGCCGGGACGCCCAGCGCCGCGGCAAGCTCCCGCGCCGCCGCGCCGTCCGCCGCGCCCGCCGAAGCGCCGCCAAGCATACGCTTTGCCGTCGTCTCCCAGCACAGCATGAGCGCCAGCCCACACCCGCGCAGCGCCGCCGCCTCCCGCGCCGTCAGCGCCTTGGCGCACTTCTCCGGAACGAGATACCGCGCCGCGAAGGAAACCCCCTGCGCGCGCAGGATCCTCGCTTGCTCGGCGGTCAACCGCGCCGCCGTGTCGATGCCCTCAAAGGTCTCCAAGCAGATGCCCCCTTGTCTGTTTGCCGCAGATGCCGTCCGGCCGCAGCGACCACGTTTTCTGGTAGTTGTAGGCGGCCTGCCAGGTGTGCGCGCCGAACACGCCGTCGACGGCGCCGCAGCGAAAGCCGCGCTTATTGAGCTGCCATTGCAGCCACTTCACATCTTCGCCCCGGCTGCCCCAGAGCAGATTGCGCGTCGGCACGGGATAGGGACAGGCGGGCGGCGCGCCGGGGTCGTCCGTGGGCGGCGCGCCGGGGTCGTCCGCGGGCGGCGCGCCGGGGTCGTCGCGCCCTACGGCCACAGGCGGCGCGCCGGGGTCGTCCGTGGGCGGCGCGCCGGGGTCGTCCGCGGGCGGCGCGCCGGGGTCGTCGCGCCCTACGGCCCCGGCCGCGTCCCTGTAGAACGCCAGCGCGTTGTACGGCACGCGCGGCGACTGATAGACCAGCCGCCCGTTATACAGCAGATGCCGCGAGCCGCCCCCGTCGAGGTTGACGAGGATCAGCACACCTTTGCGGATCGCGTTCTGCGCAAAGCCCCGGAGCGTCACGCCGTCGTCGGCCAGAATGCACACGCGCCTGTCCGCCATGTACGCGACGCCGATGCGTCCGGCCTTTGTGCCGAACACGTAATCGTCCCGCCACGCCGGGGGGTTCCATCTCCCGTCCACGACCGGGCAGTTGTACCCGGCGAGAAAATAGTCCCACGCCTCGGTAAAGGGCCGCCCGAAGTCGAGCTTGCCGCCCTTGATGCCGATGCCGGGATAGTCTTCCTCCTGCCGGACGAGCTTTTTTTCCTCGATCACCGTCCCCACGGGCGGCCCGGACGGTCTGCGCGCCGTCTGCACCCCGCCGTCGTAGAGCGAGGCGTTGCACAGCGCGAATGGCTTGTGCGCCGCGCCCCACGCGGTCAGGTCCGTCTCCGGCTTGACGTATTCGCAGCGCAAAGCGGTGATGTCATAGAGCTTCATACATACCGCCCCTCTTTTCCACCGCTCAGAACGTCACCGTCAGGCGGAAATGGTACCGTGTTGTCGGATCAGAAGAAAATGCTGCGCTGGCATTCGCACCAAGATAAGTGCTGTTGTTTTTTGAATACACGCAGACCAGCGTATCATTGGAATTGTACACAGCAATTTGCGCATAGCTGAACATGATACGATCCATACCGGTTTCGGCACCGTTGCTTACAAGACTATGCTGCGTGGCCGTCTTCAAAAACGTGATAAACGGAGCATATACGAGTGACCCTTGTATCGTATATATCTCAAGGTCCAATTCGTTATCCTGCGTAAGATCAACGGGTATAAATAGAAAATTATGATCGGTACTGATTTCCAAGATATACTCCGTGCCATTGTACAGGACGCGATAGTCCGAGTCTGCCTCAAACCCCTGAAACTTGAGATAGATATACGGGTTTTCAGCATCCGGCGTATAGTTGGAAGGAAGAATCATGGTCTTCGACAGACTTACATAATTTAGTGTCGTAGTCGAAGAGCTGCTCACAAAATTGGGCGAGGACGCCGTCACCGTGAGGGTTTTCCCGTGCATCTGCTCGGTGACCGTCAAGGGTTGGGTGACGGGCGTCCCCTCCACATTTGCTGCGAGGGAGACCGGAAACGCGCCGTTATAACTGCTGTTACCCCATGACATTGTGTTGATACCGCCATAAAGATTCGGCGCAAACAGCGTCGGCTGATTCCCGCCGCCCCCGCCCTCGTGCGAGCCGGTCACGCCGAAGATCGTCACGTCCTTCTTGATGTTGCCGGCGACGAGGTTGGCGTCGCCCTTGACGGTCTGCGCGCCGGCGAGGTACTGCCCCGCTGCGATCGTCTGGTCGGCGGTCGTCGGGGTGTAGGCCTGGGCCGCCTTGGACGCGATGCTGCCCTGCGTCTTCGTGCCGTCGGCGAGGTAGAAGGCCTTGGCGCTCAGGACGTCGGCGGCCGTCGCGGTCGTGTCGGAAACGTCCGTGCCGCTGCCGGCGCGCAGTCCCATCGCGTAGGATACGGGGTCGAAGCTCATGCCCCGGCCCCCCATTCCCGCCACACGCCGCCCGCCGCGTCGTAGAAATACAGCGCGGCGCTGTCCATCTCCAGGAAGCAGCTGCCGTTGGCGACGTCGACGCCGGTGGGCTTTTCGTCCGCGGCCAGACCGTAGTAGGTGGCCTGGTCCTTCGTTTTGTCCGCTGTGATCATACGTTTTCCTCCTTTTATTCGTCGCCCGGAAGCGGAAACCCCGGCGCGCAGGGGTTTGCCTTCGTGCGCTGCATGTACGCGCGAAATGCCGCCAGCGTCCGCTCGCTCATGGTCCGCGCGTTTTCGTAGCGGTCATACTCGCCGTTGGTGAAGCCGGTCATGGCGGCGAGGTGGCTTGCGTACAGCCCGTCCCAGGGGAAGGGCACGAGCAGCGTCTTTGTGAGATCGTCCACCGGGTCATACGGCGCCCAGGCCGCCGCCCGGTAGAGCGTGAGCGCGAGCTGGCCATCCAGCTCGCTGAGCCAGCGCACCAGCGTCGCGTCGTCCACGACCTGCCCGGTCAGCGCCTTTGCGTTGTTGATCGCCTGCTGGATCGTCATGGGCGCACCCCCCTGCAGCGCGCGGCGCGGCGCGTCACAGCTCGGCCAGCGCGCGCGAGCCGGCCTCCTGCGCGCGCATCTGCGTGCGCCATGCCTCGCGCTCCTGCGCCTGCGCGTTTTCCCACGCCTCGACGAACTTGCGCCGGACGCGGACGGGCTCGCCGGGGCGCACGCGAATGAATTCGCCGTTGACGCCGATGAGCTCCGGCTTCTGATCGACCCCGGTGCGGGGGATCAGGAAATCGACATATTCCTCGCCGCGGTCGTTCAGCAGCTGCGCGATCTCCTTCGGGCTCATGGGCTTCTTCGGCTTTTCAGCGGTCTTGACTTCCTCTGCCATAATACTTACTCCTTTCAAAGCTGGGCCGGGTTATACGCCCGGCCCGATTGTGTTGCGTCAGGGCGTCGCGGAGGATTCGATGCGCACGAGGTACTGCGGCACGAGGATCTTCGCGGTCTTGGTGGCCTTCCAGCCCACGGTCGCGCGCTGGTTCAGCGGATCGGACGAGCCGCCGGAGCCCAGCGGCTTGACGATGTGCTGCAGCCCGCCGCCGCTCACCTTCGTGGTGCCGTAGGCGTCGTCCGCGATGATCAGCGTGGAATACACGTCCTGCCCGTTGGCGCCGGCGCCCTCCGGCCAGATGACCGTGTCCTTGGCGATGCTGGTCGCCGCGGAGAGCGTCAGGGCCGCGCTGCCCGCGTCGCCCGCGGTGGCGCTGGAGATCGTGACCTCGGTATCCCCGGCCATGACCTTCTTCCCGGCCAGCGCGGCGGCGTCGGCGGCGGTGATCTTCTCCGCGACGGGGACGGACGCGCTGCTCGTGACGGCGCTGCGCACGGTCAGCGTGCGGCTGCCCTCGGTCAGGTCGACGGGGCGGAACACCTTGGCGCGGGTGTTCTCGATGAAGCGCACGCCGTAGAGCTTGCCGATCTCGCCGGCGTAGATGTCCTGCGTGTCGACGTACTGCTTGGGGCTGAGCCACTCGGGATCGCGCATGAGGTCGTAGGCCACGTCGGGGTGGATGATGCCGACGTAGTCGCCGCGGATCTTCGGGGCGTTCTGCCGCTTCAGGGCGCGCACCGCGCGCTTGACGTCGTCCACGGTCAGGTTGTGGTTGGTAACGCCGCTGGTGTAGCCGATGGCGGCGCGGGACGTGGGCGCGGCGGCGTTCACGGTGCCAGAGGTCTTGCCGAGCGCGTACATGACGTTGGTGCCGGCGTTCACCACGTCGCGGGTGATGCTGTCCAGCGTCTCGCCGGCCTGCCGCGCGATGAGCTTGGTGGCCTCGTTCACGATGGGGTCGAGCGCGGTCATGTCCAGCACGTCCGAGGTCGTGACGTAGCCGCCGTACTGCGCGACGGTGGCGGTCATGGAGTTGACGGACAGCTCCTGCCCGGCGGGAGTGACGCCCTCGGTGAGCGGGGCGGTCTGCTCGGGCAGCGGGTCGAACTGGCGGAACTCGATGGTCTTGCCGTTGCCCTTGGGGATGTCGCGCTGCTGCGCGAACTGGTCGTGCACGAGCTCGGGACCGGCCAGGACGATCAGGGCCTTGTCCCAGAAGGTCTTGTTCTCGGCGGAGAGGTCCGCGTCGGTCGTGACGTTGGTGTTGAGCTCGACGCCGGAGGTGCCGGCGCCGCCGTCGTAGGTGGGAGAGAACATCGCAAGGTCGATGTCCGCAATGGTAAAGTGTTTCATGGTCTTCTCCTTTCGGTAAATCAATGGTACGGGTGTGCGTGCCCTTGCCTTCCCCTTGAGGACTTTTGCCGCCTCGGCAAACATGCCGGGGGGCATGTTTGCAGGCAAAAGAGGCCCGTAGGGACAGCTGTCGAGCGAAGCGAGACTGATGAGGTGTCATTGCGAGGCCGCAACGCGGCCGCGGCAATCCGTCTCCCCGCCTCCGCAAAGGCGCGGATTCCCACGTCGGCCTTCGGCCTCCTCGGAATGACGTAAACTTCCGTCATTGCGAGGCCGCAACGCGGCCGTGGCAATCCGTCTCCCGCCTCCGCAAAGGCGCGGATTCCCACGTCGGCCTTCGGCCTCCTCGGAATGACGTAAATTTCCGTCATTGCGAGGCCGCAACGCGGCCGTGGCAATCCGTCCCCGCGCGCACCTAGCCGAAGCTCACCCGGCTGCCGCTGCCGATCCTGCCGAGGATCCGCAGCACGTCCCGGTCGGACAGCTTCGTCACGTCCTCCTTCACCGCGAACGCCGGCGAGGGATTCGCCCCGGCCTCCGCCGGGCGCCCGCCGCGCGCGCGGATGTGGTCCGTGACCGCCTTCTCCGCGCTGGCCGCCGCCCGCGCCGCAAGCTCGTCGGGCTTGCAGGCCTTGTACGCCTGCTCCATCGGGTAGTCGTTGCGCAGCATCAGCGTGAACAGCCCGTCGTCCAGCATGGTCTCGAGGTCGAACTGCGGGTACTTGCCCCGGAGCGCCTCGGCCTCCGCCTGCCACTGCTCGCAGCGCGCCGCCGCCATGTACTGCGTGCGCTGCGCGCGCTGCGCGGCGATGCGCGCCCGGTCGTGCCGATCCAGCCGCAGCATCGTCCGGTAGGCCTCCACGCTCATGCCCGCGGCGTCGGCGGCGGCCTGCCAGTAGGCGGCGTCGCCCTCGACGGCGTCCATGAGCTTGGCCATGTCGCCCTCGGTGCCGTAGCGGGCGTCGAGCATGTCGATGATGGGCTGCATGGACGCCATGCGCGCGTCCGTCTCGCGGAAGCGCCGGTTGATGAGCTTGCGCGTCTCGTCGGCGTACTGGTCGCGGTACTCCCCGCGGATCAGCGCGCGGAAGGCCTTGCCCTTGTCCGGGGCGGGATCGCACGTGGTCTGCTGCGGCGCGGCCGCTGTCCCGGTCTGCCCGCCGCAATGCGTTTCCGGGGCCGCGGTGCTCTCCGCCGCCGCCGGGGCGCCGCCCTCTCCGGCTGCCGGCGCGTCGCCGAACAGGGAAAGATCGGGCGTCAACAGCTTGATGTCGTGAAGCATGGTCGCTCCTTTCATAACGCGGCGTTTCCTGCCCGCCGTGACGGCAATCTGCGCGGCGTTTTACGTCCGCCGTGACGACGCTCCTTTTATGCCTTCTCCTTGCGGGGAAGGTGTCTGCGAAGCAGACGGATGCGGCGGCCCCCCGTCATGTCTCATTGACGATCTCCACGCGCACGTCGTCCGGCGCGGCCTTCTGCACCTGCATGAGCCCGATCACGGCCAGATCCATGACCGCGTCCGCGCCGGCGATGCGCGGCATCGTGATGCGCGCCGCGCCGCGCCCCATGCGGAAGCTGCCGACGTTGTTCTGGCACCAGCCGGCCAGCGCCCACAAAATCGCGGAGACCGCCGTACAGCTCTCCGGCGTGCCCGCGTGCCCGACGGATACGATGCCGTAGCCGTCGCGCCCGTAGCGGGCCGTGACACGCGTCATACGCCCGTCACCTCCGGGGCCGCGCGCGCGGCGACGCGCTGCAGGTAGCCGGGCTGCGGCGCGTGCGCGCGCAGGCGCTCCCGCGCCATGCGCTCCGCCATGCCGCCGGGGACCTCGGCGCTGTGCGCGGCGCGGTCGGGCGCCTGTGTCTCCATCGTCGCCTCCGCCGCGCCCAGCGCCGCCGCCATCTCCTCCATGCGCGCGCGAAGGCGCGCCACGACGCCCAGCAGCGTCTCCCCCTCGCGGACGTACTGCTCCACGAGGTCCTTGCCCTCAAACTCCATCATGCGCAGCGCGCCCTGCGCCTCCTGCGCCCGCGCGGGATCGAAAAAGCCCATGCCGTACAGCTCCTTCGCGCGCTCGTTCATCTCCATGACGGAGAAGGGGTTGCGCTTGCACGCGCGCACCTTCAGGTCGAACACCGGCCTGCGGTAGAGCGTCTCGCCCGCCGCGTCCGTGCCGACGGGCGTTTCGCGGATCGCCGCGTTGGAAAACTCGACGAATTCGTAGGCGCTGCCCCGCCCGGTGACGCGGAAGGCGCGCGCGGCGTCGTAGAACTGGCGCATCAGCTCGATGCACAGCTTCGAGACCGCGATGTGCGCGCGGTAGCTCGCGCCGATGAGGTCGCGCGAGGTCTTGTTGCCGGCCTCCTGCAGCGCGGCGATGGCCGCCGCCGCCGTGACGCCGCCGCCGGTGGCGCCGGAGTTGACGTCGCGGTTGCCGGCGGTGTCCTTGAGCTCGGCGATCTTCTGGTTCACCACGTCGAGGTAGACGCCCTGCAGGGGCTGAACGGTGATCTCCTGGATCCGCGTGTCGTTCAGCTCGCCCTCCACGGGCACGAGCGGGCGGTCCAGGTCAAGGAACTGCGCCGGGTCGATGTTCGTGCTGGTCGAGACGAAAAAGCGCTTGCGCGTCGCCATCTCGCTGGTCTGCAAGATGTTGGCGGACAGGCGGTCGATGTACATCTGCGGGTCCTTCGTCACCGCGATGTAGCCGAAGCCGACCGGCGTGCCCTTCTCCGGGAACAGCGTGTCGAACACGACCGGGTACAGCCCGTGGTCGTAGTAGCCGCGCGCGGCGTAGTCCGGGTCGTTCTCGCTGGCGTACAGCAGGCAGCCGCCGCAGAACTTGACGTAGTGCAGCAGCGTGCGCCCGCCGCGCCGGACCTTGTAGTACCAGTCGACGACGACGCTTTTGCCCGTCGCGTCCACGGTGTCGTCGCAGGAATACTGCCGGATGTCCACGGTGTCGCCGCCGAGCCGCCCCTTGTACTGCGGGTAGCGCTGCTCCAGCAGCGCGGTGTCCGCGAGATCGACGATGAAGAGGTTGCGGGAGCTTTGAATGTCCGCGATGCCCGGCTCCCAGAAGATGCGCAGCAGGTCGATGCCGCGGATCGTGATGTCCCCGAGACCGTTGTCCTTGGTCTGGTCCCAGAACACGCCGTACACCGCCGTGCCGTGCTTGAGCTTCTCCCAGGCCTGCCGGCTGTAGGTCTCGTGGAAGTCGTCGCACTCCATGACGACGGGCAGCACCTGCGAGAGGATCTGCGCGCTTTCGCGGTCGCTCGGCTCGCGCGGCAGCACGACGGGCTCGGGGTAGTTGTCCATGACGTCGGCGTGCTTGTTGAGGATCGTGTTGAACAGCCACGCGCTGGAGGGCTCGGGCCAGCGGTACTTGCCGCAGGTGCGCTTGCTGCGCCGCATCGCCTCCCAGTGCCGCAGCTCCCACCACAGCTCGTCCTCGACCACGCGGTTTTCCAGGTTCGTCTTCGCGGATTTGTAGTCGCGCAGCGTCTGCGCCGCCGCGGCGATCTCCTTCTCCCCGATCGGCAGCGTCTCCGCCGCCATCGCTTCCGGCTGGATCGCCGCCGCCTCCGCCGCCGCCGCCGCTGCCGCGTCTGCCTCCGTCGCCGCGTTTCCTGCCGCGCCGCGCGTGTATTGCGTCTGCTCGTCCATTGTCATCGTCCTTTCGTAATAAATGCTTCCTTTTTGGCTTCCCCTTGAGGACTTTTGCCGCCTCGGCAAACATGCCGGGGGCATGTTTGCAGGCAAAAGAGGCCCGTAGGGACAGCTGTCGAGCGAAGCGAGACTGATGAGGTGTCATTGCGAGGCCGCAACGCGGCCGTGGCAATCCGTCCCCCCGCGCACAGACGCGGATTCCCACGTCGGCCTTCGGCCTCCTCGGAATGACAGAAATCTCTCGGTC
>CAMJPK010000029.1 GCA_946407675.1 uncultured Clostridia bacterium
TCGGCGGGTTGAAGCCGTAGCTGACGTCGTTGACCTCCGCGGCGAGGTGTGCATCCGCATGGCCCTCGCCGCGGAGGTCAACGACGTCAGCTACGGCTTCTACCCGCCGACGATCTTCTCCTCCTACGGCGCCACCGCCGCCGTCGCCAAGCTCATGGGCCTGACGGCCGATCAGATCGTCAGCGCGTTTTCCTTCAATCTCTGCCAGAGCACCTGCTCCAGCGAGCTGATGAACAACAAGCAGACCGTCGTGCGCTCCATCCGCGAGGCCTTCACCGCGCGCAATGCCATCGTCTCCTGCTGCATGGCGCAAAAGGGCCTGCGCGGCTTTGAGCAGCCGCTGGAGGGCAAGTTCGGCTTCTATCACGCGTTCCTGCGCGATCAGTACGCCCCGGAGAAGGCGCTGGACGGGCTCGGCGCGCGCTGGGAGGCCGCGGAGCTGACCTACAAGGTCTGGCCCTGCTGCTTCGGCAACCACTCCCCCATCACCGCGACGCTCCAGCTCATGCGGGAGCACGCGCTCACCGCCGCGGACATCCGGCACGTCACCGTAGAGGTCGGCCCGCCGAACATCATATTGTGCGAGCCGCTGGGGGAAAAGCAGAAGCCGGAAAACGCCATCAACGGCAAGTTCTCCATCCCCTTCAACGTCGCCTCCGTCATCGTGCGCGGCAACGTCACTATCGACAGCTACAGCGACGAGGCACTCCGCGATCCGGAGATCCGCGCCATGGCCGCGAAGGTGGACTACGTTTACCACGAGGACTGGCCCCGCGGCACGGAAACGCACTGCGTCGTCCACATGGACACCGCGAAGGGCAGCTTTGACAAGGCCGTGGACGCCCCCTTCGGCACACCCGCCAACCCGATGGACGACGCCGCCTTCGAGGCGAAGTTCGATTCCTGCGCCGCGAAGGCCGCGTGCGGGAAGACGCGCGCGCAGCTCGATGCGATCAAGGCCTGCGTCCGGAAGCTGGAAACCCTGCCGGACATCCGCGCGCTGACGGAGCTGCTGTAACGCATAGTAACGTCATATTATGACCTTGCGGCAGGCAGTTATAAATAAAATGAATTGACTTTTTCGTCGATTCATGCTATGGTTCTGCATGAGAGTTTTTGGTAGTTTTTCACATAATTGAATCCGTTTATTAGTCGATTATGATTATTTATTAACCATATTGCTTCATTTCAAAAGGAGGAACACGCGCAATGACACCGAGAGAGAACTTCATCCATTTCCTGAAGAAGGAGCCCTATGAGTGGACTCCCACAAGCATGGACTATAAGCTCTTCCGCCCCACCATGCTCCCCGATCACATCGCCCGCGCGATGGTCGCCGAGCAGAAGCCCTACACCGGCGAGTTCGGCGGCAAGGATATGTTCGGCATCAACTGGGTCTACGTCCCCACGGTCGGCGGCTCCATGGAGGATCCCAACGAGCCCCACACCTTTGAGGACATCGAGGACTGGGAGAAGACCGTCAAGTTCCCCGACATCGACGCCTGGGACTGGGAGGGTGTCGCCAAGGCCAACGCCGAGTATCTGAAGACCGACAAGATCCTCCACTCCACGATCTACACCGGCTTCTTTGAGCGCCTGATCGGCTTCACCGGCTTCGAGAACGCCGCCATGGACCTCATCGACGAGGATTGCCAGGAGTACGTCCACAAGCTGTTCGGCAAGCTGGCCGACCTCTACATTGAGATCATCCACCGCCTGCACAAGTACTTCAACGTGGAGATCGTCGAGCTGCACGACGACTGGGGCAACCAGCGCAGCCTGATGTTCTCCGTCGCCACGCACGAGGAGATGCTGCTCCCCTACGTCAAGCGCGTCGCCGAGGCCGCCCACGCCGAGGGCGTCTTCATCGAGATGCACTCCTGCGGCAAGATCGAGTCCCTGATGCCCAACCTGATCGCCACCGGCGTCGACACCTGGAGAGGCCAGTCCTCCGTCATCGACAAGAAGTGGTGCGTCGACAACTACGGCGACCAGTTCCGCTTCGGCGTTGAGATCCGCCCGAGCGAGGACATCGCCCCCGAGGACGTCATGCCCTACGCCAAGAACATCCTCGACCAGTACCACGGCAAGGACGTCTGGATCGTGCTGGGCCGCAGCATCCCCGGCGGCAAGGACAAGGAGATCTACGATTACATCCGCTCCCTCGGTCACATCTGAGCGCGCTACGGGAAAGTGCAAAATGCAATCTTTTTCCCGTAATCCATAGGAAAAATACACCCGCAAATGTGCTGCCAGCACATTTGCGGGCGGTTCATTTGTGCATCCGCCATAAGATTTCGGCCTGTCGTGAAAAAAGTATCGTGTTCGGTTTTGATTTATAGTATAGTATTTGCAAATCCTATCGTGTTTTCCATGCGAAGCAAGCGGAATCAACGTCTTCGGAGGATCCTATGAAGATCAAAAACAAAAAAGACTTCGGCCTAGGGGTATTCTGTATCCTTTTCGCGGCGCTGATCATCTATCTGTCGCTGCAGCTAAAGGGCTCCGGCTATGACGGTGACCCGGGACCGAAGATGTTCCCGATCATCGGCAGCGTGATCATGGCCGTGTGCGGCATCGCGCTGATCATCGCCCCGGAAAAGGAGGAGAAGGTCTTTCTGACCAAGGCGCAGTGGAAGGCCGCCTTCGGCCTGTTCGGCATGTATGTTGCGCTGGCGCTGCTCCTGTGGCTGCTGGGCTTCATGTTCGCCGTTCCCATCGTCCTGTTCATCGTCACATTCATGCTCTCGAAGCTCTCCGTGAAGAACGCCACCATCAAGCACCGGCTGATCATCAGCCTGATCTTCGGCGTCGTCGGCGGCGCGGTGCTCTATCTGGCCTATATCGTCGGCCTGAAGGCCCAAATGCCCACCGGACTGCTCATTGAGCTGCTGAAGAAAAGGTAAGGGGGTGCGGATATGGAAGTACTGGGCTATTTTGTCAACGCACTGAAGGAGCTGTGCTCCCTCACCGGCTTCATCTATGTCGTCATCGGCACGCTGGCCGGCGTCGTCCTCGGCGCCATCCCCGGCCTCGGCAGCAGCACCCTGATGGTCGTTCTGCTCCCGATCTCCTACCGCATGGACCCCGTGATGGCCATGGCGCTGTTCATCTCCATCACGATCGGCGGCATGTCCGGCGGCTGCATCGGCTCGATCCTGCTGGGCATCCCCGGCACGAGCTCTTCCCTGTGCACCGTCTTTGACGGGTACGAATTCACAAAACAGGGCCACCCCTCGCGGGCGCTGAGCAACGCGGTGTTCGCCAACTTCCTCGGCAACGTTCCGAGCGTTCTGCTCGCCATCGCCTGCTGCAAGGTCGTGGCGACCTGGGCCGTCAAGCTCGGCCCCTGGGAGTATGCGGCGCTTTGCTTCTGCGCGATTCTGATGGTCGTCGGCCTGAGCAAGGGCAACATGGTCAAGAGCATGGTCGGCGTCGGCCTGGCCATCTTCCTTGCGTCCGTCGGCGAGGACCCGATCAACGCCTCCGGCCGCTTCCTCTTCTTCGGCCGCATCGAGTTCCTGGACGGCTTCAACATCATCAGCGTGATGCTCGGCCTCTTTGCCGCGAAGATCATCCTGCTGGAGTACGCCAGACAGGAGAAAACGGAAAACGCGGTGGACGTCAAGGTGGAGGGCTTCAAGTTCCCCGCCAAGGACCTCTGGGACAACAAGTGGCTGGTCGTCCGCTCCTGGATCACCGGCGCGGTCATCGGCTTCCTGCCCGGTCTGGGCGGCCCCGTCGCCGCGGTCATGGCCTACTCCAATGAGAAGATGATCTCCAAGGAGAAGGAAAAGTGGGGCCACGGCCACATCGGCGGCGTCCTCGCGGCGGAGACCTCCAACAACGCGGCCATCGGCGGCGCGCTGATCCCCCTGCTGGCGCTCGGTATTCCCGGCGACGCGGCCGGCGTGCAGTTCATCGCCGCCCTGAACATCCACGGCATTCAGATTGGCCCCATGTTCATGCGCGAGCAGCCGGAGATCGTCTACATGATCTTCGTCGGCGCGCTACTTTCCGGTATTGTCGTTTTGCTGTACGAGACGCTCGGCATGAAGACCTTCCCGGCCCTGCTGAAGATCCCGTACCACTACCTCTACTCCGCGGTCATCATGCTGGCGTTCATCGGCGCGTATATGTCCACGAACAGCTTCTACGGCCTGATCGTCGCCATCTGCTGCTGCGTCCTCGGCGTGCTGTTCGACTGCTTCGGTATTCCGAGTCTGCCCTTCCTGATGACCTTCATCCTCTCGCCGCTGCTGGAGCTGCGAATCCGGCAGGGCATGAGCTCGAGCAACAACGGGATCAAGGAATTCTTCCTGCGCCCCATCTCCTGCTTCTTCATCATTCTCGGCATCCTTGTACTGCTCTTCGGCTTCCTGAGCCCGCTGTTCAAGAAGCTCAAGAAGAACAAGGCCGAGGAGAACGCCTGATCCCCTTTTTCAACCGTATGTCTCAGACGGGTACGTCTGCAACATAAAAAAATGTATGGAGGAAAACGCAATGAAAAAGATCATCGCACTGGTCCTGGCTCTGACGATGGTGCTCTGTCTCTGCGCCTGCGGCAGCAAGACCGAAGCGCCCAAGACCGAAGCCCCCAAGACCGAGGCGCCCAAGACGGAAGAGCCCAAGACTGAGGCTCCCAAGACCGAAGCGCCCAAGACGGAAGAGCCCAAGACCGAGGCCCCGAAAGAGGTCAAGTGGCCCAACGGCGAGCTTACCATTTATTCCGGCTACGCTGTCGGCTCCCTGACCGACGTCAACCTGCACACCATCGCCGACTGGATCACCAAGGAGACCGGTGAGACCGTCAAGATCGAGAGCAACGATACCGCCGGCGGCGCCACGCTGGCCCTCAAGCTCACCAAGGCAAAGCCGGACGGCCAGACCATCATGGCCATCGGTATGAACTGCATCGCCAACTACTACAACGGCACCTGGGAAGTCAACCCCGCCGACTCCAGCAAGTTCAAAATCGTCGCCGGCTCCATCCAGCCCTATCCGGATTCCGGCTGCATCATCCTGACCCAGAACGATTCTCCCTACAGCACCTGGGACGAGCTGGCCGCATACGCGAAGGAGCATCCCGGTGAGGTCACCGTCGCCTCCATCGCCGGCAAGGTCATGGACATCAAGATGAAGGCCATCTTCAATGCCACCGGCGTTGCGCAGTACATCCGCTGGGCTCCCACCAAGAGCGCTGACTCCGAGGCCGCGCTGCTGGGCGGCAACATCAACTGCGTCATGCTCGACGAGACCACCGCTGCCAAGAAGTATCTGAAGGACGGCCTGGTCAAGCCCATCATCAACTGCCGTGCCGATGAGGACTGGAGCATCTATCCCGAGGATCAGAAGGAATACGTCGAGCTGATCAAGGACATCCCCACGCTGGTCGACGTCTTCGGTGCTGACGCTTCCAAGTACATGGTTCCCAACCGCTCCATGTTCGTTGCGCCCGCTGACACCCCGGATGACATCTGCGCCGCGATCGCCAAGGTCATCGACAAGATCGACGAAGAACAGCCGGGCAGCGACTTCTACGATCGCTGCCGTGTCAACGGCGGTACCTCCAAGTACTACACCTGGCCCGGCGATGAGATCATGGCCGAGTGGGGCCGTCTCGATCCCATCATCGCGGACATCGTCAAGATGGGCTGATCTCTCTGAGATCGTATTCATGTGACACAATATAGTTTCAGGCGCCCCGGCAATCGCCGGGGCGCCGTTTTTTCTCGCATGCGAAAATGGTATTTTCTTTTCCGCCGATGCATGGTACAATGTCGGTAATCGTTGATTTCAAGGAGATTCCGCCCATGTATGAAGAACTCTCTGCCCCCCTGCCGGACGTCGGGGCCTATCTGAAGCGCATCGGTCTGGCCGGTGCGAAGGTCGAGCCGACCGTTCAGTGGCTCGACAAGCTGGTGCACGCGCAGCTCACCCACATCCCCTTTGACGATATGGACTGCTGGGGGCGCGGCGACACGCCCTCGCTCGCCATCGCCGACATCTATGATAAGATCGTCGTCCGTCGCCGCGGCGGCTATTGCTTTGAGCTCAACAGCCTGCTGTGCGCGTTTTTGAAGGCGCTGGGTTACGACGCGTACCTCGTCACGATCCGCATCGTCGTCGGGCGCGATTTCGTCACGCCGCCGGCCCACTGCGGGATCGTCTGCGTCATCGACGGCGAGAAATATTTCTGCGACGTCGGCTTCGGCGGCCCGGTGCCCGACGGCTGCGTGAAATACGACGGCAAGGTATACCACGGCTACCGCGTCGTCCGCGAGGGCGATTTCCACTGTGTACAGCTTGTGCACGGCGACGGCAGCGCCGAGCGCGTTTTTCTCTACCACGACATCCCGATGCCGCCGGCGGATATGATCCCGATGAATTTCTACGTCGCGCAGCGGGAGGGCAGCGTGTTCCGCAATCAGCTGAACGTCAACCTGCGCCTGCCCGACGGCGGCGTCTGGATCAAGGACCGGCAGTTCTCGCTGCACTCCGGTACGGAGCGCATCGACCGGGAGATCCGCGATCTGGACGACCTCAAGCAGCTGCTGGAGCAGTATTTCGGCATCCCCGGCGACGAGCCGCCGCTGCGCCCGTTCGACGCTGCGGTATGAGAAACTGAATGAAACGGCGCCCCGGCGTAAAGCCGGGGCGCCGCTCTGTTTTCATTCGATTTCAGCCGCCGATCTGTCCCTTGAGGCCGTAGCTCTCGACAATGGACAGAAGATGCTGCATATGCTCCTCGGAGGGAATCTCGATGCTCCAGTTGATGTCCTTGCCGAGACTTTCGTTCTTGCTCTCACCGAGGCGGTGATAGGGCAGAAGGTTGATGGGCACCTCCGGGCCGAGCTGCTCCTTCGTGAAGCGGGCGGTGGCGTGGATGTTCTCATCGTCGTCGTTGTAGCCGGGGATGCAGGGCACGCGGACGATCACCGGCACCTTCAGGTCGTGATAGACGTGCTTGATGTTGTCGAGGATCACCCAGTTGGGCACGCCGGTGTATTCCTTGTGCTTGTCGGAATCCATGTGCTTGACGTCCAGCAGGCCGAGGTCGACATAGCGGAACACCTGGTCCACGACCTCGCGGCTGGCAAAGGAGCAGCTTTCGATCGCGGTGTGCAATCCGGCCTGCTTCGCGGCGTAGAGCAGCGCCTCAGTGAAATCCGGGTGCATCAGGCACTCGCCGCCGCTGACGGTCATGCCGCCGCCGGAGGCGTCGATGAACAGCTTGTCGCGCATGACCTTCTCCAGCACCGCCTCGACGGTCATCGGCTTGCCGGCGATCTCGCGCGCCTCGTTGGGGCAGATGTCGACGCACGCGCCGCAGTTGACGCAGCGGGCGCGGTCCGTGAGCGCGATCATCTTGCCGTTCTTGTCCGGGCCGATGTGGATCGCATTCTTCGCGCACTTCGACAGGCAGCGGCCGCAGCCGGTGCACTTGGTTCCGTAGGTCATAAGCTGCGGCGTTGCCAGATTGGACTCCGGGTTGGCGCACCAAAGGCAGCGCAGCGGGCAGCCCTTCAAAAACACGGTCACGCGGATGCCGGGGCCGTCGTGGATCGAATAGGTCTGTACGTTGAATACCGGCGCGGTCAGTTGCATGTAATCTTCTCTCATGTCAGTCTCCTTTTACGCGTCATCCAGATTCTTTGTCAAGGTCGGGTTGCAGACGCCGTGGTAGCAATAGCCGTTCTCCGTCGTGCTCACCTTGTAATCGCAAAGGAACACGATCTTCAGTTCCTTGCAGCCGCTGATGGGAACGGACACGCTCTGCCCGTCGGCCTGCGGGTGCACGATTTTTTCCGATGTGAATACCTTTTCGCCGTCGCACCAGATCTCGAACTGGCCCTCGGCCTCCTCCTCGTCGTCGCGGCGCGTCACAAACTTGCACTCCAGCAGGTCGTAGGCGCCGTCCGGCGCGAAGGTGATCTCCGCCTCGTTCTCTCCCCAGATCCAGCCGTTGCTGTAGGTTTTCCCGTTCAGGCCGACGAAATCGCCCGTGTTGCGGAACACCGTTCCCTCCTTGCCGGCATATTCCGCCTCCGCAAGATACAGCGGCAGATACTCCGTCAGATGGTCGCGGTATTCGGCGATGGCGTCCAGTTCGCGGATCTCGAGCCCCCAGGTGAGCGTGGCGATGGCTTTTTCCAGATTCTCGCGTTTCCCGTCGAAGTCGATCCTTGCCGCTTCGCAGTTGTCCTCCGCGAAGCGCTGCTCCATCGCCTCGATCAGCGCCTGCGCGCCCTCGGCGTCCTCGTCGGGCTGCGCCTTGAAGGTATCAAGGATCGCAAAGGCCTCCGCATAGTTTGCAGCGGCATAGGCCGCGTCCGCCCGCTCGCCGGCGTTGCGCAGGCGCTTTGCGCGCGCGTCGTCCTCATACTGCGCCAGCGCTTCGGTCAGGGACGTGCGTTCACTCGGGAAATCCGGCAGCGCGCTGCGGATCAGATTCACCGACGCATCGTAGTCCTCCAGCTTTGCAAGGTTCTCCGCCTCGGTCAGCAGATAGGCCTCATAGCGGTCATAGCACACCGGAAGCAGGCTGTCGATGGCCTCGCTGTAGGTGCCGTAGCGGTTGTTCAGGATGCCGTTGCCTTCCACCAGCAGGGCGATCGCGCCGGGATAGTCGCTTTGGTCCATCAGCGCCTCGGCGTCCGCGCCGACGCGCTCTCCGTAGCGCACAAGGCATTCGGCCGCCTTTTCCTGCGCCGCGGTATAGCTGGCGTCGCTCTGCAGGACCTGTAAATACTCCGCTCTGGCCTCCAGAAAGCTCCCGGCCGTATAGAGCTGGTCCGCCGTATGCATGTGCTCCTGTGAGCCGCTGAACTCGCGGAACTGCGCATAGGTGTCCGCCAGCATCGCCGCCGACGCCTCGCCGAAGGTGCCGAGCTGCGCCAGCTTGCTCGCGGCGGTGTCCGCGTCCATCGTGTGGTCGGCATACTGCGCGCAGATCGACTGCGCCGCGGCCATGATCGCCTTATCGACGGTCGCATTGCGTTCCTCGCTGCCGTTCAGGCGCGGCGTGCTCCAGTAGATCTGGAGTGCGCGGTCGATGTCGCCCTGCCGCAGCGCGCGGGCGATGCGGGAAGACGGCTGGCCGAAAATGAGAAGCACGGCGGCTGCGACGACCAGCACGGCGGCTGCGATATAGAAGCCCGCGGTGCGCTTGCGGCTGCCGGCCTTTTTTGCCTTCTGTTTGTGTTGCTTCACCGGTTCCGCGGTCTTCCAGACCTCCGCGTCCGGCGTCATATGGGTAAAGAGCGCTGCCTCGCGCTCCTGCGCGGCCGCGGCATTGCAATCCGGACAGATCTCCACACCGTCCGGCAGTGCCTTTCCGCATTTCACGCAATACTTTGCCATAGTCTCCTCCAAAATCGCACACGATTCCACTCTGACAGTGGGATGCTAGCACGAAATTGCATCATTTTTCTTTGGATTCTCAATGAAACGCGCTGTAATCAATGCTGAGGTCGGCGCCCTTCCAGCTGCCGTCCAGCTTATCGAGCGTGCGCTCATATTCCGGCGTGTCCGGCGCGTAGGGCTGGGGTTGATAATCGTTGAAGGCGTCGTGGCCGGACAGCTTACAGGGGATGAAAACGGGGTCCTCCATGTGGATCGAGCCGTCCGGATCGCGGCGGAGCGTGATCAGCGCGATGGCGGTGTCACGGTCGCGCGGCGCGGTGTTGCCGCCGAAGGACCAGTTGCCCATCGAATAGAAAATCCAGCCGCCGTTGTACGCCTCGACGCGCTGCAGCACGTGGGGGTGGCTGCCCCAGATGATGTCCGCGCCGGCGTCGATGGCGGCGTGGGCGATGCGCTCCTGTCCCTGCGTCACCTGATAGCTGCCCTCGATGCCCCAGTGGAAGGCGCACACGACGATGTCGCACCGGCCCTTCAGCTCCGCCACCGCGTCGGCCACGGCCTGCGGCGTGCTGTAAACGTCGGGATAGAGCGCGCAGTAAACGCCGATCTCCGGTCCGCCGTCGTGCCGCGTGATGAAGGTCTCCCCGTCCGCGGCACAGGCCACGTTCACGGCCTCCAGCGCGGCGCGGGTGTCCTCCAGCCCCTGCGCGAGGTAATCGTTCGCGTGGTTGTTGGCGAGCGTCACAAACTCGATGCCGCCTTCGCTGAGGATGCTGGCATAGGCCGGATCGGCCTTGAACACGAAGGTGGCGCCGTTGGACGCTTCCGAGGTCGTAAAGCAGCTCTCCAGATTGGCAAAGCTCAGATAGTCGTCGGCAAAATACTGCGCCGTCATCGCAAAGGGATAGGCATAGTCGTCCCCGACGACAGATTCAAAGTTGTTGTAGAAATTGCCCTTGTTGCGGATGCTCGCAAGCGTGCAGTCCCCGATGAAGGAGAGCGTGAAGTTCTCCGGTGTGGGCTCCGGCGTGGGCTCCGGCGTCGGTTCCGGGGTGGGTTCGGGCGTCGGCGCGGGGGTCGGTTCGGGGGTTGGAACCGGCGTCGGCGTCGGCGCGAGCGTGGGCGCCGGGGTGGGCTCCGGCGTCGGGCGCGTCTCGGCGGTGCGCACAAGCGATATGGCGCAGACGATGGCGCACACGAGCAGTACAAGCGCCAGAAGGTCGGTCCAGATTCTCAGTTTATTCATTGCTGCTGTATCCGTAGCCGATGGAAAGGTTCGCGCCGGTCCAGCTGCCGTCCAGCTTGCTCATGACGCGCTTCCAGCCCTCGCTGTCCTTTTCGTAGGGCACCGGCTGATAGTTGTTCGTATCGGTCCGGCCGCTGCTGGCGCAGGGGATGTGCGTGCGCTCCAGCACGGTCACGCTGCCGTCATGCGCGCGCTCGACCGTCATTTCCAGAATAAAGGTGTCCTTGTCGCGGGGATTCGTGTTCCCGCCGAAGGTCCAGTTGCCCATGCAGTAATAGATATAATGCCCCTTGTATTCCTCATACGGCTGGAGCGTGTGGGCATGGCTGCCGTAGACAAAATCCGCCCCGGCGTCGATGGCCGCGTGCGCCTGCTCCCGCTGCACCGCATTGACCTGATAGCTGCCCTCATCGCCGAAGTGCAGCGCGGCGATCACGAACTCGGCTCCCGCGGCGCGGACGGCGGCGACGCCCTTTTTGATCAGCTCCGGGGCCTCCCGGTTCTCCCGGTCGGTACCGAAGGAGGAGACGGCATAGACGCCGATCTTCAGGCCGCGCGCGGTCTCGTAAATCGTCCACTCGTCGCGTCCGGCGTAGGCCAGCCCGGCCGCGGCGGCGGCCGCCTTGGTGTCCTCATAGCCCTTTTGACCGAAATCCAGCACGTGGTTGTTGGCGAGCGTCACAAACTCGACGCCGCCCTCGGGCAGGATCTGCGCGTAATCGGCGCTTGTCCGGAAGGTAAAGGTCTTCACCCGCGCGCTGCGCTCCTCGGTCAGCGCGCATTCCAGATTCGCCATCGTAAAATCGTCGTCGATGAAATACTGCTTTGTCTTGGCGAAGGGGTAGCTGAAATCGCCGTTGATCACGGTGTCGTAACCGTCGCTTGTGCCCTGATGCGCGGCGTTCGCGGCGAGCGTGCAGTCGCCGATGAAGTGGAAGGTGTAAAGCTCCGGCTCCGGCGTCGGCGTCGGCGCGGGGGTCTGCGTCGGCGGCGTGACCGCGGCGGTCTGCTCCGGCTGCTGCACCGGCGTCTGCGCCGCGGGCTCGGGCGTCTGCGCCGTCTGCTGCGCCGGCGCAGGGCGCTTTTCCGCCGCGTTTGGGCGCAGCCGCGCCGTCCCGCCGGCAAATGCCAGCGCGAGCATCAACACGATCACCAATATCTTTTCTGTGATTTTGCCCTTGCCCATATCGCTGTGCTGTCTCTCTTTACTTCTGGATGTTCTGGCTCAGATAAGCGTTGATGAAGCCGTCGATGTCGCCGTCCATCACGCTTGTGATGTTGCCGTTTTCATAGCCCGTGCGCGCATCCTTGACGAGCTGGTAGGGCATGAAGACGTAGGAGCGGATCGCGCTGCCGAAGTCGATCTTCATCTGTACGCCCTTGATGTCGCTGATCTTCTCAAGGTGCTCGCGCTCCTTGATCTCGGCGAGCTTGGCGCGTAGCATTTCCTTGCAGTTCTCAAGGTTCTGGAAGTGGCTGCGCTCCACCTGCGAGGAGACGACGATGCCCGTGGGCAGGTGCGTCAGGCGGACGGCGGAGGAGGTCTTGTTGACCTTCTGGCCGCCGGCACCGGAGGAACGGTAGACGTCCATCTTGATGTCCTCGTCGCGCAGCTCGATCTCGCTGGTGTCCGTGATCTCCGGCATGACCTCCACCGCGGCGAAGCTCGTCTGGCGGCGGGCGTTGGCATCAAACGGGGAGATGCGCACCAGACGGTGCACGCCGTTCTCGCTCTTGAGGAAGCCGTAGGCGTTCTCGCCCTCGATCTTGATCGTGGCGGACTTGATGCCCGCCTCGTCGCCGTCCTGCCAGTCCATCAGCGTGTACTTGTAGCCGTGGCGTTCGGTCCAGCGGACGTACATGCGGTAGAGCATGCTGGCCCAGTCCTGCGCCTCCGTGCCGCCGGCGCCGGGGTGCAGCGTCAATATCACGTTGTTCGCGTCGTATTCGCCGGTCAAAAGCGTCTCCAGACGCATCTGCTCCAGCGCCTCCTCAAAGGTGGAAAACCCGCTTTGCAGCTCCTCGAGCATGCTCTCGTCGTTCTCCTCCAGCGCCATCTCGCAGATGGTGTAGAGATCGTCCCAGGTGCCGCACAGCTTTGTGTAGCGGGCGATCTTGCCCTCCAGCAGCTTGGTGCGCTGCTGATTGCGCTGCGCGTTGGGCACGTCGTTCCAGAACTCCGGCGCTTCCGTCGCAGCCCGCAGTTCCTCCAGCTCGCGCTGCGCGTCGTCCAGCTTCAGGGAGACGCCAAGCTCATCCAGCGCGGGCTTGAGGTTGTTCAGCTTTACCTTATACTCATCAAATTCGATCATATCAAAGACTCCCAATCAGTATTCATAACTGAATTATTATACAGTAATGTATCCGGTTTGTAAAGCATTTGCAGGGGATATATGGGGCGGGCTTGAGATGGGGCGGGCGTCCTCTCCCGGATTTGCATGGGGCGGGCTTGGGAGGGGACGGGCGTCCCCTCCCAACGATTTTAATCTGTCCGTGCCGAAGGCACGGCTCCAAAACAAAAAGACATGCTGTACAGCATGTCTTTTTGTTTTGGAGCGGCCAACGAGGCTCGAACTCGCTACCTCCACCTTGGCAAGGTGGCGCTCTACCAGATGAGCTATGGCCGCATCGCAGTGTAATACGGATTATAGCACATCTGACTGATTTGTCAAGGAGTTTTTTCTTCTTCTCCCGCTTCGTTCTTCTCCGCGTCGTCCTGCGGCGCTTCCTCGGCTTCTTCGGGCGCCGGGGGCTCCTGCGTCCGGTCCGTTTCCTGCGCTTCCTGCGCCGGCGCCGGTTCTTCCGCGGTCGACTGCTGCTCCGTCGTTCCCTCTGTCGGCCCCTGGACCTCGCTCTCCTCCGGGATACCGGCGACATCCGCATAGCGCAGCGGTCCGATACAGGCGGGGTACGCCTCCGTGTCCCAGAGATACCGGCCCCAAAGCGCTTCGTCGCTCAGCAGGAAGGCGCTGGCGGGGTCCTCCGCCATTGCGGAGAGATCCACATGGTAGCAGTCGTCGTCCAGCGTGACGATGTTCCAGAAGTGCATCTGCGTGACGATGCCGCCGAAGCTGCCCTCGACCACGGTGCAGTCGATCCCCAGCGCGGTGCAAAGCGCCTTATACGCCAGCGCATAGCCCTTGGAATTTGCATTCCCGTTCACCAGCGCGCCGTAGGCCGTGTCGGCATAGATGCTCTCCGGATTGCCGCCGGCGCACGATTCGACAAGAAAGCGCGCGCTCTCCAGCGCAAGCTGCGGCTGCTGCGTCTCCGTCATGGCCTCGGCGGAGAAACGCAGCTTCTCGCCCAGAATTGCGGCCATGACGCTGCTGCGCTGCTGCGACAGACTGTAACGGAAGCGGATGTCATAGATGCAGTTGGTCCCGTCCGCCGGGTAACTCGTGACCTCGACCTCCGGCTCGGTGATCAGTGTGAGCGGGTCGTCGTAATAGTGGCGCTTGACCAGATTGTGGATGGATTGCTCGTCGATGCCGGGCGCAAAGCAGCGGATCACCAGCGCGGGCAGGCCGGCATCCACGGCGCGCAGCACGTTTGCGTCAAAATCCGCCTCCTTGCTGGTATAGACGATGGAGTTCAGCTCCTCCGCCGTCCGCTTGTAGCCGATATAGATGTTCGCCATGTAATACGATACGACATAGCTGGTGTCATAGCTCAGCGTCTCGACCGCGTAAGCGCCGAGCGGATGCTCGGACTTGATCTCGAAGCAGGCCGCGGCCAGGTCCTCGCTGATGTTGCCGTTGTAGCTGCTGAAGCGGAATTCGCCCTTTTCCGCGTGATTCGTGATCATATTGGTCAGCGCGGTTTTCAGCATGCTGTAGTTGCGGATCTCGGTCGCCTTGTCGGTGCGGATGCCGATGTCGCCGGCGTAGGGCGTCTCGTAATAATAGTCGCGCTCAAACGCGGAGCGGCAGCCGCTGAGCGCAAGCAGCGCCAGGCCCGCCAGAAGCGTGCAGAGCAGCCGTTTCATACCGAGAAGCCCCCTTTCCTCAAAAAACCGTTCTTCCCGAATCCTCAGTTTTTACCGCGGCTTTGCCGCGGCAAACCACCTGTTATCCCTCGTCGCCGATATAGGAGAAGCCCTGTCCGAACACCTCGCGCGAATCGCTGACGATCACAAAGGCGTTCTCGTCGATCGCGCGTACCAGATGCTTCAGCTCCACGATCTGGCTTTGCTTGATGACGCACAGGATGATATCCTTCTCCTCCCCGCTCCACGCGCCCTTTCCGTGCAGGAAGGTCACGCCGCGGTGCAGCTTGTTGACCAGCCCGTCCTTGATCTCGGCGCTGCGGTCGGTGATGATATAGCAGACCTTGGAGTTGATCGCGCCGTAGAGCACGAGGTCGATCACCTTGGAGGCGATATACATGCAGATGATCGCGTACATTGCGCTGTCATAGCGCTTGAAGATGATCGCAAAGGCCGCGATGATCACCACGTCCATCGCAAGGATGAAGGTGGAAAAGTTGATGTGCTGATACTTGCGGCGCAGGAATTTTGCAGGGATGTCCACGCCGCCGGTGGTCGCGCCGGTGTGATAGACGAGGCCGAGGCCGAAGCCCTTGATGATGCCGCCGTAGATGGCGCCCAGCAGCGGCTCATGCGTCATCTCCAGCTTGGTCAGGGCGAACAGGTCCACAAACACGCTGGCGAGGATCGTGCCAACCAGGGAGGCGATGATGAAGTGAATGCCGAATTTCTTCCAGGAATAGATGAACAGCGGCACGTTCATGATGAGCGTCAGCACGCCGACGGGCAGGCCGGTCAGGTAATTGATGATCATGGCCACACCGGTCAGGCCGCCGGTGGTGATGGCATTGGGATAGAGGAAGAACTGAAAGCCCGCCGCGTAGAACGCCGCGCCGATCACGATCTTCAGATACATGATGATCCAGTCCCGGAGCGTTTTGTTGTGCTGCATGGTTTACTCCTCCAAAAGCGACAGCTGCTCGTGCCCGAGGTCTTCTTCCTTCAGCACGGCGCCGAGCGCGGGGATGCTGCGCACGCGGTAGCGCGCGGGGTTTTTGATGTCCGTATCCCGGAGCAGCTTCGCGCCGGTGACGCGGTATTTCGGCTTCATGCGCGCCACGCCCACGCCCTGCGTGCTGCGGGTGGTCTTGGGCTGGAGCAGCGCGGTGCTGAAGACCACGGCGCGGCCCTCGCTCGTAAAGATCGCGCACTCGGTCTCCTCCGTCAGCGGCAGCACGCAGACCAGCGCGGATTTGTCCGAGCAGGCGGCGGTCAGCCGTTTGCGGTTCGTCTTTGTGGCGTAACACTCCAGCGGCACGCGGCCGACCTTGCCGTTTTCGTAGACCAGCAGGATGTGCTGCGTATAGTCGCCGGGAAGGATGACGTCCACGACGGTCTCGCCGTCGTCAAAGCCGAGCTTCGTCGGCAGATACGTGCCGAGCGCGCTGGCCTTCGTGTCCTCAAAGTCCGCAAGGCGCGCCTTGTAGCACTGCTGCCGGTCGGTAAAGACGAGGAGTTCCGCGCGGTTCGTCGTCTCACTCGACCAGGCCAGCGCGTCGTTCTCCTTGAATTTCTGCTCGCCGCCCATGCGCAGCGACAGCGGCGTGATCTTCTTGAAATAGCCCTCGCGGGAGAGGAACACCGTCACGGGATAGTCCTCCACGGTCTCCTCCTCGGTCATCGCCTCGACCTCGTCGGTGTAGACGATGCCGGTGCATCTGGGCTGGTCGTATTTCTTCATCACGTCCTTGAGCTCGGCGATGATAATGTTCTTGATGCGGCGGCGGGAATTAAGCGTATCCTGCAGGTCCGCGATCTCCTTTTCCAGCGCGTCGGTCTCCTCCACGCGCTTGAGGATATACTCGCGGTTGATGTTGCGCAGCTTGATCTCCGCGACGAATTCCGCCTGCAGCTCGTCGATGCCGAAGCCGATCATCAGATTGGGGATGACGTTGGCTTCCTTCTCCGTTTCGCGGATGATCTTGATCGCCTTGTCGATGTCCAGCAGGATCTTGCCAAGGCCCTTGAGCAGGTGCAGCTTGTCGCGCTTTTTCTGCAGGTCAAAGTAGACGCGGCGCTTGACACATTCCGTGCGCCATGCGATCCATTCGTCGAGGATCTCCTGCACGCCCATGACCTTCGGATTGCCGCCGATGAGGATGTTGAAATTGCAGGAGAAGGGGTCGGTCAGCGGCGTCAGTCTGCCCAGCTTCGCCATCAGCTTGTCCGGGTCCGTGCCGCGCTTGAGGTCGATCGTGAGCTTCAGGCCGCTCAGGTCCGTCTCGTCGCGCATATCGCTGATCTCGCGGACCTTGCCGGCCTTCAGGAGCTCGGCCACCTTGTCCATGATCTGCTCGACCGTGGTGGAATACGGGATCTCGTAGACCTCGATCATGTTTTCCTTCGGCAGATAGCGCCAGCGGGAACGCACCCGGAAGCTGCCGCGGCCGGTGCGGTAGATCTCCCGCATCTCGTCGGCATTGTAAACGATCTCGCCGCCCGTCGGGAAATCCGGCGCGGGCATGGTGCTCAGCAGGTCGTGGTTGGGATCGTTTAAGTAGTTGATGGTCGTCTCGCAGACCTCGCTGAGGTTGAAGCCGCAGATCTGGCTGGCCATGCCGACGGCGATGCCCATGTTGGCGCTGACGAGGACATTCGGGAAGGTCGTGGGCAGCAGCGTCGGCTCAAGCATGCTGCCGTCGTAGTTGTCCACCATATCGACGGTGTCCTTGTCGATGTCGCGGAAAAGCTCGGCGCAGATGGTGGAGAGCTTGGCCTCCGTATAGCGCGGCGCGGCCCAGGCCATGTCGCGGGAATAGTGCTTGCCGAAGTTGCCCTTGCTGTCCACAAAGGGCGTCAGAAGCGCCTCATAGCCGCGGGAGAGCCGGACCATCGTGTCATAGATGGCGGCGTCGCCGTGCGGGTTGAGCTTCATGGTGGAGCCGACGATGTTGGCGGACTTCGTGCGCGCGCCGGTCAGCAGCCCCATCTTGTACATCATATACAGCAGCTTGCGGTGGCTCGGCTTGAAGCCGTCAATCTCCGGGATCGCGCGCGAGACGATGACCGACATGGCGTAGGGCATGTAGTTCGACTCCAGCGTTTCGGTGATGGGCTGCTCGACGACCTCGGCGCGCAGGCCCTGAACGCCGGGATCGCCGGCGGGCATCTTTTTGCTTTCTTCTGCTTTCTTTCTTGCCATACTGCACCTGCCTTACGAGATATCCGCCAGCTCGAGATAGCGGCTTCCGTTCTCTGCAATGTGGTTTTTGCGTCCGTTCAGATCGTCGCCCAGCAGCAGGTCGAACATCGCGGCGGTGCGCTCTGCGTCCTCCGGCATGATCTTGATGAGGCGGCGGGTCTCCGGGTTCATGGTGGTCAGCCACATCATCTCCGGGTCGTTCTCGCCCAGGCCCTTGCTGCG
>CAMJPK010000030.1 GCA_946407675.1 uncultured Clostridia bacterium
ATGGCGTTGGCGCCCAGGCGGGTCTTGTTGGGGGTGCCGTCCAGCTCGATGAGCACGCGGTCGATGCTGGGCTGGTCGAGGGCGTTCAGGCCGACGATGGCCTCGCAGATCTCGCCGTTGACGTTGGCGACGGCCTTCTCAACGCCCTTGCCGAGGTAGCGGCCCTTGTCGCCGTCACGCAGCTCGCAGGCCTCAAAAATGCCGGTGCTCGCGCCGGAGGGGACGTCCGCGCGGCCGACGGTGCCGTCGTCCAGCGTGACCTCCACCTCAACGGTGGGATTGCCGCGGGAATCGAGGATCTCGCGGGCCATGACGTCGACGATCTCAAAATACTGTTTCATAAGTGTTTCTCCTTTAGAATGATTGTTGTGATATTCCTTCGGCGCGCCGGGGTCGTCGCGCCCTACGGGAGGGGGCTCATTCAAAAGGCGGTCACGCCTTTTGAATGAGACTCTCTCCTGTCATTTCAGCGGGTTTCTCGTAGCCCATGAGCTCCAGCATGGTCGGGGCGAGGTCGGCCAGACGGCCGGGGCGAAGCTTGGCCTGCGCGCCGACGAGGATCAGCGGCACGGGGTTTGTGGTGTGCGCGGTGTGGGGCTGGCCGTCAGGGGAGCGCATGCAGTCGGCGTTGCCGTGGTCGGCGGTGACGAGCAGCGTGCCGCCCATCTCCTTCACCGCGGCCGTGATCGTGCCGACGCAGGCATCGACGGTCTCCACCGCCTTGACCGCGGCCTCCATCACGCCGGTGTGGCCCACCATGTCGCAGTTGGCGAGGTTGCAGACCACGAGGTCGTAGTCGCCGCTGCGGATGCGCCTGGCGCACTCGTCCGTGACCTTGTAGGCGCTCATCTCCGGGATGAGGTCGTAGGTGGGGAACTCCTTGGGGGAGGGCACCAGCACCCGGTCCTCGCCGGGGAAGACGGTCTCCACGCCGCCGTTGAAGAAGAAGGTCACATGGGCGTATTTCTCCGTCTCCGCGATGCGCAGCTGCCGCAGCCCGAGGGCGCTGGCATACGCGCCGAGCGTGTTCTCGATGGGCTCCGGGGGGAAGGCGATCGGCAGCGTCAGAAGCTCGTCGTACTGCGTGGTGCAAACGTAGTTGAGCTGCAGCGGGACCGTGTCCATCGTGCTGCCCGCCGGGAGATTGCCGGTCAGCGCCCAGGTCATCTCGCGCGCCCGGTCGGGGCGGAAGTTGATGAAGATGACGCTGTCGCCGTCGGCGATCGCGCCGCCTGCGTCGCAGACGACGGGCTCGACGAATTCGTCCGTCACGTCCGCGTCATAGCTGCGCTGCACCGCGCCGACCGGGTCGGCGTCCGGCTTGCCGACGCCGCGGACGATCGCGTCATAGCCGCGCTGCACGCGCTCCCAGCGCTTGTCGCGGTCCATGCCGTAGAAGCGGCCCTGCACCGTGGCGATCTTCCCGACGCCGACCGCGGCGCAGGCATCCACCAGCTGCTGCACATAGTCCTTGCCGGAGCGCGGCGGCACGTCGCGCCCGTCGAGGAAGCAATGGAGCCAGACCTTTTTCTGCCCCTCGCGCTTTGCCAGCTCCAGCATCGCGATGATGTGGGAGATGTGGCTGTGCACGCCGCCGTCGGAGCAAAGCCCGAGGATGTGGAGCGCCTTTCCGCTGTCGCGCGCGGCGCGGACGGCCTTCCGATAGACGGGGTTTGCAAAGAAGCTGCCGTCCTCAATCGCGCGGGAGATGCGCGGCAGGTCCTGGAACACGACGCGGCCCGCGCCGATGTTCGTATGGCCCACCTCGCTGTTGCCGATCTGCCCGTCGGGCAGGCCGACGTCCAGCCCGGAGGCGGACAGCGTCGTGTTGGGGCAGGTCGCGAACAGCGCGTCGAGGTTCGGCGTGTTCGCCACGGAGACGGCGTTCCACGGGCCCGGCGCGGCCAGCCCGTAGCCGTCCATGATGAGTAAAACGGAAGGGACCTTAGCCATTTTCCACCTGCGCGGGGCACGCGATCAGCTTGGAGAAATCGACCGGCTTCAGGGAAGCGCCGCCGATCAGGCCGCCGTCGATGTCGGGCATCGAGAGCAGCTCGGCCGCGTTGCCGGTGTTCATGCTGCCGCCATAGAGGATGGAGACGGCGCGGGCGGTGCGGGCGTCGTACTTCTTGCGGATGCACGCGCGGATGTGGCTGCAGATCTCCTGCGCCTGCTCGCTTGTGGCGGTCTTGCCGGTGCCGATGGCCCAGATGGGCTCATAGGCGATGACGACCTTCTTCATCTCCGCGGCGGAAAGGCCGGAGACCGCGGTCATCACCTGATAGGCCAGAAGCTCCTGCTCTACACCCTTTTCGCGCTGCTGCAGCGACTCGCCGACGCAGACGATGGGGGTGAGCCCGGCGTCCAGCGCGGCGCGGATCTTCGCATTGACGGTGAAGTCCGTCTCGTTGTAGTACTGGCGGCGCTCGGAGTGGCCGATGATGACGTACTTCACGCCGATGTCAGAGAGCATATTTGCCGCCATCTCGCCGGTAAATGCGCCGGAGGCGGCCTCGTGCAGCGTCTCCGCGCCGACGTGGATGCGCGTGCCCTTCAGGGCCTTCTGCGCGGCGGCGATGTTCAGCGCCGGGACGCAGATGACGGCCTCGCACGCGCGCGTCTTGGGCAGCAGGGGCTTGATCGCCTCGGCAAACGCGGCCGTCTCGGAGGCGGTCTTGTTCATCTTCCAGTTGCCCGCGATAATGGTCTTGCGATACTTGCGATTCATGTTCTTACCTTCTTTTATTGTGAATTGATTATTTGTCCAACAGGCAGGCCACGCCGGGCAGGACCTTGCCCTCGAGGAATTCGAGCGAGGCGCCGCCGCCGGTGGAGATGTGCGTCATCTTGTCGGCGAAGCCGAGCTGCTCCACCGCCGCGGCGCTGTCGCCGCCGCCGACGATGGTGATGGCGTCGGACTCCGCCAGCGCGCGGGCGATGGCCTTGGTGCCCTCGGCAAAGGCCGGGAACTCAAAGACACCCATCGGGCCGTTCCAGATCACGGTGCCCGCGCCGCGGATGGCCTCGGTGAACAGGCGGACGGACTTCGGGCCAATGTCGAGGCCCATGTAGCCGTCCGGCATCATGGCGGTATCGACGGTCAGGAACTTGTCCGTGTTCTCAAACTTGTCGTGGATCGCGGTGTCCACCGGGAGCAGGAGCATGACGCCCTTCTGCGCGGCCTTTTCGAGCATCTCCTTCGCGTAATCCACCTTGTCGGCCTCCAGCAGGCTGGTGCCGACGTTGTGGCCCATGGCCTTGATGAAGGTGTAAGCCATGCCGCCGCCGATGATGATGGTGTCGGCCTTCTCCAGCAGGTTGTTGATGACGCCGATCTTGTCGCTGACCTTGGCGCCGCCGAGGATGGCGACGAAGGGGCGCTTCGGGTTCTCCAACGCGCCGCCCATGATCTCCAGCTCCTTCTGGATCAGCAGGCCGCTGACGGCGGGCAGATAGTCCGCGACACCGGCGGTGGAGGCGTGCGCGCGGTGGACGGTGCCGAAGGCGTCGGAGACGTAAACGCCGTCCGCGCCCGCGAGACCGGCCAGCGCCTTGGCGAAGGCGGGGTCGTTCTTCGTCTCGCCCTTTTCAAAGCGGGTGTTCTCCAGCAGCAGCAGCTCGCCCGGCTTGAGCGCCGCGGCCTTGGCCTGCGCGTCGGGCCCGACGGTGTCGGCGGCCATGGCGACGGGGATGCCCAGCAGCTCGCTCAGGCGCACGGCCACGGGCGCGAGGGAAAGCTTCTTGTTGCTCTTTTGCCAGTCGGCCTCGGTCAGCTCCTCCGGCTTTTTGCCCTTCTCGACCTGCTTCTTCACGTAGGCGTCGAAGGTGGCGTTGGGCTTGCCGAGATGGGAGCAGGCGATGACCGCCGCGCCCTGCTCCAGCAGGTAGCGGATCGTCGGCAGCGCGGCGCGGATGCGCTTGTCGTCGGTGATCGCGCCGGTTTGCTTGTCCTGCGGAACGTTGAAGTCGCAGCGCAGGAGCACCTTTTTGCCCTTCACGTCCACATCGTACACGGTTTTCTTCTGATAGTTCATGTGAATTCACCTCTTATACATAAGTCCGGTTTCTTTCAGTTCGGGAAAGCCCTGCTGCCGCAGCGCTTCGTAGCAAAGGATGGCCACGGAGTTGGCCAGATTGAGGCTGCGCACCGGCCCGATCATCGGGATGCGGATGCACCGGTCATAGTAACGCTCCCGCAGCCATTCGGGCAGCCCCGCCGTCTCCTTACCGAACATCAGCTTCACATCGGCGGTGCGAAAGTCGGCGTCGGCATAGCAGCGGGGGGCCTTGGTGGTCGCAAGCCAGAGATTGGCGTCGCCGCGCTTGGCGAAGAAATCGTCCAGGTCGTCGTAGACCGAGATGTCGACGTATTTCCAATAGTCCAGCCCCGCGCGCTTGACGGCCTTGTCGCTGATGTCGAAGCCCAGCGGGCGGATCAGATGCAGACGCGCGCCGGTGCAGGCGCAGGTGCGGGCGATGTTGCCGGTGTTCATCGGGATCTCCGGCTCGTGCAGAATAATGTCGATCATGGGCAAACCCTTTCCTTTGGCACAACGATTGTATACTCCCCATGCAGGAAAAGCAAGCATTTTGTGGAGTTTTTGGCGAAAAATTCACGAATTCATAACATTTTTCCGCCAAAACCCGGGAATCATACAACAGGCTTGTGAAAAACCAAAAAAGGAATATAATGATTGCGGAAATGATTGCGGAGCGTGATGAACGAATGAACAGTCTATACATCGTCGTACCCTGCTACAACGAGGAGGCGGCGCTGCCGGAAAGCGCGCCGGTGCTGCTGGCAAAGCTGCGCCGGCTCGTCGCGGCGGGGAAGCTCGCGCCGGACAGCCGCGTGCTCTTCGTGGACGACGGCAGCGCGGACGCGACGTGGCGCATCCTCGAGCGGCTTTTCGCGGAAAACCCGGACGTGTGCGCGCTGAAGCTGTCGAAAAACCGCGGGCATCAGAACGCGGTCACGGCCGGGATGGTGGTCGCGGCGCAGCGCGCGGACGCGGCGCTGACCATCGACGCCGACCTGCAGGACGACCCGGACGCCATCGACGCGATGGTGGACAAATGGCGCGCCGGGGCGCAGATCGTCTGCGGCGTGCGCGACCGGCGCGACACGGACACCTTTTTCAAGCGCTTCACCGCCCGCGCGTTCTATACCCTCGTGCGTCTCGGCGGCGCGAAGATCGTCTTCGACCACGCGGACTTCCGATTGATGAGCGCGGAGGCGATCGACCGGCTGTGCCGCTTCGGGACGGAGGATCTGTTCCTGCGCGGCCTTGTGACGCGCCTCGGCCTGCCGCTGGAGATCGTGCAGTACGACCGCCGCGCGCGCATGGCGGGGGAGAGCAAGTACACGCTGAAGAAGATGCTGCACCTGGCCCGCCGCGGCTTTGAGAGCGGGCGGATGCGCATGGCGGACGAAGCGCGCATCGGCGAGCTGTATATCGGGAAAGAGCTGCTGCAATGAACTGCAATCTGTGTCCCCGGCGCTGCAACGCGCCCCGGCGGGACGGGAAAAACGGCGTTTGCGGCGTGGGAGAAGCCGCGATGGTCTGCCGCGCCGCGCCGCACTTCGGCGAGGAGCCCTGCATCAGCGGCACGCGCGGCAGCGGCGCGGTGTTTTTCGCCGGCTGCAACCTCCGCTGCGTCTTTTGCCAAAACCATGATATCAGCCGCGGCGCGGCGGGGGAGCCGGTCAGCGTCGCGCGGCTGCGGGACATCTTCCTTGCGCTGCGCGATCAGAGCGTGCACAACCTGAATCTCGTGACGCCGACGCATTTCAGCGACGTCATCGCCGCCGCGCTGGACGGACTGGACCTCGGCATCCCCGTGGTGTGGAACAGCAGCGGCTATGAATCGGTCGAGACGCTGCGGCGGCTGGAGGGGCTGGTGCAGGTCTACATGCCGGACTTCAAATACGCTGACGCCGCGCTGAGTGCGCGCTACTCGGCGGCGCCGGACTACCCGAAGACCGCGCTGGCCGCAATCAGCGAGATGTACCGGCAGACCGGGCCCTTCGTCCTGGATGCCGACGGCATGTTGCGGCGCGGGCTGCTCATCCGCCACCTGATCCTGCCCGGCGCGCCGGAGAACACCCTGCGCGTCATCGACGCGGTGGAGGACCATTTCCCGGCGGAGCACATTCTGTTCAGCCTGATGTGCCAGTATACGCCGATGCCGGGGCTGGAGGCCTTCCCGGAGCTGCAGCGCCGCGTCAGCGCGGCGGAATATGAACGCTGCGCGTCCTATCTGGAGTTCTCCGACATCTGCCACGGCTATACCCAGTCGCCCGAGAGCGCGACGGATGAGATGATCCCCGCCTTCGACGGCACGGGGGTGAAATAACGAACAGCGCCGCGGCCCGAAGGCCGCGGCGCTGTTCGTTTTGTAAGTTACCAGCAGTATTTTGCGAGATAGCTGGAGGTGAGGTCGGCCTGCGAGAGCGTCATCGGCAGCAGCACGATGAAGTCGTCCACGCCCTTCTGGTCGGCAAACTGCGAGAAGCTCAGATAGCCCGCGGTGTTGCGGTAGTGGCGGTAATCAATGACGTAGACCGTGTGGTAATGCTGCGTGAGCCAGACGGCGAAGGGGTTGCCGTAGGAGTCCTTGACGAGCACGCAGGCGGAATCGTCGTCGATGTCGTTGTTGACGATCGTGGTGAGGGCGCGGTCGCCGCCGAGGAAGATGTTGTAGCCGCCGGCGGTGAAGTCCATCGCATTGGCGGGCGAGCAGGTGAAGCTGCTGCGCGGGACGTAAGCGATCACCTCGTCGGGGTTTTGGCGCATCGCGGCGGGCTTGCCGCAGGTGGAATAGAAATAACCGAGGTGGCCGGTCTGGGAGACGGTGTCGAACTGGTCGAGCGGGACCGGCTCGAAGCCCGCGGCCTCCGCCCACGCCTCGTAGGCGTAGTAGGAGCCCAGCGCGGTCCAGTGGTGGTCGGTGCGGAAGAAGATGTACTCGTCGTTGTGCAGCCGCAGGTTGGACATGGCGTCGGGTGTGATGACCTTGTCGCCCATCTGCGCATAGGCGTATTCAATGGCCTCCGCCTCGCTTTTCTCGGTGCGGCACAGCCGCTTAGCGTCGGCGTAGCTCAGCACGGCGCCCATGCGGTTGGGCACGATGATGCCGAAGACGCGGGCCTTGCCCTCCACCGCCGCGGCGCCCGCGGCAATCTTCTGCGCGACCTTGCGCGCGCCGGCGGCATAGAAGCCGAAAAGCTCATAGCCGGCGTCGCCGATGAGGGCGACGGAGCCGTGGTAGTCGACGGGCAGACCGGAGATGTCGGCGCCCTCGGGGATGCGGCACTGCGCACGGTAGGCCGCGGTGTTCTCCGCGTAGGGCGCGGCCAGCGTGCCGGTCTCGGCCGCGGCGGGGTCATAGTAGGCGTCGAGCAGCGCCTGTGTCAGCACGCCGCGCTCCAGCAGGGATTCTGCCAGCGTCTGCGTGCTGTCCTTCATCTTCGCGCCCAGCGCGGCATAGGACACCGTGACCACGTCGGCGCGGCGGAAATCGGAGAAGCGCACATAGTCCGGCGCGATGCCGACCGCCTGCGCCAGCGACACGGGGCTGTCCCAGCGGAAATCCCCGTCCGCGCCCTCGGTGTAGCCGAGCGCGCGCAGCACGAAGGTCAGATAGACGCGCGCGTCGGCGTCCGCGTCGCCGCCGAACAGCGCGGGCGTGTCGGCGGTCGCCTCGTATTGCCCCTTGGTCAGGCCGGCTTCATAGGCGTAGGCGATGTAGGGGTCGGCCCATGCGTAGGCGGCGGTGTCGCCGAAGGGGTGCTCCCGCGGCTCATTCAGCGCCGTCTGCTCCAGGCCCATGAGGCGCAGCATCATGACCAGCGCCTGCGCGCGGCTCGGCGCGTCCGCCAGCCCCGGGTCCGCGTCGGAATAGCCCCGGAACAGGCCCAGCGCCTTCAGCGCGTAAGCCATCGCCTCCTCGCGGGCATAGCTGCGCGTGCCGTCCGCGGCTGCGGCCGGCAGCGCCAGCGCCAGCGTCAGAAGCAGCGCGAGAAGCAGACAGAAAGTGCGTTTGCGTTTCATGTATCGTGGTATCCTTTCAGCGCAAAAAGCCCTTCCGCCGGAAGGGCTTTGCAATGTTTTATCAGAGCAGCTTGTGCTTTTTCTTCCCCTTTATGCCGCCGTCGCCGCCGGTCGCCTCGCCGAACTTGCGCAGAAGCTCCTTCTGCTCCTTGTTCAGGTTCGTCGGCGTTTCGATGTTGACCGTGACGTACTGGTCGCCGCGGGCCGAGCCGTTGATGTAGGGGACGCCCTTGCCGCGCAGGCGGAAGGTCGTGCCCGTCTGGGTACCCTCGGGGATCGTGTATTTCACCTTGCCGTCCAGCGTCGGGACCTCGACCTCCGCGCCGAGCGCCGCCTGCACAAAGGAAATGGGCATCTCAAGCAGGATGCTGCTGCCGTCGCGCTCGAAAAGCGGGTGGGCCTTGACGCTGACCGTGATGAGCAGGTCGCCCTTCGGGCCGCCGTTGACGCCCGCGTGGCCCTGGCCGCGCAGGGAGATGGTCTGGCCGTCGTCGATGCCGGCGGGGATGTTGACGGAGATCGTCCGCTGGCGGCGCACCTTGCCCTTGCCGCCGCACTTGGGGCAGGGGTCCTTCACCAGCTTGCCGGTGCCGCCGCAGCGGCGGCAGGGGGTGGTGGAGGCCATGACGCCGAAGGGCGTGCGCTGCTGTACGCGCACCTCGCCGGCGCCGCCGCAGTCGGGGCAGGTCTCCGTGCTTGTGCCGGGCTTGCAGCCGGTTCCACCGCAGTCCTCGCAGTCCTCGATGCGGGGGACCGTGATCTCCTTGCTGCAGCCGAATGCGGCCTCCTCAAAGGCGATCGAAATCCGCACGCGCAGGCTCTCGCCCTTCTGCGGGGCGTTGCGCTGCCGCGTGCCGCCGCCGAAGCCGAAGCCGCCGCCGAAGATGTTGCCGAGGATGTCCCCGAGGTCGCCGAAATCGCCGAAGCCGCCGAAGCCGCCGCCGCCGAAGCCGGCGTTGGGATCAAAGGCCGCAAAGCCGTACTGGTCGTAGCGCGCCTTCTTGTCCGGGTCGGACAGCACCTCGTAGGCCTCGCCGATCTCCTTGAACCGCTCCTCGCAGGCCTTGTCGCCCGGATGCAGGTCGGGGTGGTTTTCCTTGGCGAGCTTGCGGTACGCCTTCTTGATCTCGTCGTCCGTGGCGCCCTTGCTCAGGCCGAGCACCTCATAGTAGTCTCGTTTTTCCGCCATAAATACAGTCTCCGAAAACACGGCGATTGCGAATCTGTCTGCACAGATCCGCAATCACCATAAATACATTACATTGATTTATACAACGAAACCCATGCCGTTGTCAATCCTTATCGGGTCACTTCTTGTCGTCGTCCACAACGGTGTAGTCCGCGTCGTAGTACTGCTGGCCGTCGCCGCCGCCCTGCGGGCCACCCTGCGGACCGGCCTGCGGGCCGGCGCCGGGCTGTGCGCCGGGCTGCTGATACAGCTTCTCGCTGACCTTGTAGAAGACCTGCGTGAGGGCCTCGGTCTTGGCCTTGATCGCCGCAGTGTCGCTGCCGGACAGGGCCGTCTTCAGCTCGCCGAGCGCACTCTCGATCTCGCCGCGGTCGGCGGGGGAGAGCTTATCCTTCATCTCGTCGAGGGTCTTCTCGGTCTGATAGACCATCTGATCGCCCTGGTTGCGGGCGTCGACCTCTTCCTTCTTGCGGGCGTCCTCGGCGGCGAACTGCTCGGCCTCGCGGACGGCCTTGTCGATGTCCTCCTTGCTCATGTTGGACGAGGAGGTGATGGTGATGTGCTGCTCCTTGCCGGTGCCGAGGTCCTTGGCGGAGACGTTCACGATGCCGTTGGCGTCGATGTCGAAGGTGACCTCAATCTGCGGGACGCCGCGGCGGGCCGGGGCGATGCCGTCCAGATGGAAGCGGCCGAGGGACTTGTTCGCGGCGGCCATCTCGCGCTCGCCCTGCAGGACGTTGACCTCGACAGAGGTCTGGTTGTCCGCGGCGGTGGAGAAGATCTGGCTCTTCTTGGTCGGGATGGTGGTGTTGCGCTCGATCAGGCGCGTGCACACGCCGCCCAGCGTCTCGATGCCGAGGGACAGCGGGGTGACATCCAGCAGGAGGATACCCTCGACGTCGCCGCCGAGCACGCCGCCCTGGATCGCCGCGCCGATGGCGACGCACTCATCCGGGTTGATGCCCTTGAAGCCCTCCTTGCCGGTGAGCTTCTTGACCTCGTCCTGCACGGCGGGGATACGGCTGGAGCCGCCCACCATCAGGACCTTGCTCAGGTCGGAGGGGTTGAGGCCGGAGTCGGACAGCGCCTGGCGCACGGGGCCGGCAGTCTTTTCCACCAGATGCGCGGTCAGCTCGTTGAACTTCGCGCGGGTCAGCGTGATGTCCATGTGCTTGGGGCCGGTGGCGTCGGCGGTGATATAGGGCAGGTTGATGGTGGAGCTGGTGACGCCGCTCAGCTCGATCTTGGCCTTCTCCGCGGCCTCCTTCAGGCGCTGCATGGCCATCTTGTCACTCCGCAGGTCGATGCCGTCGGTCTTCTTGAACTCGCTGAGCAGGTACTCGACGATGCAGGCGTCGAAGTCGTCGCCGCCGAGGCGGTTGTTGCCGGCGGTGGCCAGCACCTCGATGACGCCGTCGCCGATCTCGAGGATGGACACATCGAAGGTGCCGCCGCCGAGGTCGTAGACCATGATCTTCTGGTCCTGCTCCTTGTCGATGCCGTAGGCCAGCGCGGCGGCCGTCGGCTCGTTGATGATGCGCTTGACGTCCAGACCGGCAATACGGCCGGCGTCCTTGGTGGCCTGGCGCTGGGAGTCGGTGAAGTAGGCCGGAACGGTGATGACCGCCTCGGTCACGCTCTGGCCCAGATAGGCCTCGGCGTCCGCCTTCAGCTTCTGCAGGATCATGGCGCTGATTTCCTGCGGGGTGTAGCTCTTGCCGTCGATGGCGACCTTGTAGTCGCTGCCCATCTCGCGCTTGATGGAGGAGATGGTGCGGTCGGGGTTCGTGACGGCCTGGCGCTTTGCCACCTGGCCGACCATGCGCTCGCCGTTCTTGGCGAAGGCCACGACGGACGGCGTGGTGCGGTTGCCCTCCGCGTTGGCGATAACGACGGCTTCGCCGCCTTCCATAACGGATACGCAGGAGTTTGTCGTACCCAGATCAATACCGATGATTTTTCCCATGATGATGACCTCCTATATGATTCATTTTATTATTTGACTGTGTCAGTTGGCGACCTTGACCATGCTGTGGCGGATCACCTTGTCGCCGATTTTGAAGCCCTTCTGGAATTCCTCGACGATCTCGTTCTCGCCGCGGCTCTCGTCGTCCACGTGCATGACCGCGTTGTGGAAGACCGGGTCAAAGGGCTTGCCGACGCTTTCGATTTCCTCCACGCCCAGCTTTTTGAACACGTCCATGAGCTGGTGGAAGGTCATCTCCACGCCCTTCTTGTATGCCTCGTCAGCGGTTTCGGTTTTCATCGCCCGCTCCAGGTTGTCGAAGACGGGCAGAAACTTCGTCACCGTGTCGACGTGGACGTCGGTGTAGATGTTTTCGCGCTCCTTCGCGCTGCGCTTTTTGTAGTTGTCGAATTCCGCCATCAGGCGCAGATAGCGCTCGCTGTCGGCCTGCGGCTTTTCCTGCATGCTGTCGGCCTGCGCGGCCTGCGGCTGCTCGGCTTGCGGCTGTTCGGTCTGTGCCTGCTCGGCCTGCGCCTGCTGTTCCGGCTGTGCCTGCGGCTCGTTTTCCGGCTGCGGCTTTGCCTCGCCATGCTCGTTCTTTTTCTTTGACATCTATCTCAGATCCTTTCAGTTTTGATCCTTGATCATCAGCTTGCCGAAGCCGGGCAGCGCGTCCGTCTTCCCGCCGGCAAGCGCCTTGCTTAAGCTGTCGGCGATGTAGCTGAGCTTGGCGGCCACGGTGGAATAATCCATGCGCGTCGGGCCGACCACGCCGATGACGCCCTGCATCCCGTCGCCCGCGTCATACTTCGCGAGGACGACGCTGCTGTCCCGCAGCTCCTCGGCCACATTCTCCGGGCCGATCAGCACCTTCACGTCGCTGCCGAAGCTGCCGACGGCGGAGAGGTCCGCCAGATGCGCCGTGTCGGAGAGATAGTCCATCAGGTGGTGCGCCTTGTCGGGATCGCGGAACTCGGGCAGCTGCAGCAGCTTGGCCCCGCCCGCCAGCACGCCCTGCGCGCCGCGGCTTTCGGAGAGGATCTCCAGCGCGAAGCCCGCGATGGCGGCCACCAGCCCCATCGTGTCGCCCACGGCCCGCTCCGTCGAGGAGATGAGCACCGGGGTGATCTGCTCCTCCGTGACGCCGGTGAAGCTCGCGTTGAACACCGTCGAAAGCTTTTGGATCGTGCTCTGGTCCACGGAGAAGGGCAGATGCACCAGCTTGTTCTTCACCTTGCTGCTGCCGAGCAGCGCCACGATGATGAAGGTGTTGGCGTCGACGTAGATGATGTCGAAGCGGCGGATCGTCTCCGGCGCCTGCGCCGCCATGGCGAGGGCCGGGTAGTTGGTCATGTCCGCGGCGATCCTGCCGACGTCCTGCATCAGCTTGTCGAGCTGCTGCACCTTGACGTTCAGGCTGCGGTTGATCTCCGCGGTCTCCTCCATGCTCAGCTTGTGGCGCTCCATCAGCTCGTTGACGTAGAGGCGGTAGCCCTGCGCCGTCGGAACGCGGCCCGCGCTCGTGTGCGGCTGCTCCAGATAGCCGAGGGCGGTGAGCTCCGCCAGCTCGTTGCGGATCGTGGCGGAGCTGACATGCAGCCCGGCCTTTTCCGCAATGAGCTTGCTGCCGACCGGCTCGGCATTGGCGATGTATTCATCCACCACCGCCGCGAGGATCTTCTTTTTTCTCTCGCTGATCTCCATGGCCGGACTCCCTTTGGAATAGCAATCCACAGCTTCCGCTGCTGGCACTCTCATCTATCGAGTGCTAATTTACCACCGGAAACATTGTTTGTCAAGTGTTCCCGGCGGGAAAAACAAAAATTCACGAAATGTTCAAAACCGGCGTGCGGGAAGCTTTCCCACACGCCGGTTCGCGCGCGATCCATTTGATATTGTTTTATGGGGTTTGCGCCGCCCAGTACGCCAAAAGCGCCGCCTTTTCGTTTTCCACCGCGCCGTCGGTGACGGCGTCCAGCAGCGCGTCCAGCGCCTGCCCGACGGCGGGGCCGGGGGCCATGCCTGCGTCCAGCAGGTCGCGGCCGTTCACGGCGAGATCGCGCAGCGAGAAGCAGGCCTGCCGCGCCAGCAGCGCCCGCCCGAGCGCGTCCAGCGCGGCGCAGCGTTCCACGCGCTCGTCCGTGTTCGGCCCCGGCGCGTGCGCGAGGGCGTCGGCGCGCTTGAGCGCCAGCAGCTGGAAGAAGAATTCCGGGCCGAAGCGCCGCAGCGCGCGCAGCACGCCCTTCTCCGTCGGCTCAATGCGCATGTCGTGGCGGCGCACCAGCTCGGTGATGCGCTCCCGGCTTTCGTTGTCAAAGCGCAGCCGCCGCAGCATGGGCTCGACCATCTCCGCGCCGCGCTGCGCGTGGCCGTAGAAGTGGCCGACGCCGTCGGCGTCCGTGAAGAAGCAGTCCGGCTTGCCCACGTCGTGCAGCAGCGCGGCCAGACGCAGGTCCGGCTCCGCGGGCACGGTCTCGCAGGCGGCGGCGCAGTGCTCCAGAACGTCATAGATGTGGTGCTTGTTGCGCTGGTCGAAACCGCACATCGGCAGAAGCTCCGGCAGCACCTCGCCGAGGATGTCCGTCTCAGTCAGCATGACGCGGCGCACGTCGCCGCCGCAGACGAGCTTTTTCAGCTCCTCGCTCACGCGCTCGGCGCTCACGCGGCGCAGCAGCGCGCGGTTTGCCCGCGCGGCGGCGGCGGTGGCGGGCTCGACGCCGAAGCCGAGCACGGCGGAAAAGCGCAGGCAGCGCGCGATGCGCAGCGCGTCCTCGCGAAAGCGCGCGTCCGGCGCGCCGACGCAGCGGATGGTCTGCGCGCGGATGTCGGCTTCGCCCCCGAAGGGATCGACCAGTCCGGCGGCGGGGCTCCACGCAAGGGCGTTCATCGTGAAATCGCGCCGGGCAAGGTCTTCGCGCAGCGAGCGCGTGAAGGTCACGGCGTCGGGGTGGCGCGCGTCGGCGTAGGCGCCGTCCACGCGGAAGGTCGTGATCTCCAGCGGCATGCCGTCCAGTAGTACGGTCACGGTGCCGTGCTTTTTGCCCGTCTCGATCACGCGCTCAGAAGCGAAGACCGCGGCGGTCTCCTCCGGCAGCGCGCCGGTCGTGACGTCATAGTCGCCTGGCGTCCGGCCCATCAGCAGGTCGCGCACGCAGCCGCCCACGACATAGGCCTCGAAGCCGGCTGCGGAAAGCCGGCTGAGCGCGGTATGCACTTGTGCGGGAAGCTGCAGCATGGGATGACACCTCCGTTTGCGGTCATTGCGAGGCCCGAAAGGGCCGTGGCAATCCGTATCCTTCTCGAGGAGAAAACGGATTCCCACGCCAGTGTGCGGCGCGTCGGGGTCGACGCGCCCTACTGCTCGGAATGACCATGCGGATCATCAAAACGCGAAATTTCCATCGACAAACACCGGGACCTCTTTTCCGTCGTGCGTCGTGCCGACGATGGAGAGGTCGGGCGTGCCGATCATAAAGTCCACGTGGGTGATGGAGCGGTTGACGCCGTGCGCCAGAAGCGCGTCCGCGTCCATGTTCTCCGCGCCGGCGATGCAGGGGTAGGCCGAGCCGAAGGCGAAGTGGCAGGAGGCGTTCTCGTCGAACAGCGTATCGTAAAACAGCACGCCGGAGCGGGAGATCGGGGAATCGCAGGGCACCAGCGCGCACTCGCCGAGGAAGGACGCGCCCTCGTCCACGGAGATCGCGCCGCGCAGGAGGTCCTCGCCCTTGTCGGCGTGGACCTCGGTGATCTTCCCGTCCTTGAGCGTGAAGCGGAAGCCCTCGATGACGTTGCCGTTATAGGAAAGCGGCTTGCTGGCGACGACCGTGCCGTTGACGCCGTCGCGCTTCGGGAGCGTGAAGATCTCCTCGGTGGGGATGTTGGGGGAGAACGAAACGCCGTTGCCGAGGCACTTCTCCTCGCCGCCGGACCAGAAATGCCCCGCGGGGAGCTCCACGGTCAGGTCGGTGCCGCGCGCGTTTTTGTAGTGCAGGGATTTGAAATTATACGAGTTCAGGACCGCGACATGCGCGCGCAGCGCCGCGCTGTGGGCGCACCACGCCTCCGACGCGCCGGCGCGATCGGCGCGGGCGGCGCGCAGGACCTCCTGCCACAGCCGGCGCATCGCTTCGTCCTCCGAAAGCGCGGGAAAGACCTTCTTTGCCCATGCGGGGCAGGGGAGCGCGGCGACGCACCAGCTCACGCGGTTGCCGCGCGACATCTCGGTGAAATGCTTCATCGCCGTCCCGGTGGCGATGCGGCGGCGGCGCAGGCGGTCGGGGTCCACCCCGGCGAGGCTCTCCGGGTCGGCGCTGTGGATGCTCAGGAAGGCCGCACCCTCGTCGGCCAGCGTGTTGGACTTTGCCGCCGCCCACGCGGGGTATTCGTCGAACACCGCGTCGTCCGCGCGCAGAAAGCCCATGCGCATCAACTGTTCGTCGGACCAGTTCATCACGACCTCGCGGCAGCCGGCGTCATAGGCGGCCTCCGCGCACAGCCGGGCAAACCACGCCGCGTCCACCGGGCAGGAGATCACCAGCGTCTGCTTCGGCTGGAGGTTGACGCCCTCCCGGACCAGCAGCCGGGCATATTCGCGCACACGCGCGTCAAAATCGTCCATTTCAGTATCCTCCTTGTGATCAAGAATGTAATCGCCGACGGCCTCCACCGTCTCCGCGACGGCAACGGCCCCGGCCTGCTCCAGCTCCGCGCGGCTGCCGTAGCCGTAGAGCACGCCGAGCGTTCGGATGCCGCAGCGATGAGCGCCGCGGACGTCGTGCTCCCGGTCGCCCACCATCAAAACGGCGGCGCGGTCGGTGACGCCGCAGCGGCCCAGCGCGTATTCCACGACCTCCCACTTTTCCGTCCGTGTCTCGTCCATGGCGGCGCCGGCGATGCAGTCAAAGTACGCCGCGATGCCGAAGTGCTCCGCGATGCGCACGGCGAACTGCTCCGGCTTGCTCGTGGCCATGACGAGCTTCAGCCCCGCGCGCTTCAGCCGCGCCAAAAGCGCCGGGATGCCGGGGTACACCTCGTTTTCAAAGATGCCCTTGTCCGCGAAATACTCGCGGTAGACGTCCACGGCGGCGCGGGCGTCGGCGGCGGAGAAGCCGTAAAAGCGCATGAAGGAATCGACCAGCGGCGGGCCGATGAAGGGATAGAGCGTCTGCCGGTCGTCCACGCGGATGCCCCAGCGCGCCAGCGCGTACATCACGGCGTTCGTGATGCCGAGGCCCGGGTCGGTCAGCGTGCCGTCGAGGTCAAAGAAGATGTGGGTGTAGGTCATGGCGGCTGCCTTTCTGTGGAAAAGTCGGGGGATCAAGCCGGTTTCATGGTAGCATTGTTTGCCGGTGAATTCAAGAAAATTCCGCCCGCGGCCGGAATCGGCTTGTTTTTTCCACGGGAAACAGGTACAATGAGGGGCGTTGAACAAGGAGAGCGCCTATGCGTTGCAAGTTAACCAAAATCATTCTGTTCCTCGCGCTGTGCCTGCTTGCGCTGCTCGCCGCCTGCGGGCGCGCGCCGGCCAAGACGCAGGCGCCCGAGGAGGCGCCCGCGCAATGGGAGCCGGAGACGATCCCGGCCGTCGCCGGGGAGGAGAGCGCCCCGCCCGAGACGCCCGAAGGGCCGACGGACGGGCTGGAGGGCAGCTATTATAACGATTATCTGCGCGAGACGCTGACCGTGGACGGGCACGGCGGCTGCGCGCTTTCGTGGCCGGGCGGCGTCATGGGCGGCCTGTACACCGCGCAGGACGGTACGATCTCCGTGCTTTTGTCCGACGTGCGATTGACGGCGCGCGTCGACGGCAGCGGCAATCTCGGCATCGACGGGAAGGCCGGGCGCTTTCTGCGCGACTGGGATTTCTGGGGCATCACCCCCGCGGAGGCGGGCATCCACCCGGTGAACACCCTGCCGGACACCGAGGAGGTCGCCCTCGGCGGCGGGAAATACCGCTACCGCGATTTCCCCGCCGGCCTTGCGCTGACCTATGACGAGACGCTGCAGATCGCCGCGGGGCGGATCCCCGGCGCGGTCTGCGTCGCGGACGGCAAGGGCGGCTACGTCGTCGGGCGCAACGTGACGCAGCGCTATCTGGCGCACGGCGACAGCGTGAAGGACTTCATGGAGGCCTATCTCCACGACCTGGTCTTTTCCGACTGCGCGGCGCTGTACGGCGCGGTCGGCGGCTATACGGACATGACGCTGTTCGCCGGCGGCGCGGCGGCGGGGCGCCTCGGCGCGGGCGAGGTGCGGCTTAGCGTCGGGACGCAGCAGATCGCGGCGCGCGTGATCCTCTATAGCTCGGCCTTTGACGACGGCACGGAAAACTACATCTGCAGATGCGTCCTCGCCCCGGCGGGGGAGACGGCGCAGCTCGACGCGCTGGCC
>CAMJPK010000031.1 GCA_946407675.1 uncultured Clostridia bacterium
CAGGACGGGGATTTCCGGCCGCTCCTCGCTTTTTCTCTTTTTCAGCGACAAGGTCACGCGCAACGCTCCCATTCCTGTTTTGCTTTTACGGCGCGATGTGGGCATCGCGCCCTACGGACGGCGCGATCTGGGCATCGCGCCCAACGGAAGTTCGCAAACGATTATTTTTCGTCGGGAAATCCTTCCCAGACGGGGCGGCCGGTGTAGGTCTTCGGCTGCTCCTCGCCGCGCAGGACGCGCAGCGCGCCGAGCGCCATGGCCTCCTGCTCGTTCTCGCCGGGATAGGTGGCGATCGGCGCGATCCAGCCGCAGCGGGTCCGGATGCCCTCCACCACGTCGGCAAAGCGCAGAAGCCCGCCGGTCAGGACGATGGCGTCCACCTCGCCCTCCAGCACGACGGCCATCTCGCCGATGTACTTCGCCGTCTGATAGATCATCGCGTTCCAGACGCGCGTGGCCCGCGGATCGCCCGCGTCCACCATGGCGTGGATCACGTCGGAATCCGAGGTGCCGAAGTGACTTGTCAGGCCGCCGGCGTGGCTGCACAGCTTTTTCATCTCCTGCGCCGGGCGGTCCCAGAGCTCGCCCACGATGTCCGTGACCGCCATGCCGCCCATGCGGGTCGGGCTGAACGGGCCCTCTCCCCCGCTGGCGTTGTTGGCGTCCACCTGCCGGCCAAGCTTGTGCGCGGTGACGGAGATGCCGCCGTCGATGTGGCAGACGATGAAGCGGCAGTCCTCGTAGCGCTTGCCGATGGCCTTCGCGTGCTTGCGCGCGGTGGCCTTGAGGTTCAGCGCGTGCGTCGCCGCGCGGCGGTAGACGCCCCGGACGCCAGTGACGCGGGCGAGGTCGTCCAGCTCGTCCAGCACGGTGGGCTCGAGCATGAACGTCGGGCATTTGTGCTTCTGATAGAGCTCCCACGCCATCTGCACGCCCAGCATGGAGGAATGGTACACGCCGCTGACGCAGTCGTGGCAGTCGCGCACGAGCTGTTCGTCCACGGTGTAGACGCCGTCCTCGACGCTGTAGCAGCAGCCGCCGCGGCCGACGACCGCGTCGAACTCCGCGGGCTTCAGGCCGTGCCGGTCGAGGAAGTCGTACAGCACCTCCATGCGGAAGGGCAGCTGGTCGTTGATGGTGGGGTAGCGCAGCAGCACCGGCGCGTCGTGGAAGATGTCCTCGGTCAGCACCTCGCGCTCGTTTTCGTAGACGGAGAGCTTGGAGGAGGTGGAGCCGGGGTTGATGACGAAAATTCGATATACCTTGTTGTCCATTTGCGATGCCTTCTTTACGCCTGTTCGATGTCCTGATGGAATTCGGTCAGGACAAGGCCGGGGTTTTTCTCCTGTGCCCAGCGGACGGTCCACGCGCCGTTGAAGATCAGCAGGTCGCGCCCGCGGACATCCTTCACCCAGCGGGTGTCGCCGGTGAAGTTATAGTCTGCCGCGTCGAAGTCGGGGTTGCCCACGCGGCGGATGAATTCGTGCGGCATATCGCGGCGGATATACTCGACGCCGTACTCGCTTTTCATGCGGAATTGCAGCACGTCAAATTGCAGCACGCCGACGACGCCGACCACGACCTGCTCCATGCCGCTGTTCGGATAGAAGAAGATCTGTATCGCGCCCTCCTGCGCGATCTCGGTCATGCCCTTGGCAAACTGCTTGCGCTTCATCGAGTCGATCTGCTCGATCACGGCGAAGTGCTCGGGCGCAAAGGTCGGGATGCCCGCAAAGCGGACGGACTGGCCGGATTCGCAGATCGTATCCCCGATGGAGAAGGTGCCGGGGTCGAACACGCCGATGATGTCGCCGGCGTAGGCCTCGTCGATGATGTCGCGCTCCTGCGCCATCATCTGCTGCGGCTGGGCAAGGCGCATGGTCTTGCCGGACTGGAGATGGTAGTACTCCTTTCCGCGCTCGAAGCGTCCCGAGCAGATGCGCAGGAACGCGATGCGGTCGCGGTGCGCCTTGTTCATGTTGGCCTGGATCTTGAACACGAAGGCGGAGAAATGGTCGTCCAGCGGATCGACCGTGCCGCCCTCGGCATTGTGGCGCGGCAGCGGCGAGGTGGTGAGCTTCAGAAAGCTCTCCAGAAACTGCTCCACGCCGAAGTTGTGCAGCGCCGAGCCGAAGAACACCGGGCTGAGCTTGCCGTGGTGCACGGCGTCGAGGTCGAAGTCCGCGCCTGCGCCCTCTACCAGCTCGATCTGCTCCTTGAGCTCGGCCGCGAGGCGCGGCGAGACCAGCTCATCCAGCCGCTCGGCGTCCTCGATCGGGCAGACGATGCTCTCGAGGCGCTTGGCGCCGCCGTGGTAGTTCGTATAGGTCAGCACGCTGCGGCTTTCCCTGTCGTAGATGCCCTTGAAGGTCGCGCCGCAGCTGATCGGCCAGTTCATCGGATAGGTGGCGATGCCGAACTCCGTCTCCAGCTCGTCGATCAACTCGAAGGGGTCGCGCGCTTCGTGGTCGAGCTTGTTGATGAAGGTGAAGATCGGGATGCCGCGCATCGCGCAGACACGGAAGAGCTTGCGCGTCTGCGGCTCAATGCCCTTGGCCGCGTCGATCACCATGACGGCGCTGTCCGCCGCCATCAGCGTGCGGTAGGTGTCCTCGGAGAAGTCCTGGTGCCCCGGGGTGTCAAGGATGTTGATGCAGTAGCCCTCATACTCGAACTGCAGCACGCTGCTCGTCACCGAGATGCCGCGCTGGCGCTCCAGCTCCATCCAGTCGGAGACGGCGTGCTTGTCGCCCTGCTTGCCCTTGACGCTGCCCGCGGACTGGATCGCCCCGCCGTAGAGCAGCAGCTTTTCGGTCAGCGTCGTCTTGCCCGCGTCCGGGTGGGAGATGATGGCGAAGGTGCGCCGCCGCGATATCTCCCGGCTCGTTTTTTGGTCCATAAAAGTGTTCTCGCTTCCTGATGAATTACTAAAGATTTAGTATAAACGATGTTGCGGCGTTCTACAAGGTTTTTTTGGAGGGCATGGGGCAAAGCGGGTGATTGTGTTTTGCGGAAAAATGTGTTAGAATCTTCCTGCGGCACAAACTGAATCATTTGCACATCTTCGGGGAATCGTTTTTCGGTAAAAACGCATTCTCCTTGTTTGGCATTCCCCGGAATGTGCAGGCAGTTTGTGTCGCAGCAAACGGAGCGGTGCGTTTTTCGGTGGCGCAGCTTCGGTTGCGCCACTCTTTATAGGAGGTATTTCCCGATGAAAAAGGCGCTCTCCCTTCTTCTCGCGTTCGCGCTGCTGTGCGCCCTGCCCGCGGCGGCGCTCGCCGCGGACGCGCCGGACGTCAGCGCGCAGGTCGTCCTCTGCGACTTTGACAGCGTATACGAGTTCTACGACGGCGTCGCGCTCGTGCAGAAGGACAGAAAAACCGGCCTGCTGTCCGACCCGCGCAATCCTGTCTTCACGGATGTTCCAGCGGACGCGTGGTACGCGCCCTATGTGGAATATGTCGCCGAAAACGGCGTCATGATCGGCACGGGCGGCGGGATGTTCGAGCCGAAGCGGGAGTTGACAAAAATGGAGTGTCTGACTCTGGCCCTGCGGCTTTATGACCTGCAGCGGGGCGGCGACGGCACGCTGATGCACGCACCATCTGACTGGGGCTTCGCGACGCTGACTCTCTCCGACGGGACCGTGTATTCCGGCTACGGCGCGGAGCTGCAGTCCGACCTGGGTGTGGAATCGTCGGTACCCGTGGGGCGCTGGCGCTGGTATGCCTATCAGGGCATGATGGGCTACGGAACGCTGCGCCGCGCCCTGCGCCAGCTCGTGACGAAAGAGGAAGCAGACCGAATCTACGCGCTGGAGGACAAGACGGCCACACTGGAACTGAACGGCGCGACATACACCGGCGCGGTGCACTGCTGGACACCAGATGGCTACTGGGTCATGGACTTTGAGGTGGATGAAACGGAGGATTCGGAGACCGCCTACGCCGCCATTCTGGAACTGGCAAGGTACAGCGTAGACCCCTCACTGTGGTACCGCGACGCAGTATATACCTTTGCACAGCGGGTGCCGGAGGCGGAGCGAAAGAGCTTTGATGCCGTCAGTGAATGGCACTGGGGCAACAGCCCCGCGGCGCGCAAACACTTTGCCTCCGCCCTGGCGACGGCTGCCGTAGACCTAGAGGAGATCCACGCCATTGACGCAGTCCCGGATATCGACGAGCTGTGGGAATACGAACAGGCGGCGATTCTTGCCCTCTACCGGGCGGGCATTCTGAACGGCGTGGACGATGTGGGGACCTTCGCCCCGGACAAGACGCTGACCCGCGCCGAGGCCGCCGCGATGGTCTCCCGCATCCTTGATCCCTCGCTGCGGATCAAAGCTTCCGACTGAACGAAAAAGCGACAGGCAATGCCTGCCGCTTTTTGTTTGCGTTGATTATTCCAATATCCTGCCGTCGCGGGAGATCGTCACGACCTGCCACGGTATAAACTTTCCGCTGGCCTTGAGCGCGGTCTCCGCCGCGTACTGCAAGCCGCCGCAGCAGGGCACCTCCATGCGCACGATCGTCACGCTGCGGATGTCGTTGTCGCGGATGATCGCGGTCAGCTTTTCCGCGTAATCCACCGCGTCGAGCTTCGGGCAGCCGATGACCGTGACCTTGCCCTTCATGAAGTCCTCGTGGAGGTTGGCGTAGGCGTAAGCCGTGCAGTCCGCCGCGATCAGGAGCTTCGCCCCGTCGAAGAACGGTGCGCGCGGCGGCACCAGCTTGAGCTGGCAGGGCCACTGTGCAAGCCGCGAGACGGCCCTGCCCGCGGGAGCTGGCTGCGCCTGCGATGCGTGTTCAAACTGCGCGACGGCGGAACCGGGGCAGCCGCCCGCGGGATGCCTGTGCTGCTTGTCTTCCTTCGCCTGCTGCACCGCTGCGGCGTCGTAGGCCGGCGCCTCGCGTTCTTCAAACGTGATCGCCCCGGTCGGGCAGCCCGGGAGACAGTCGCCGAGGCCGTCGCAGAAATCCTCGCGCATCAGCTTCGCCTTGCCGTTGACCATTTGGATCGCGCCCTCGTGACAGGCGCTCGCGCACGCGCCGCAGCCGTTGCACTTCTCCTCGTCAATATGAATGATCTTCCGAATCATGCTTCGTTCCCCTCCTTGCGTGCCTTTTGCAGGTCCTTTTGATGCCGCGCGGCCTTCATCAGATTCTCATACGCCTCGTCGCCGAAGCACTTGCGGGCATACTTGCACCACTGTACGCAGGTGAGCGTGTCGTTGTAGATCACGAACCCGCAGTTTTCGCAGACGGCCTGCGTGTCCACCGTGAAGATCTCGATCTCGTGTCCGCACTGCGGGCAGATCTTCTCCATCACGCGCGTCTGCGGCTTGCCCTGACAGCCCTCCATGATCATAGGATTCGCCCCTTTCTCGCGGGGGAGCCTGCGCTCCCCCCCTTGCTTTTCTGCGCTTAGTATAGTATGATGCAGCAGGAACGTATGTTGCGATTGCAACATTTTTGAAAAATGGATGGTGCGATATGAATATTGATAAACTCAGGGATACCCCGCTGTTTCGCGATCTGGACGATGCGGAGATCGCCGCGGCGCTGCGTGCCCTCGCGGCGAAGGAAACGGCGTTTGAAAAGGACGAGACGATCCTGCACGCAGGGACGGCCGGCGCGCGCATGGGCGTCGTGCTCGCAGGGAGCGTCACGGTGGAGAGCAACGACATCTGGGGCAGCCGGACGATCCTCAGCCACATCGGCGCGGGCGGGAGCTTCGCCGAGACCTACGCCCTGCTCGAGGGCGAGCCGATGCTGGTCGACGTTGTGGCAAACGAGCGCAGCCGGGTGCTTTTCCTGCGCATCGGGGGCCTGAATGCGCTGCAGCGGGACATCGAGCCCTGGCGCGTCAAGCTGACCGGCAACCTGCTGCGCATCTCCGCGCGCAAGAACCTGCACCTGTCCGGGCGGAGCTTTCACACCGCCCCGAAGAGCATCCGCGGGCGCGTCATGGCCTATCTGAATTCCGTGTCCCTGCGCATGCAAAGAACCGCCTTTGACATCCCCTTTGACCGCCAGCAGCTTGCGGATTACCTGAATGTGGAGCGCTCGGCGCTCTCCCGCGAGCTTGGGAATATGCGCGCCGACGGGCTCATCCGCGTGCGCAAAAACCATTTTGAGATCGTGCGAAGCGAATGATAAGAAAGCGGATCACATCGCGCCATCGGCGCGGTACCAAAAAGAAGCGGCCGCATGAGCGGCCGCTTCTTTTTGGAGCAGGGTACGGGAATCGAACCCGCCTCCTCGGCTTGGGAAGCCGATGTACTACCGATGTACTAACCCTGCATATTCGAATGTGTTTCAAAGTATAACACCCCTTGCGGAAAAACGCAAGGGGTGTTTTTTCGATGATAGCATTCAAGAACAGGACGGATTGCCACGGCGCATACGCGCCTCGCAATGACGTAAAACGCGCGATTACAGTAACATTACGCCCTTTTCCTCGCACAGCTTCTGCGTCTCCTCGGTCCAGACGCTGGCCTGCACCTCGCCGATGTGCGCCTTGCCCAGCAGGATCATCGACAGGCGGCTCTGGCCGATGCCGCCGCCGATCGTGAGGGGCAGTTCGCCGGCGAGGAGCATACGGTGGTAAAGCAGCGCCCTGCGGTCGTCGCAGCCGGCGGCGGTGAGCTGGCGGTCGAGCGTTTCGGGATCGACGCGGATGCCCATGGAGCTGATCTCAAACGCGCGGCCCAGCAGGTCGTTCCACAGCAGGATGTCGCCGTTCATGCTCCAGTCGTCGTAGTCCGGGCTGCGCCCGTCGTGCTTTTGCCCGGAGCGCATCAGGCCGCCGATGCCCATGACGAACACGGTGCCGTACTGACGCGTGACGATGTCCTCGCGCTCCTTCGGCGTCTTGTCCGGGTAGGCGTCCTCCAGCTCCTGCGCGGTGACGAACTTCACGCTGCGGCTGATCTTCGGCACCTGCAGCAGCTTCGGATAGATGGCCTGCATGGTGTCCTGCGTGTCGCAGACGGCGCGGACGATGTCGATGACCGTGCTCTTGAGGTAGTCGATCGTGCGGTCGTGCTCGGTGATGACCTTCTCCCAGTCCCACTGGTCGACATAGACGCTGTGGAGATTGTCCAGCTCGTCCTCGTCGCGGCGGATGGCGTTCATGTCGGTATAGATGCCCTTGCCGGGATAGAAGCCGTAGCGGTGCAGCGCCATGCGCTTCCACTTTGCCAGCGACTGCACGACCTGGGCCTGCGTGCCGGTGTAGCTGATCTCAAAGTCGACCGGGCGCTCCACGCCGTTGAGGTTGTCGTTCAGGCCGGACTTCTCCTCCACGAACAGCGGCGCGGACACGCGGTAGATGTTCAGCGCGGCGGAGAGGTTGTCCTCAAACAGGCGGTGCAGCAGGCCGATGGCCATCTGCGTGTCGTAGACGCTCAGCAGACTTTTATACCCTTCGGGAATATATGTTTTCATGCGGTTTCTCCCTTACTCGGAAAGCTCCGTGATAAAGCGGTTGTAATAGGCCTCGGCGCTGCGCTTGAAGTTTTTCTCAATGCGCCTGGCCTGCGTCTCGTCCGCGGCGAGGATCTTCAGATCGAAGATGCTGCCGACGCCGTCGTTCACGGCAAGGTAGACGGTGACGCCGTTTTCCCCCACCTCGTGGTTGGCGAGGATCATCGCGCTGCGGCGCATCTCCTCGGCCACGGGCGCGGCGGCGCGCTCCGCCTTTTTCCGGACGGAATACGGCAGCCCCGTCTCAAGGATCTCACCGTTGCGGCTGCCCTTGGCGGTGACGCGGAAGCCGTCCTCCCCTTCCTCGACCTGCGCGGTCTGCACCAGCTCGGCCAGGCAGTCCTTGTAGTCAAAATAGCCGATGCCGCCGTCGATCAGCACAAGCTCGGCCAGCCGCTCCGCGTCGATCGGCGCGGGCAGGCGGCGCAGCACATAGAGGATCAGCAGCTTAATATCCAGTTTTTCATGTATGAACCCGCGGCGTTCCTCCACGGCGGCCACCTCCATGCATTCAATCATCTATAATTACGTATTATACATCAGTTTTGCGCCCGCGTACAGGATTATTTTCAAACACGCCCGGTTTTTTTGCGCATACACTGTAGTGAATCCATGTTCCGGGAGCCACGGCATCCCGCGACGATCAACAGGAGGTTAAAAGCATGGCAGACAAAGTGTTGCCCGGTCCCGTGGAACGGCCGCGTCCCACGGGCAGCGTCAACATACATACCGACAAGATCCTCGATGCCTGCAGAGACAAGGACTGCATCGACGATCTGCGCGTCTATCCGACCGTGAGCTCGCAGGCCGTCATCGACTCGGCCTTCAGCGTCCGCCCGGAGAGCGCGTCGCTGATCTACGCCGACGTCAATGTGGACGCCATCAGCTTCAACCGCGGCTACTACACCGTAGACGTCACCTACTTCTATCTCGTCTGCGGCGAGACCTTCCCCGACGGCACGCCGGTCCGCGGCCTCGCGGTGTTCGACAAGCGCGTCATCCTCTACGGCAGCGAGGGCAGCGTCAAGCGCTTCAGCAGCCGCAGCGACATGAAGACCGACATCGTCACCGAGCCGCTGGGACCGCTGGCCGTTGTGGAGGCCGTCGATCCCATCGCGCTGAGTCTCCGCATCGGCGACGGCGGCTCCGGCGACGACCCCGCGCTGCGCAGCATTCCGCAGGAGATCATCGACGCCATCGGCGAGGAGCTCAACCTCACCGACACGGGCAAGCGGCTGTACGTCACGCTGGGCCAGTTCTCCATGATCCGTCTGGAGCGCAGCGTACCGCTGTCGCTCAGCGCCGAGAACTATCTCCCGGAGAGCGAATGCGCCGGCAGCAGCGGCGACGATCCCTGCACGATGTTCAGCCGCGTGCGCTTCCCCGTCGAGGAATTCTTCCCGCCCGAAACGCTTCCGCACGAGGAGCAGTACCGCGATCTGATCTGAACGGCGCAAAAACCTCCGGCTGCGAAACATCAGCCGGAGGTTATTTTTCCATAGATCGGGCATACTGAACGCATGAGCGATGTGTTTGGAATCGTGTTCAAAACCGCAGTCGTTTTTCTGGCGCTGCTTTTCTGTATGCGCGTGCTGGGCAAGCGGCAGCTCGGCGAGCTGGAGCTTTCGGAGCTGGTGGTTTCCATTCTGGCGGCGGACCTCGCCGCAGTGCCGCTGCAGGCGCCGGAGCTGCCGATCTGGTACGGGCTCGTGCCCCTCGGCGTGTTGTTCCTCTGCGAGTTCTTCTTCTCCCTGCTGACAATGAAAAGCGTCGCGGCGCGGCGCTTTCTGTGCGGAAAGCCCTGCTTTCTCATCCGCGAGGGCGTCATCTGCCAGCGGGAGATGCGCCGCTGCCGCTTCACCGTGGACGAGCTGACCGAGGAGCTGCGCGGCAAGGACGTGAGCGACCCCGCGACCGTGCGCTATGCCATCCTTGAGACCGACGGCACGCTGAACGTCGTGCTTTACCCGGCGCACCGTCCCGTGACGGCCGGGCAGCTCGGCGTCGCCGCGCCGGACGACGGCTACCCCATCGTGCTGATCGAGGACGGCGTACTCAAGCGGGAGAACCTGCGCGCGGCCGGAAAGGACGAGCGGTGGCTGCGCGCGGAGCTTACCCGCCGCGGCTGCACGCTGCGCCGGGTGTATGTGATGATCCTGTTTGGCGGCGGCGGGATCTATTTTGCGGAAAAGGAATGAGAAAAGCGCCCCCTTGTCGGGGGCGCTTTTCGCTGCGTTTGAAGCTTACTTCCGGTCACCCAGCAGCTTCGTAAGCTCTTCCATAAAGGTGTTGATGTCCTTGAAGCTGCGGTAGACGGAGGCAAAGCGGACGTAGGCCACCTCGTCGAGGTCCTTGAGCCGCGTCATGACCATCTCGCCGATCAGCTCCGAGCTGACCTCGCTTTCCAGCCGGCCGCGGAGCTCCAGCTCGATGTCGTTGGCGAGGTTCTCGATCTGCGTCATGGTGACGGGGCGCTTCTCGCACGCGCGGATGACGCCGTTGATGATCTTCACCTTGTCGAAGCTCTCGCGCGAGCCGTCGCGCTTGATGACGACCAGCGGCATGCGCTCGATGATCTCATAGGTGGTAAAGCGCTTCTGGCATTCCAGACACTCTCTGCGGCGGCGGATGGTGGTGCCGTCCTCGGCCGGGCGGGAGTCGATCACCTTGCTGTCGGTAAAACCGCAAAACGGGCATTTCATATCTGTATCCTCCAACTCTCGTTCATTTTCTTGTTTACATAAGATTGTAACACAGAACGCAAGATATGGCAAGCGTTTTCTTGCGAAAACCAAAATATTGTCTTGAAAGGCGGTGCTTCGCGTATTATAATACCCACAAAATTCTGATTTGAGAGGCAAACGATGTCCGAGTTTACAAAAATGGTGGAGAACATGGAGTGCGACGTCTATCATCTGCTTCCGCCGAAGCAGATTTTGGAGCACTGCATGAGCATGACGCTGATCGACATGAAGGCCGACGGCTGCGACGGACCGGCGCTGGAGCGCGGGCTCGGCGCGGTCTGGATGGCCTCGCACGCGCGCATCTTCCAGTATGCACCCATCGCCTCCGGCGACTTCATCACATACCGCACGTTCCCCCGCGTCATCGAGGGCAACCGCTACATCTACTATGTCGAGATCCTCCGCGGCGATACGCTGGTCGTCCGCTTTGACGCGTCCTACATCCCGGTGGACAAGACCGCGCGGCACGTGCTGCGCATCGCGCAGGTGGAGCCGCTGTGGAAAACGCCCTCGCGCACCGCGGTGTCCCGCAATCTCCACCGGCTGCGCCCGGCCTGCGCCTTCTCCCCCTGCGGCAGCGACACGGTGCGCTGGTCCGACTGCGACTGCAACGGGCACATGACGAGCGGCGCCTATATGTCCATGGCCTGCGACGCGCTGGGCTATTGGGAGAGCGAAACGCCGCATTATCTTCGCATGCTCCAGCTCGACTTTTGCAGCGAGGTGCGCCCCGGCACGCTGTTGCACTTTGAGCGCGGCGAGGATTTCGGCCTGCAGTATCTCCGCGGCGTCAAGCCCGACGGCACCGTCGCCTTTGTCGCGGCGCTGGTCTATTGACGGCGCGGACGCGCCTTCCATAATTTACGCCTTGCCTGCCCCACCCCGCGCCGTGTACAATGGCGGCGGTGAGACACGATGAAGCTGCAAAAGCTCAAGCGGAGCATCGAAACGATGCCCCGCCCTGCTTACATATTCCTGAAAAACCTGCTGCGCGCCGCCGCCGCGATGCTCTGCGCCTCCGCCCTGCTTTTTTTGACGGCGGGCGCGGACCTTGCGCGGGCGCACCTCGCGGTGCTGCTGCTGGAAAACCCGGCGGGCATGCTGCTGCTCGGCGCCTTCGGTCTGGCGTTTTTACTCGACCGATGCCAGTAGCGCGCGCAGCTCCTGCCTGCTGACAAGGATGTTCAGAACGGTCAAAAGCTGCTTTGTGCTCATGCGCTCCGGCAGATCGAGCGCCTTTTGCAGCCGCCGGCGCTTCTCCGCGCTGTCCTGGCCGCCGGAGAGCCCCAGCGAATAGAGATCGGCGGGCGTGATCGGCGCGCAGCGCGCCGCGGTCTGCCCGGCGTCGTCCATCGTCGCGCCCGCTGTGCGCAGCGCGCGCAGCAAAACCTCCGGCTTCATGCCCTCGACGCCCAGCTTCCCCTCCCTTGAGGGGGAGCTTTTTCGTTTTTCCTTGCCCGGGACATCCGGGATAAAGGCGTTTTTCACGGTGCTCGGATCGACGATGCCGTTGAGAAAGCCGCGGATCACACGCCCCGCCCCGTCGGAATCGGTGAGGACGATGAGCCCGCGTTTCTCGGCAAGCCGGCGCAAAAGCGCCTGCCGCTCCTGTTCACGGAAGATCGCAAAGCCGTCCGTACAGACGACATCTGCATCCACGATCTGCCTGAGCGTGTTCTGGTCATAGCGCCCCTCGACGACGATGACCTCCCTGACGCGCACCATGCCTCACACCTGCGCGGCGATGCGCCCGAAGAGCTCGACCAGCAGCGTCTGCGGGTCCTGCCCCGTGCTCTTCATCCGATAGTCGTATTCCGCGCACAGCTTGACGAGCGAGCCGAGCGTCTCCTCGGAGAAGGATCTGGCCGTCGCGGCCACCTTCTCATAGATGAAGTCGTAGCGCACGCCGCAAAGCTCCATCGCGTCGGCGCGGCTGCGGCGGGCGTTCAGCGCGCACTTGACCGCGTAGAGCCGCCGGAACTGCTGTCCGATCAGCGCGTTGATCATGATGGGGTGGTTGTCCTTGTCGCCGAGCAGATCGCGCAGCAGCGCGGCTGCCGCGTCAAAGCGCCGCTGGGCGATGCAGTCCGTCATTTCAAAGATATCCGCCTCCGGCAGGCGGTTCGCCGCGGCGTCGATGTCCGCGCGCGTCACGCTCTCCCCCGCCGCGAATGCCGCGATCTTCTCGATCTCCGGGATCAGCGCGCTCATCCGCGTTCCGCTCAGGAACACCAGATATTCCGCGTCCTTCGGCGCGACGGTCTTTCCCAGCGCGCGGAACCGCCGCTGCACCCAACGGCCGAGCACGTCCTGTTCCTGCTCGGTAAACTCCATGCACCGCGCCGCTTTCTTCAGCGCTTTCACGGCCGCGGTGTGTCCGTCCGGCGTGCAGGCCGGACTGAAGATGAAGCAAAGCGTACAGTAATCCGGGATGTCCGCGATGATTTCCTTCAAGCGCGCCACGTCGCTGTCGCGGCAGGCGCCGACGTCAAAATCGCGCACCTCGACAAAGCGGCGCTCGGAGAAAAACGGCAGCACGTCCACCGCCTCGGCCAGCGCGGTCATATCGACCGCCGGGCCGTTGAAGCGCTGGCAGGAAAACTCGTCCTCCGAGGGGACGCAGAGCTTCCGAAGCTCGTTCAGGAACGCCTCGCGGAGATAGTCCTCCGGCCCCCACAGGTAGTAAAGGCGCTGCGGCCCCTCCTCCCGAAGGCGCTTCACCTCGGTGTTATAATCCAGCCGTTCTTTTCGATTCTTCTTTGCCATATCTATGATTCTCCAAGCGATAGTGTGATCGTTCCGTCCAGATCCGTGCGGTAGACCGTGACGCCGTGGTCGGCCAAACGGTACAGCACCTCGTCCGTCGGGTGGCCGTAGCCGTTGTTCACCCCGACGGAGATGATCGCCGCCTCCGGCGTGATCTCCTCCAAAAGCTCGTCGCAGGTGCTCCGCCGGCTGCCGTGGTGTCCCACCACCAGCAGCTCCAGATCGCCGAGGTCATGTTCCTCGCACAGCCGCCGCTCGACATCCGATCCGGCGTCGCCGGTGATGAGGAATTCAAAATCGCCCCAGTCCCCCAGCACGACCAGGCCGTGCTCATTGACGTCCTCTCCGAGCGGCGCGAACAGCGTCAGCTCCAGGCCGTCCACGGCGGTGGCGGTATCCGCCGAGATCGGCAGCGTCTCCACGCCCTCGGCCTCGCACAGCGCAAGGATCTGCTCCATGTATTCATTCTCCTCGCAGTCCGTGGGATAGGCAAGGCGGGACACCTCCATGCGGTGCATGAGCCGCGATACGCCGTTGGCGTGGTCTGCGTGGAAGTGTGTGAGCACCAGAAGGTCCACGCATCTGCGTCCGTAGGACATCAGATAGTCCGCCGCGACGTCGCCCGCGTTTGTTTCCCCGCCGGTGCTGCCGCAGTCGACGAGCACGGCGGCGTTTTTCGTCAGCGCCGCGAAGCTCAAGCCCTGTCCCACGTCGATGGCGGCCAGCTCGATTTCTCCCGGCAGGTGCGGGATGCCGAGCCAGACCACCAGCACAAGGCCGACCAGCGAGGCGAGCAGCGGCAGCAGCGGGCGGAAGGGCTTTCCCTTTCCGCGCAGGAAGTAGGCCGCGCCGAAGAAAACATAAACGGCCAAAAGCCACCTGCGCGCCCAGGCCGAGCTCATAAAAAGCGCGGCAAACGGCAGCTTTGCGATGCACCGGACGATAAAGACCGTATAGCGCGGCAGCCAGCCCACAAGCCAGCCCGCCGCCGCGCCGGCGGCCGGGTACAAAAGGCCGAGCAGGCAGACCGGATAGCCCAAAACGAAGGCCAGCGACATTGCCCACAGGCACAGGAGATTGGTGAGGATCGCATAGAGCGGCACATAGCCGAAGCGCCATGCCGCGATGGGCAACGTGAAAACCATCGCGCCGAGGGAGGCGGCGAGGATGCCGCAAACGCCCTTTCCGGCGGCGGTCCATACCGTGCGTTTGCGCGGCCGTTCCGGGTCCTCCGGCCAGAGCCATGTGTAGATGCGCTGTGAAAGCAGGAGCAGCCCGGCCATCGCCGCGAAGCTCAGCTGAAATCCGGCGCCCGCGATCGCGCGCGGGTTGATCAGCAGCAAAAGGAGCCCCGCCGCGCCCAGCGCCGTCGGCGGATCGTTCTCCCGATGCACGAGCGGCGCGAGCAGCAGCATGCACTGCATGATCCCCGCGCGCGTCACCGAGGGCGTGAAGCCGATCATCGCCATGAAGCAGACCACCAGCGGAAGCCCGACGAGCGCCGTCGTGCGCCGGCTGCGAAGAAACAGGCCGAGCGCCGTGATGAGAAAGGCGACGTGCATGCCGGAGACCGCGACGATGTGGGAAAAGCCCGCGGTCTGCATGGCGGAGGACAGCGCCTCATCCGCATAGTATTCCTGCTTATCCCCGGTCAAGAGCGCCTTCATCAGCGGCGCGACGTCCGCCGGGAAGCACGTCAGCGCCTGCTTCTGTATGAGATGCGAGAGCAGCTTCGGCGCATAGAGCCACCAGAGCGCGGCGCGCCCCGTGACCTCATAGCCGCCCTTGCGGTAGCCGCGCAGCAGCACCCCCTCGGCGTGATAGACGTCGCTCTCCTCGCCGTAGCGCAGGGCGGCGCTGGTGAGCTTCATGCGCACCGTCACAAGGTCGCCGGGGCGCAGCTCGCGCATGCCGCGGTCATAGTCGTACAGCAGCATCTTCGCGTGCGGCATCTGCGCGTCCGTGCAGCGCACCGTGACGCGGGTGTAGTCGTCGTACACGTCCGGGAAATCGCTCACGCGCACCGCAACGGTGCGCTCCTGCCCGACAAAGCGCTCCGCCGGCGCCACAAACAGCTTTGTATAGCCCCAGTACCAGCCGAAGCCGACCGCGGCGGAGAGAAGCAGCACAAGACAGACGCGCCGGGCGCGCTTCCAAAGCGCACAGGGCAGGCACAGCGCGAGCGCGCAGGTCGCCGCCGGGAGCAGATATGGCTCCGGCAGCAGGTATTGCGCGAGCAGCAGCGCCGCGGCGTAACCGACGGCGGTCAGCAGCAGGGTGCGCACGCCGTAACCTGTTCGAATTGCCGTATCCTGCGCCACACGCTCGCCGCCCTTTTCTCTCTTTCTAGTCTCTGATTATACCCGAACATATGGCAAAAAACAACAGCGTTTCACCGCGCGATGCGATGAAACGCTGCTGCTGCTTTGATCGGTTAGGCCATGCGGTCGCTCATGCGCTCCCCGCCGAGGATGTGGAAGTGGAGATGGTGCACGGTCTGGCCCGCGTCGCCGCCGCAGTTGCTGACGATGCGGTAGCCGCCGGTCAGGCCCTCCTGCACGGCGATCTGCGCGCACACGGCGAGGCAGTGTCCGGCCAGCGCGGCATTGTCCTGCGTGATCTCCGCGACGGAGGCGATGTGCGCCTTCGGCACGACGAGGATGTGCGTCGGGGCCTGCGGGTTGATGTCGCGGAAGGCGTAGCACAGCTCGTCCTCAAAGACCTTCGTGCTTGGGATCTCGCCGGCGACGATGGCGCAGAACAGGCAGTCGTTCTTCATAATGTGGAACCCCCCTGATTATTTGATGTGCTCGGAGACAAAGCCCTTCACCGCGGCGAGGGCCTCGTCGAGCTTCGATGCGTCGGTGCCGCCGCCCATGGCGCTGTCCGGCTTGCCGCCGCCCTTGCCGCCGCACAGTGCGGTGACGGCGCGGATGATGTCGCCGGCCTTGACGCCCTTTGCGACGGCGTTCTTGCCGCAGGACGCGGCGATGGAGAGCTTGCCGTCGACGACGCTGGCCACGACGGCAACGACCTCGTCGCACTTGCCGCGCAGGGTGTCGCCCATCTGGCGCAGCGCGTCGGCGCTCAGCCCCTCGAGCTTCTCCGCAACGATCCTCAGCCCGCCGACCTCGACGGCCTTGCCGAGGATGCTGTCGGCGGCGCCGGCGGCCTCCTTCGCCTTGTACTTCTCGATCTCGCGGCGCAGCGCACGGCTTTCCTCAAGGAGCTGCTGCAGGCGGTCGGAGAGCGTTTCGGGCTTGGCCTTCAGTACCGCGGCGGCATCCGCGACGACCTTGCGGTTCTCGCGCAGGGCTTCCAGCGAGACAAGGCCCGTGGTGGCCTCGATGCGGCGCACGCCGGATGCGACGGAGAACTCGCTGACGATGTTGAACACGCCGGCCTTGGCCGTGTTGTCCAGATGCGTGCCGCCGCAGAACTCGACGGAGTAGTTCCCGCCGATCTCCACGACGCGGACCACGTCGCCGTACTTCTCGCCGAACAGCGCGATGGCGCCGCGCTGCTTGGCCTCCGCGATGGGCAGGATCTCGGTGACGACCGGCAGCCCGGCGAGGATGGCCTCGTTGACCTGCGCGGTGACCTTTTCGAGCTCCTCCGCGGTCATGGCGGCGAAGTGGGTGAAGTCGAAGCGGACGCGGTCCGGCTCCACGAGGGAGCCCGCCTGATGGACATGGTCGCCCAGCACGTCGCGCAGCGCGCGGTCCAGCAGATGCGTCGCGGTGTGCGCGCGGCGAATGGCGGCGCGGCGCACCTTGCAGACCTCGGCGGTCACGGTGTCCCCGACGCGCAGGGTGCCCGCCGTGAGCTTGCCGTAGTGCATATACTTGCCGCCCTTGTTCTTCTGCACGTCGCTGACTTCAAAGCGGGCGTCGCCGGCGGTGATGACGCCGTGGTCGGCGCTCTGGCCGCCCATCTCGGCGTAGAACGGGGTCTTGTCGAGCACAACGATGGCCTCAACGCCGGGCATCAGGGTGTCGGCCTGCTCGTTCTCGACGACCATGGCGACGACCTTTGCGCCCTCGAGCGTCTCGCTTTCGTAGCCGGTGAACTCGGTGGCGGGGATGTCCTTGCCGAACTCGACGCCGGCCCAGCCGAGGTCGCCGAGCGCCTTGCGGGCCTCGCGGGCGCGTTCCTTCTGCGCCTGCATCTCCCTGCGGTAGCCCTCCTCGTCGACGGACAAGCCCTCGTCCTTCGCCATCTCGATGGTGAGGTCGATCGGGAAGCCGTAGGTGTCGTAGAGCTTGAAGGCGTCCGCGCCGGAGAAGGTGGTCTCGCCCTTGGCCTTGTGCTCGGCGAGCAGATCCGCGAAGATCTTCATGCCGGCGTCGATGGTGCGGGCGAAGTTCTCCTCCTCGG
>CAMJPK010000032.1 GCA_946407675.1 uncultured Clostridia bacterium
CGCGGCAGAGCGGCGCGGAGAAATACTTCCTCGCCCGCAAGAAGGCCAAGGCCTACATGCAGGGCGTCTTTGAGGTGAAGGTCCAGTCCATCACCACCAAGGGCGAGCAGACGCTCGTGATCGACACCGAGGACGCCAAGCAGATCAAGGGCAAGCGCATGCTCATCATCGACGACGTGATCTCCACGGGCGAATCGCTCCGCGCGATGGAGACGCTGGTCGAGCGCGCCGGCGGCATCATCGCCGGGCGCATGGCCGTCCTTGCCGAGGGCGACGCCGCCAAGCGCGACGACATCATCACGCTCGCGCCCCTGCCCCTGTTCCATCCGGACGGCACACCGAAATAAATTGCGAACTGTTGTTCGCAATGAGGAGGGTTATTTCATGTATCGGGTCATCACCATCGGGCGGGAGTTCGGCTCCGGCGGCCGTGAGATCGGCAAGCGTCTCGCGCAGGAGCTCGGCTTCGCCTACTACGACAAGGAGATCGTCTCCGCCATCGCCGACCGCAGCCAGCTGGCGGAGGACTATGTGAATCAGGTCGTGGAAAACCAGATCCGCACCTACTATCCGATCACCGTGGCCGTCTCGCTGAACGCGGCGCCCGAGGATTCGGTTTACGCCGTCAACCGCAGCATCTTCGCCGCGCAGGCGGAGATCCTTGAGGAACTGGCGCAAAAGTCCGACTGCGTGATCGTCGGCCGCTGCGCCGACCACATCCTCGCGGAGCACCATCCCTTCCGCATCTACGTCTACGCGGACATGGCGCACAAGATCGCCCGCTGCCGCGAGCGCGGGGACAGTGAGGGCTTGAGCGACAAGGAGCTCGAAAAGCGCATCCGCAGCGTCGACAAGGCCCGCGCGCAGTATTACCGCTTCTACACCGGCGAGAGCCATGACGACCGCATGACCTACGACCTCGGCATCAACACCTCGACCATCGCGATCCCGGACGCCGTCACGGCCATCGCCGCGCTGGTGCGGGCGCAGAAACAGTAAATGCGCTGAGACTGTAGACAAATATGAATTCGCTCCGACGCCGGAGGCGGGGGTGTGGTGAGGGGGCCGGCCAAGAGGCCCCCTCACGTCGCATAACCCGCCCGCAGGCGTCATATTTGCAAGCAAACGCTTGCAAATATGTTCCGTGCGGAGACTTTGTCGACGCACGGAACAAAGACGCCGCCCTGCCGGGCGGCGTCTTTGTTATGATACGCAGTTATGCCTCGGCTTCCGCGGCCTCCAGCGCCTTGACCTCCGCGATGCGGCGGGCGCAGGGCTTCCACGCGGCGAGGAAGATCACCAGCGCGATCGCCAGCGGCGCGCTGCCGAACAGAATCACGGAGCGATAATTCCCCGCGAGGTCGCGGATGATGCCGCCGAGCAGCGGCCCCATGAAAAAGCCGATGTCCATGCCGATGTAGAGCGTGTTGCTGGCGACGGAGCGGCGCTCGCGCGGCTCCGTCTGCACGCTGAGCGCCTGCGTCAGCGGGTTGGCGGTGCCGAAGCCCACCGCGGCGAGTATTGCGCCCGCGAGGATCAGCGGCATCGCCGCGGCGTTGCCGATCAGCAGATAGGACACGCTGAACAGGGCGATGGCGGGGATGAGGACCTTCTGGATGCCCAGCTTGTCGGACAGCGTGCCGCTGACCGGCCGGACGACGAGCATCGCGCCGGCGAACACCGTGAAGAACAGCCCGATGTTCCCGATGCCGAGCTCCGCGCCGAAGGGCACCATGAAGCCGTTGAACAGCGAAAAGCTCATCATGACGAGCATGATGATGACCGCCGGCACGACGGCGTGGCGGGAGACGATCTCGCGGTACCACTTCCCCTTCTCCGCGCCGGCGTCGACCCGGCGCGTGCGCTGCTCGTCGCGCAGGAGAAACAGCGGAACGAGGGACAGCACCATCATCGCCGCGCTGAACCAGAACAGCACGCTGTAGCCGAAGTCCGCCCCGCCCCGCGCCGTGCCCCAGGCCACCAGCGAAATGCCGATCTGCGGGGCGATGGCCTGCGAGACCGCGCCCGACAGGGCGAAGAAGCCGAGGCCGGAGGCCAGCTTGCTCTGTGGGACGCTGTCCGCCGCGATGGTCATGGACAGCGAGCCGAAAAAGGCGTACTGCACGCCGTGGAGCACGCGGAAGGCGAGGAACAGCGGGATCGAATGGAACATCGCGTAGCCCGCGTTCACGACGCAGCCCAGCGCGAACACGCCGATCATCAGCTTCCGGTGGTTCACCCTTGTCTGCACCGGCCCGGCGACGGGGCGCATCGCCAGCGCCACGCCGTAGAACATGCCGGTGAGAAAGCCCATCAGCGTCGGCCCCGCGCCCAGATACGTCGCGTAGGTGGACACCTGCGTGCTGGTGGAGAAGTTCGCCATCTGCATCAGAAAGTTTGCCGTCATCATGCAGATAAAATTGCGCGTCCAGATCGTCTGCTTGTTGTCTGTCATGCCGTCGCTGCCCCAATCATTATATTATAACGTAATAGTTTTTTTATTTTACCACAACGAAAATCTTTCGTCAACGCTTGGCAAGGGCGAAAAAACATGTATAATGGAAATACACAGTTGCACAAAGGAGAATCATCATGCGCTACACTTACCGGACCCAGGGCGTCTGCGCGCAGGCCATCAGCTTCGACCTTGACGGCGACGCCGTTTCCAACATCGAATTCCACGGCGGCTGCCCCGGCAACCTCAAGGCCATCGCCAAGCTCGTCGACGGCTGGAGCGTCGACAAGATCGAGGAATACCTCAAGGGCAACACCTGCGGGCGCAAGCCCACCTCCTGCGCCGACCAGCTTGCCATCGGCGTGCGCACCGCGCTGGACAAAGAAACCGCCGGGAATTGAATATCCAGCGAAAAACTGCCTGCGGCGCCAGCCGCAGGCAGTTTTTTGCTTTTACGCAATCACATTCCCCGTTTTTCGTCCAGCATATACAGCAGCGCGTTGACGATGCACGCGGCGACGTTGCTGCCGCCCTTGCGCCCGCGCGCGACGATGCACGGCGCGCCGGATTCGATGATGAGCTCCTTCGACGCCACGACGTTGACGAAGCCGACGGGCACGCCGATGACCAGCTTCGGGGCCAGCGCGCCCGCGTCCATGAGCTCGCGGATGCGGATGAGCGCCGTCGGCGCGTTGCCGATGGCGAAGATGATCGGCTCGCCGAGGCGCGCGGCCTTCTCCATGCTCACGAGCGCGCGCGTGACGCCGCGCGATTTTGCCTCCGCAGCCACGTCGGGATCGGCGATGAAGCAGTCCACCTTGCAGCCGAAGCGCGCGGCTGCTTTTTTGTTGATGCCGCTCAGCGCCATGGTCGTGTCCGTGATGATGTGCGCGCCGGATCGGATGGCGGCCTTCGCCTGCTCCACGACGCCCGGCGAGAAGTAGAGCGTGTCGGCGTACTCAAAGTCCGCCGTCGTGTGGATCACGCGCTTGACGATGGGGGCCAGCTCCGCCGGGGGCTGCCTGTCGCCCAGCTCGCGGGTGATCGTGGCGAAGCTCTCTTTTTCAATGTCCATCGGTGCGATGTTGATGATGTCGGTCATAGTCCCGCCTCCAGAATCTCATAGATCTTTTTCATGTCCATGTGCGCGCGCATCGTCTCCGCGAGGATGTCATACTGCCGCTGCTTGTGCTCCGCGTCGGACACCTTGCCGAGCGACGCCGGATCGACGCCCTTTTTCGCGGCCAGCGCGCCGATGACGGCGGACGCGACGCCGGGGCGGTCCAGCACGCCGTGGACGTAGCTGCCGTAGACGTTGCCGCTCTGCCCGCCGTCGGCGCGTGCTTCGCCGGTGACGGCGTCGGTGAGCTGCGCGATGGGCGCGGCGCCGGTGGTGACGCCCATGTGGATCTCATAGCCCTCCAGCTCCAGCCCGCTCAGGCCGGCAAAGACGCCCTCCATCTGTCCGAAGGTGCCGGTGACGCGCGTGCGCGCCTTGTGCTCGGAAAAGACGGTGTCCGTCGGCAGCAGGCCCATGCCCGCGATGGAGCCGCCCTCCTCCACGCCCAGCGGGTCGGAGAGCGTTCTGCCGAGCATCTGATAGCCGCCGCAGATGCCGAGGACCGCGCCGCCCGCGGCGGCGTGGTGCAAAATCGCGGCCTCGAGCCCATTCTGCCGCATCCACAGCAGATCGCGCATCGTGTTCTTCGTGCCGGGGAGGATGATGAGGTCCGGGCTGCCGAGCTGGCGCACGGACTCCACATAGCGCAGCGAGACGCCCTCCACGCCGTCGAGCACGTTGAAGTCGGTAAAGTTGGACAGGCGCGGCACGCGCACGACCGCGATGTCAACGAGGTCGGCGGCCTTGTTGTGCAGCCGCTCGGAAAGGGAGTCCTCGTCGTCCACGTCGAGGCGCATGTAGGGCACGACGCCGACGGCGGGGATGCGCAGCAGGTCCTCGATCTGCCGCACGCCGGGCGTCAGAATGCTCTCGTCGCCGCGGAACTTGTTGATGATGAGGCCCTTGACCATGCGCTGCTCGTCGGGCGGCAGCAGCTTGACGGTGCCGTAGAGCTGCGCGAAAACGCCGCCGCGGTCGATGTCGCCCGCGAGCAGCACCGGCGCGCCCGCCGCCTTCGCCATGCCCATGTTCACGATGTCGTCATCCTTGAGGTTGATCTCCGCGGGGCTGCCCGCGCCCTCGATGACGATGACGTCGCTGTCCGCCGCCAGCCGGTTGAAGGCCTTCATGACCTCCGGCATCAGCGACTTCTTCACGGCGAAGTACTCCCGCGCGTCCATCTGCCCCCAGACCTCGCCGTTGACGATGATCTGGCTGCCGGTGTCATTGGTGGGCTTGAGAAGGATCGGGTTCATGTCCACGCTCGGCTCGATGCCGGCCGCCTCCGCCTGCATCACCTGTGCGCGCCCCATCTCCAGCCCCTCGTTGGTGATGAAGGAGTTGAGCGCCATGTTCTGGCTCTTGAACGGCGCGACGCGCAGGCCGTCCTGCTTGAAGATGCGGCACAGGCCCGCCGCCAGCAGGCTCTTGCCGGCGTTGGACATCGTGCCCTGCACCATGATCGCTTTTGCCATACGTTTATCTCCTCTCCGCGCACTTTCGCAGAAAGCGCACTATGAGATCGGGGTTGGATTCGTAGCAGAGATGCGGGAACCCGGCCAGCAGCGCGCCCTCGGCGTGGCAGCACTTCCAGGTGCGCACGCCGTCCGGCTTCGTCGCCGTCAGTGCTTCGCCGCAGTTTTCGCTGTCAAAATAGTGGAACTCGTGCGCGCGCACCGTCTCCCCCATCGGGAGGAACGGCGTGTCCGCATTGCTCGTCAGCGTGATGTAGCCGAAGCGCCCGAGCCGCGGCGTGCGGTAGGCCCGCCCGGCGACGACGCCCGCCATCGGCCAGAACTGCCCGTCCATGTCCTCCATCTGCTCGTGCAGGTACATGAAGCCGCCGCACTCGGCCAGCGTCGGCATCCCGGCGCGCACAGCGCCGCGGATGGCATCGCGCATCGCGGTATTCTCGCTGAGCTGCTTCGCGTAAAGCTCCGGGTAGCCGCCGTAGAGCACCAGCCCCTGCGCGCCGTCGGGCAGCGCCGCGTCACGCATGGGGGAAAAGTACGTAAGGCGCGCGCCCAGCCGCTCCAAAAGCGCGAGGTTGTCGCGGTAATTGAAGCAGAAGGCCTCGTCCCGCGCCACAGCCACGACGGTCTCCGGCAGCGCCGGGGCGTCCGGCTCCGGCGGGGCGTCGAGGTCGGGCGCGCTGTGCGCCAGCGCAATCAGCCCGTCGAGGTCAACGGTCTGCTCCAACAGCGCGGCGAGCCGTTTGAGCTTTTCCGAGAGCCCCGCGATCTCGTCCGGCGTCACCAGTCCGAGGTGGCGGCTCTCGATCACCATGTCGTCCGCCTTCGGCACATAGCCCAGCGGCACAATGCCAATGGCGCGCACCTGCGGCGCCAGCGCCTTGAAAATGCGCTCCGGCATCTGGTTGAAGATGACGCCCCTGACGCCGCTGTCCGGGCGGAAGCGGGCGAAGCCCTCAAGCGTGGCCAGCGCGGAAACGCTCTGGCCGCGGGCGTTCACGATCAGCACGGTGGGGCAGTCCAGCGCGCGGGCGACGGCGTAGCTTGAGCCCTCCGCGCTGTCGGCCAGCATCCCGTCGTAGTAGCCCATGACGCCCTCGATCACCGAAATGTCCGTATCCGCGCTGTTGCGGACGAACAGCCGCCGCAGCAGCGGCGCTTCGGTGAAAAAGAGGTCGAGGTTGGCCGACTTCGTGCCGATGACCTTCTCGTGGAACATCGGGTCGATGTAATCCGGCCCGCACTTGAACGACGATACGCGCTTACCGCGCAGCATCAGCGCCTGCAAAAGCCCGCAGGTGAGCATGGTCTTGCCGCTGCCGCTGGCCGGCGCGGCGAGGAGGACGCGCGGCCTATTCCACACAGCACATGCCTCCCGTCATGGAGATCACGAACACCGGGTTCTGCGCGGTCATCAGGTGATACCGCCCGACGGCGCGCCCGTGCGCGGCGGAGAGCTCCACGATCTCCGTATCGACCACGGGCAGCGCCTTGAGAAGCGCCACCGCCTCCGCAAAGCTCTCCGCCGTGACCGTGTTCAAAACGATGCGGGCCTGCGGGTTTTTCTGCAGGACCAGCTCTAAGATTTCCTTCATGTTGCCGCTGCTGCCGCCGATGAACACGTGCGTCGGGGCGGGTAGGGCTTCCAGCGCCTCCGGCGCCTTGCTGGGCACGACGGTCACATTCGAGATGCCGAGGTGCAGCTTGTTGCGCTCGATGAGCGCGCAGGCCTCCGGCTTCTGCTCCACGGCGTAGACGACGCCGTCCTCGGCGCACTCGGCCATCTCCAGCGACACCGAGCCGGTGCCCGCGCCGACGTCCCAGCACACCGCGCGCTTCGTCACGCCGAGCTTGGCGAGCGTCACGGCGCGGACCTCCTGCTTCGTCATCGGCACCTCCGCGCGCAAAAACGCGCCGTCGGGCTTTCCGCAGGAGACCGGTTCGCACACCGCGGCGGGGTTCTCCGCCATCAGCACCGCGAGCGAGGGGAAGCGCTGCGCGCGCATTTCCGCCGCCGTGCCGGCGACGATGCGCTCTGCCGGATAGGACAGGTCCGAGCCGACGGTCACGCGCACGTGGCCCAGGCCGTTTTCGCACAAATCGTCCAAAATCACATTCGCCGTCGCGTCGCCGCCCGTGAGGGCGATGACCTTCGGGTTCTTCCGGATCTTCGCGAGGTAATTGCAGTCGCGCCCGTGGGCGGAGATCAGCAGCGCGTCGTCCCAGCCGATGCCGAGGCGACTGCAAAAATACACGACGGACGAGATGCCGGGCAGCACGCGCACCTGCGCGTCGCGCAGCAGCGGCAGCAGCTTCTTCGTGCCGCTGTAAAAGCCCGTGTCGCCGCTCATGGCGACCACAATGCGCTCCTCCGCGCCGGAAAAGACCGCCTTTGCGATGTCGGCGGGCAAGATGGCGTTGACGCACTTCTTGCCGTAGCGCGCCAGGCTCTCCGTCAGGCGCTTCGCGCCGATGATCTTCTGCGCTGCGCGGCAGGCGCGGTCGGCCTCCAGCGTCAGCATGCCCTCGCTGCCCGTGCCCGTGCCGATCACGGTCACGCACTTGCGCCGGGAAAAGCCGAAGCGCCGCTCCAGCAGGGCAAGGCATTCGTCGAAGTCGAGCCCCGTCTCCTCCAGCGGCCGCGCCACCACGACGCACTGCACGCCGCACTTCTTCGCGGCGGCCAGCTTTTCGGGGAAGCCCCCGGCAGCCCCGGTGTCCTTTGTGACGAGGAAGCGCGCGTCGAGCATCTTGAGCATCGCGACGTTCATTTCCTCGGTGAAGGGCCCCTGCATCGCGATGAGGTTCTTGCCCGTGAAGCCGCATTCGTTGGCCTGGCGCAGGCTGGACTCCAGCGGCAGCACGCGGGCGAACAGCCGCGCGGCGTGATCGCGCACGGCCGTATAGCCGGCCAGCTCCTTGCTGCCGACCGTGAGCAGGACGTTGCCCTCCACGGTGTTCAGATAAGCCGCGGCCGCGGCGGTGTCCGGCACGAAAACGCAGTCATCCGCGTCCCCCGGCGCGCTGGCGCGCAGCAGCCGGAGATACTCGGTCCCGGTTTTTTCGCAGACCGACCGGAGCGTCCCGGTAACCGAGGCGGCATAGGGGTGCGTCGCGTCGACGATGAGCTTTGCCCCCGTCTGCGCGATCAGCGCCTCGATCGCCGCGGCGTCCTTCCGCCCGGCGAGCACGCGGACGTTCTCCGCCGGCTCGATGAGCGTTTCGCCGTAATCGGTCGCGACGCACACGTGCAGCGTCAGCGGCGCGCCCTTGCAGGCCTCTGCGAGCAGCCGCCCCTCGGTGGTGCCCGCAAACAGGATCACATCGTTCATATCGTATAACCCCGCGGCGTCACCATCTTGCCGCCGATGTGCTTCGTCTGAGAATTGCCGATGAAGACGGTGGAGAACATGTCCACCGGCGTGTCGCGCAGCGTTTTGAGCGGCAGCACCTCGATGCTCTCGCCCTCGCGCCCGATGTTCTTCGCGATGCCGCAGACCGTCTCCGGCGACGCGTGGCGCAGCACGATATCGCAGGCGCGCTGCAGATAATCCTTCCGCTTGTGGCTGGAGGGGTTATACAGGCAGATGACGAAATCCGCCGCCGCTGCACACTCCAGCCGCTTCTCGATCTTCTCCCACGGCGTCAGCAGATCGCTCAGGGAGATCACGGCGAAATCGTGCATCAGCGGGGCGCCGAGGATGGCCGCGCCGGAGATGACCGCGCTGATGCCCGGCACGTTCTCGACCTCCACGCCGGGGTATTCCGCCTTCAGCTCCTCCATGACGCCGGTCATGCCGTAGATGCCCGCGTCGCCGGAGCAGATCATCGCGACGGTCTGCCCCTTTTGGGCCTCCTCAAAGGCCAGGCGGCAGCGCTCCACCTCGCGGCGCATCGGCGTCGTCAGCATCTGCTTGCCCGGAAAATGCTCCTTCACCAGGTCGATGTAGACCGTGTACCCCACGATCACGTCGCAGCTTTCCAGCGCCTGCTGCGCCCGCTGCGTCATATTCTCATAGCTGCCCGGGCCGATGCCCACCACATAGATCTTAGCCAAAGCAAACATCCTCCTCATATTCCGCAAGGGCGTAGGTCATGCCGTCCCTCGCATCTTTCCTGCAAATCAGCCGTCCGCCGGATGCCAGAAGCGCCGCGCGCTCGCAGACGCAGTCCACGCCGGTCGTACGCTTTACAAACTCCGAGCCGGAGAACTCCCCCGGCAGCGCGTTCAATTCGTCCGCGCCGTATGTCACAAAGGGGACCCGGTATTTCTCCGCAAGCGCCAGCAGGCAGGGCTCGCTGCGCTTCAGGTCCACGCTGGCAATGCAGCGCACCTCCCGCGGCGACAGGCCGCTTTCCGCCAGCTCCGACAGGAAAAATCGCTCCATCGCGTCCGGTTCCTTGCCCTGGCGGCAGCCGAGCCCGACCGCGTAGCGCCGCGGCGTCAAGCGCAGCGTTTTCTCCCACGGCGCCTTGACCGGGCTTTTCGTGACGCACACGCCGATGCGCGCGCCCTGCGTCGTCAGCTCCGGCGGCACCGTGCCGCGCACGGGCAGGTCGGAGCAAAACCCGACCGGCTCCCCTGCCAGCAGCGCCGCGGAGACCTCCTTCGCCAGCGCCATGCTTTCGATCTCCAGATGGTTTTTCTCCGCGAACACGTCCACGGCGAACAGGCCATTCAAGTCCGTCGCCGTCGTGACGACCGGCGTCGCGCCGATGTCCGCGGCAACGGCGGCGGCCAGCTCGTTGGCCCCGCCGATGTGCCCGGAGAGCAGCGAGATCGCAAAGCGCCCCGTCTCGTCCACGACGAGCACGGCGGGATCGGTCTTCTTGCTGCGCACCCACGGCGCGATGGCGCGCACCGCGATGCCGGCGGCGCAGCAGAACACAAGTGCGTCGGCCTGCGCAAAGCCCGCCTTCGCCCAGTCCGCGCACGCGCCGGTCAGCACCTCGACCGCGTCGGAAGCGTGGTGCTTCTCCGAGGCCCAGACGCGGCAGGCGTTCCCGCGGCGCGTGAGGCCCTCGGCAATGCGCAGCGCCGTCTCGCAGCCGCGCCGCGAGTAGGCGATCAGCCAAACGGTCACTGCTTTGCCTCCCGGAACTCCGTCGTGAAGCTCGGATTGTACAGATCGCTGCGGCGATAGTCGGTGTGCAGCACCGCGTCGCCGATGAGCATGAGCGCCGTCTTGGTGATGTGGTTGTCCTTTGCGCACTGCGCCAGCGTCCCGACCGTGCAGATGAATTTCTTCTCATCCGGCCATGTCGCCTTGTAGACGATGGCGGCGGGGGTGTCCGCGCTGTAGCCGCCCGCGATCAGCTCCGCGGAGAGCTGCTCGAGCAGCCCCGTGCTCAGGAACACGACCATCGTGGCGTGGTGCGCGGCGAAGGAGCGGATGCTCTCGCGCTCCGGCACGGGCGTGCGCCCGGCCATGCGCGTGATGATGACGCTCTGGGAAACGTCCGGCAGCGTGTACTCCAGATTCAGCGCCGCCGCCGCGCCGCAGAAGGCGCTGACGCCGGGGCAGGTGTCGTAGGCGATCCCCTTTTCGTCGAGGATGTCCATCTGCTCCCGGATCGCGCCGTAGATGCACGGATCACCCGTGTGCAGCCGCACGGTCGTCTTTCCCTCGGCCTCGGCCTTCAGCATGACCTCGATGACCTCCTCCAGCGTCATCGTCGCGCTGTTCCAGACCGCGCAGTCCGGCTTCTTGTAATCCAGCAGCTGCGGGTTTACCAGCGAGCCCGCGTAGATGATGACGTCCGCCTCCTGCAGACGGCGCATCCCGCGCACCGTGATGAGATCGGCAGCTCCGCTGCCCGCTCCGACAAAATGGATCATGTTGCTTCCTCCTGTCTGTATGTTCAGATTTCCGTATCCGTTCCGCGCTCGGCCGCCCTCAGCTCCTCGATCCACTGCTCCGCCGGGCCGGTGGTGCAGAGCATCCCGGTCTCGTTGGAGAACACGGCCGCGCCGATGGTGATCTGGCCCTTCGCGCGCCAGTTCAGGTAATAGTCGATGCGCTGCCCGGCGATTTCCATTGCTTTTTCCAGCAGTCCCGCCGCGCGCAGGACCTCCAGCATCTCGTCCGTCGTGATGCACTCCAGCAGCCGCCGCGCCGTGTCCGCGTCGGCCCCGGCGCGCAGCGCGCAGGCCGCCATGAGCTCCGCGCGGGCGTCGGCCTCGCGGGAGTGGGTGTTCATGATGCCGCCGGTCAGCTTGATGAACTTTCCGATGTGGCTGACGAACAGCAGCTCGGTGTAGCCCGCGCTCACCGCCATGTCGATCGTCTGCCCGATGAAGTTGGAGCATTTCACCAGCTCCGTCTCCTCCACGTGCACCAGCGTCCGGATGAAGTCCGCGCCGTAGTTGCCCGGGGAAACGATGATGCGCCGGCAGCCCAGCGCGTACTTCTGCCGCAGCTCCAGGCCGATGCTCTCCACCAGCGCCGCCTCGCTCATCGGCTCGACGATGCCGCTGGTGCCGAGGACGGAGATGCCGCCGACGATGCCCAGCCGCGGGTTGAACGTACGCTTGGCCAGCTCGACGCCCGCGGGGATGGAGATGACGACGCGCACGCCCGCGATGCCGTAGTCCTCCGCGACGTGCTCGACCTCCTCACGGATCATGCGCAGCGGCACGGGATTGATGGCCGCCTCGCCGACGGCCTGCTTCAGCCCCGGCTTGGTGACGCGCCCCACGCCCTCGCCGCCGTCCACCGTGACGCCGGGCGTCTTCTCCGCCGTCACGTCGGCATAGACGAGGATGCCGTCGGTCACGTCCGGGTCGTCGCCGCTGAATTTTCGGATCGCGCAGCGGGCGTGATTGCCGTCCACGGACGGCTCCAGCACCTCCAGATTCAGCGGGATGCCCTTCGGCGTCAGAATGTCCACATACGGCACGGTCTGCCCCGTCGCCAGCATGTGTGCGGCGGCCTTGGCGGCCGCGGCGGCGCAGGTGCCGGTCGTGTAGCCGTAATAGAGCTTCTTCCCGTCCCGGATGGCGTAATAGTTTTCAATGCCCGTCTCATGCATGGCCGTAAATCTCCCGCAGTGCGGCGATCAGCCGCTCGTTTTCCGCGTGCGTGCGCACCGCGATGCGCGCGTCGCCCTCGCCCAGCCCCCGGTAGTTGGCGCAGGAGCGGATGAGGATGCCGTAGTCCCGCAGCAGCCGGTCATAGAGCCCCGGCACGCCGGAGAGCATCAGGAAGTTGGCGTCGCCGGGCAGCACGTCGATGCCGAGCGCGCGCAGAGAGCGCAGCAGATAGGCCTTCTCCTCCGCAATGAGCGAGAGCGTTTCCGCGACGAAGTCCCGGCAGTCCAGCGCGGCCTCGCCCGCGGCCTGCGCCGGGGCGGAGACGTTCCACGGCTGCGCGATGCGGCACAGCGCCGAGAGGAACGCCCGGTCCCTGCACACGGCATAGCCGAGCCGCACGCCCGCCATGCCGTAGAGCTTGGTAAAGGCGCGCAGCACGAAGCAGCGCTCGTCCGCGCCCAGCGCGGGGATCACGCTTTTCTCCGCGCCGGCGTCCGTCAGGTCCAGAAAGCACTCGTCGAGCAGCAGCCAGGTCCCCGTCTCGCGGCAGCGCGCGCGGATCTTTTTCAGCACTTCCGGCGCGACGCTGCGCCCGGTGGGGTTGTTGGGCGTGCACAGCACGAGCGCGTCCGTCTCCGGCGTGATGTGCGCGAGCAGGTCCTCCGTCACGGCAAAGCCGGTCTCTCGCGCAAGCGGGAAGTATGCCGTCTCGCACCCGACGGAGGCCAGCGCCGCGTCATACTCGGAAAAGCTCGGCACCGGCAGCAGCGCCCGCTTCGGCCGCAGCGCGGCGGCGAACTGGAAGATGAGCTCCGCCGCGCCGTTGCCGCAGACGATGTCCTCCGGCTGTACGCCGTGCACCGCCGCGAGCTTTTCCCGCAGCGGCGCGCAGTAGGGGTCGGGGTACGCCGCGAGCTTCTCCGCGCTTTGCGCAACCGCGCGCTTCACCGCCTTGGGCGTGCCCAGCGGGTTGACGTTTGCGGAAAAATCCAGGGTGACGCGGTTGTGATAGACGTCGCCGCCGTGTCCGTAATCGTTTGTCAGTACCATGCGATGCTCCTCAAAGAATCGTCGTAATCAGCACGCCGACGGCCTCGAATACCGCCAGCAGGTAAATGCTTGCCGCGTACATGAGCTTGCAGGCGCGCGAGATGTCCGCCGCCTCTACGGGCCGGTCCGGGTCGCCGAGGAAGGGCTTTTCATAGAGCTTTCCGAAGTAATAGGCGTTCCCGGCAAGCTGGATGTGCAGCGCCCCTGCGCACACCGACTCGGTCTGCGCGCTGTTGGGGCTGGCGTGCTTGCGCCGGTCGCGCCGCCAGATGCGCGCGGCGTTTTTCCCGTCAAAGCCCGTCAGCGCCGCGCCCGCGATCATGCCCAGCGCGCTCAGGCGCGCGGGGATGTAGTTGAAAACGTCGTCCGTCCGCGCGGCGAAGCGGCCGAAGTTGAGGTATTTCTCGTTCTTGTAGCCGAGCATGGAATCCATCGTGTTGACGGCCTTGTAGAGAAAGCCGAGCGTGGGACCGCCGAGCATCAGGAAGAACATCGGCGCGATCACGCCGTCCGACGTGTTCTCCGCAACGGTCTCGATCGTCGCCTTGGCCACCTGCGTGGCCGTGAGGTTTTCCGTATCGCGCCCCACCAGCATGCTCACCTGCCGCCGCGCGGCGGGGAGATCGCCCGCGTCGAGGCAGCGACGCACCTTCTCCGCCTCCTGCTTCAGGCACTTCGCGGCGAAGATCTGCCAGCTCATGACGCAGCAGACGGCGAAGTACAGCCAGCGGTTGACGCGGAAGCAGACAAACAGGATCGCCGCGGGGACGAGCGCGCTGCCCAGCAGCACGCAGACGACGAGGAGGCGCCCCGCCGCCCGCTCGCCCTCCGGCGTCGCCGGAAAGCGGGGCCGCAGCGCCTTTTCCAGCGCGGCGATGGCCTTGCCGATCAGGACGATCGGATGCGGCAGCGCCGCGGGGTCGCCGATCAGGCAGTCGATCAGAAAGCCGACGAGCACCGCCGGCATCCACAGTTTCATGGGCTTTGCGTCACCATCCCGAATAATTTGGATAATAGTATAAATAAGCCGCAGTGCGCAAGGCACTGCAGCCGGTTTTCTGCGTCGTGGCCCGCTCCGCGCCATTGCGCGCATCGGAGCGGAAAGCTCAAGCAGGTCTTCTGACTTGCATCTCCAACGGTTTCGCACGAGCCTTCCCGGTTTCCCAGTGACATGCTCTCGCATCCGTGCGCACCCTCGATGCTTACAGCGGCGGTACCGTACAGGTCTTTCACCTGTTTCTCTATTCTCTGTCGTTTCCGACAGCACTTGAGCCGGTATTCAATACAGTATAAAAAATATAACACCCGCCGCCCCGCCCTGTCAATAGAAAGGGGCCGCGCCCGGGAAGGGCGCGGCCCATGATCATGCAATATTCGGTCCGGTTCCGGATCACAGGCGCAGCAGATAGTCGCCGTACGGGGTCTGGCGGTGGGCGGAGCCGATGCGCAGCACATCCTTCTTGGTGATGAAGCCGGCGCGCAGCGCGCTCTCCTCCGGGCAGCCGACGTATTTGCCGGTCTCCTTCTGGATCTTCTGCACGGTGTTCGCGGCGTAGAGGAGCTGGAAGGGGCTGTTGGCGTCCATCCACTTGACGTCCGCCGGCAGGCGGGTCACCTTCAGCTTGCTCTTCTTCAGATAGACCTGGTTGAGGTCCGTGATCTCCAGCTCGCCGCGGGCGGAAACCGCCATGTCGTGCGCGATCTCGACCACGCTGTTGTCATAGAAATACAGGCCGGGGACGATGTAGTTGCTGCGCGGGCGCTTCGGCTTCTCCTCCAGGGAGACCGGCACCTCGCCGACGTCCAGCTCGACCACGCCGTAGGGGCGCGGATCGTCCACGAAATATGCGAACACGGAAGCGCCGGTCTCGTCGCCGCGGGCCTCCATCAGCATTTTGGTCAGCTCCGGGTGATAGAAGATGTTGTCGCCCAGCGCGAGGCAGACGCTGTCATCCCCGATGAAGCGGCGGCCGACGCGGAAAGCGTCCGCGATGCCGCGCTGTACCTTCTGCTCCTTGTAGGAGATATTCACGCCGAGATCCTCGCCGTCGCCGAACAGGTGCACAAAGGGCTCCATCTCGCCCGGCGGCGTGATGATCAGGATGTCACGGATCCCACAGTCGATCAGCAGCGACAGGGGATAATAGATCATCGGCTTGTCATAAACGGTGATCAGCGGTTTGCAGACCGGAACGGTCGCGGGGTAAAGACTGGTGCCTCTTCCTGCGGCAAGAATGATTCCCTTCATTTTGTTTCCCTCATTTCTCTGATTTTGGATATGCCGGTGGGGTTTCTGGTCCACGCGTATGTTCCCTCTTGTACAGTTTAGCACAATTGATTCCGAGATGCAATCGGGCTTTTTGTATATTTCGGTCACATTTTGCACAAATCGTCTGCGCAAAATCGGGCAGAAAAACGAGCGCGGCAGCGTCCGTGGGCCTGACCGGGCCCGGAAACGCTGCCGCTGGGAGGATGCGGGGATGAGGTTCGGCAGCTCCGTCGGGTATGACCGGTACCCGGCGGAGTTGCCGAAGATAAGGGAGAAAAAAGGGGGGAACTGGATAAGGGAGAAAAGAGAGATAAGGAAAAGCAGCGGAAGGACTTCCGCTGCTTTTGAAGCAAATGCCAGAACCGCGGGCGAAACGCCCTGCGGCGCGCGGTTTGTAGGTCTTCTGACTTGAACGTTCAGATGCGTTGCGCATCGGCGCGCCGGACCCGCCTTCTCTCCGTCCTTTGATCAAAAGGACTTCAATGACCCGCTTTCGCGGTGCGCGCCCGATGGGGGCGCAGGGCCGGCACTTCGTTCTTACAGCACAGGTCTGTCCTGACCCGTGTCCGGGATTTGCACCCGGTTCCCTTGTTCAGCAGAACAAGTATGCGTGTCCGGCCGGTCTGCCGTCCGGGTCGCGCATTTGCCACAAAAGCCGAAGTGTATGATGTTGTCTGCGGACATTATAACCTTATGTTCGCTTTTCCGTCAAGACCGTTTCGGGCCGCAATGCGTTTTTGGCATGACCGCGGCCTTACTCGGCGCGGAAGCCCTCGCCGTCGTCGCGGAAGGTATAGATGGCGTTCATGACCACGCTGTAGTGGAAGATGGGCCGGTCGACGCGGTTGATGATCAGCGGGCAGTGCGGGATGTTGGGCGGCAGGTAGACCATCGTGCTCTTTGTCAGGATATGCTGCTCGCCGTCCACCCAGAACTCCACCTCGCCGCCGAGGTCCCACGGGCTGTAGGGGTCGGAGCCGTAGAAGCCGAGGATCTCCGGGTACTCGTGGAAATGCGGCTTGGCCACGGGGCTGTTGGGGTTGGCCAGCGTCTGCTCGCGGTTGGGCTTGTACCACCAGCTCGTGTTCATCTGAAACGCGCCGGGGATGTTGTTGCCGTCCACCCAGTGGACGCGCTCGCCAAAGGTCTTGTACGCCGCCTGCACCTTCTCGTGCGTGGCGGGGAGCTTCAGGTCCTGCATGAAGAGATAGCCGTATTTTCCCTCACAGTTCATGGGCATGGGGATGCGCCTCCTTGCTATGCATTTTATGTATTCTTGATTTTACATCATGTCCGCGGGATAAGCAAGCAGGAGTTGAACCTGCTTGCAATTCTCATAACATATCGCTATAATGATCATCGGACAGCGAGAACAATCGATGCTTCGATTGTTCTCGCTGCAAAACGATTCGTTTTGCAGCAAATGATTCTTTGCATCATTTGCGCGATGCTCATTGCAATGAATATATGGCAAAACAGCCGTGCTGTTTTGCTGCGCCG
>CAMJPK010000033.1 GCA_946407675.1 uncultured Clostridia bacterium
GTCATGAACGACAATCCGGACGGCTTCAACATCAACACCGACTGCGGCTCCACGCACATCGAGCACCTGCAGAAGTTCGTGGTGAAAAACCACCTGGACGTGGGCTTCGCCTTTGACGGCGACGCCGACCGCTGCCTGGCCGTGGACGAGCTGGGCAACGTGGTCAACGGCGACCACATCATGTATATCTGCGCCAAATATCTCAAGGAGCACGGCCAGCTTCCCTCCAACACCGTCGTCACCACCGTGATGAGCAACTTCGGTCTTTACAAGGCGCTGGACCGCATCGGCATCGGCTATGAGAAGACCGCCGTGGGCGACCGCTACGTCTATGAGAACATGAAGGAGTTCGACCACCAGATCGGCGGCGAGCAGTCCGGCCACATCATCTTCCGCAAGTACGCCCACACGGGCGACGGCCTCATCACCGCGATCATGGTCATGGGCGTGATGATCGAGACGCAGCTGCCGCTCAGCGCGCTGGCCGCGGGCTGCACGATGTACCCGCAGGTGCTCAAGAACGTCAAGGTGGACGACAAGGCCGCCACGCTGGACGACCCCGAGGTCAAGGCGCAGGTCGAAACGTGCACCGAGGCGCTGGGCGACGGCGGGCGCGTCCTGCTGCGCGCCAGCGGCACCGAGCCGGTGCTGCGCGTGATGGCCGAGGCGGGCTCGGACGCCGAGTGCGAAAAGCAGGTCGACGCCATCATCGCCGCGATGGAGCGCAGCGGCCATCTGGTGGAGGTGAAGAAGTAATGAGCGACATCACGATCCGGGACCTCTTCGATCTGGACCACAGCGCCGCGGCGGAGTACCTCGCGGGCTTCACCTATCCGTGGGAGGCGCTCGCGGGCATCTCCGACATGATCCTCGCCCTCGGCAGGACGCTGCCGGCGGACGAGTACCACCACCCGACCGACTGGGACGGCAAGGTGCTGGAGGACGTGTGGGTGGCCAACGACGCGACCGTTTTTCAAACCGCCTACCTGCACGGGCCGTGCATCATCGGCCACAAGACCGAGGTGCGGCAGTGCGCCTTCGTGCGCGGCAGCGCCCTCGTCGGGGACAACTGCGTCGTCGGCAACTCCACCGAGCTGAAGAACGTCATTCTGTTTGATAATGTGCAGGTGCCGCACTACAACTACGTCGGGGATTCGATCCTCGGCTACAAGGCGCACATGGGCGCCGGCAGCATCACCAGCAACGTCAAGTCCGACAAGCTGCCCGTCGTCGTCAAGGACGGCGAGCTGCAGCGCGAGACGGCCCGCAAGAAGGTCGGCGCCATGCTGGGCGACCGCGTGGAGGTCGGCTGCAACAGCGTACTGAACCCCGGCACCGTCGTCGGGCGGGACAGCAATATCTATCCGACCAGCTGCGTGCGCGGCGTCGTCCCGGCAAACAGCATCTGGAAGGATAAGGACAACGTGGTCGCAAAGAGATAAGCACCGTCATTGCGAACCGGCCGAAGGCCGGTGTGGCAATCCGTTTTCTCCGCGCGGGGCTTACGGATTCCCACGACAGTGTGCGCACTGTCTCGGAATGACAGAGCCCCGCGCTTACAGAATTTGAATGGAGGATTTCAATATGAATATCATCATCTGCAAGGACTACGCCGCGGTGTCCGCCGCGGGCGCGGACATCATCGAAAAGACCGTGCGCGAAAAGCCGGACTGCACGCTCGGCCTCGCCACCGGCTCGTCCCCCGTGGGCATGTATCAGGAGCTGGCGCGCCGCTGCCGTGAGGAGAAGCTGGACTTCTCGAAGGTGCACAGCGTCAACCTCGACGAGTACGTCGGGCTGGAGCCCACGCACGACCAGAGCTACCGCTACTTCATGGACGACAACCTCTTCAACCACATCAACATCGACAAGGCGAACACCTACGTCGCCAAGGGCGTCGGGGACGTGGACGCCAATCTCGCGGAGTTCAACGCGATCCTCGACCGCACCGACATCGACGTGCAGGTGCTCGGCGTCGGGCCGGACGGCCACCTCGGCTTCAACGAGCCGGGCGACACGCTCTGGGACGGGGCCCACAAGGAGGTCCTCGACGAGTCCACCATCGACGCCAACCAGCGCTTCTTCGCTTCCCGCGACGACGTGCCGCGCTACGCGGTGACGATGGGCATGGGCAACATCATGCGCGCGAAGAAGCTGCTGATGATCGTGTCCGGCCGGAAGCACGACGCGATGCGCGCCCTGCTGCTCAGCGACAAGATCGACCCGCACTGCCCCTGCACCTTCCTGCGGCTGCACCGCGACGCGACGGTGATCCTGGAGCAGTCGCTGGCCGATGAGATCGGTTACAAGGGATAAAACCTTATCAAAAAAGAGCGGATTGCCACGCCAGCGTGCGCGCTGGCTCGCAATGACGGAGAACCGGTGTGTCATTGCGAACCAGTGACCGATGTCACTGGTGTGGCAATCCGTATGCCCCGCGTCATGAGAACAAAGGAGAATCCACCATGTCACTGCGTGTCACCGCGGCGATCATCGCCTGCAAGCTCGTGCGCACCGTCGCGCGCGTTTTGAAAAAGGGCGGGACGGCCAAGCCCGGCGAGATCGCCCTGAAGATCTGTCCCGACCTGCTGCGCGTTGTCTCACGCGGCGTCGAGACCGTCGTCGTCACCGGCACCAACGGCAAGACCACGTCCTGCCGCATGCTGGAGGAGGCGTTCGCGCGCGCCGGGAAGCCCTGCGTCGTCAACCGCTCCGGCGCCAACCTCATGAGCGGCATCGTCACCGAGTTCGTCATGGACTGCACGCTGGGCGGTAAGTGCCGCAAAAAGTACGCCGTCATGGAGTGCGACGAGGGCTGGACGAAGCATGTCCTTCCCGCGATGCAGCCCAAGGCGTTTCTGGTCACGAACCTCTTTCAGGACCAGGTGGACCGCTACGGCGACGTGTCGAACACGCTCGCGGCGGTGCGCGCCGGCGTGGAGGGCAGCCCCGATACGACGCTGGTGCTGTGCGCCGACGACCCCGTGAGCGCCTCGCTCGGCTTCGGCGTGCCCAATCCGGTCGTCTGGTACGGGCTCGAGGCGGCGTGCGGGACCGCGGGTGCGCAGCCCGGGGCGCGGGAGATCCGCGCGTGCATGGCCTGCGGCGCAGAGCTGCAATATAGTTATGTAAACTATGCGCACCTCGGCGGCTGGCGCTGCCCCGGCTGCGGGCGCGAGCGCCCGACGCCCGATGTGGCGGTCACTTCGCTGCTGGAGCTGGGCGCGGACGGCAGCCGGGTGCTGCTGCGCGCCTCCGACGGGGAGAAGGAGCTTTATGTCAACCAGCCGGCGCTCTACAACGTCGTCAACGCGGCGGGCTGCGTCGCGGCGGCGACGGCGATGGGCCTCGGCGCGGCGGCGGGCAGGGCGGCGGTGGAGCAGTTCCGCTGCGGCTTCGGGCGCATGGAGAAGTTCGACCTCGGCGCGGGCGTGCGCATGATCCTCATCAAAAACGCCGCCGGGTGCTCGCAGGTCTTGCAGTTCCTCGCGCGGCAGACAGCCCCCTTCCGCGTCGTGTTTATCACGAACAACCGCGGCGCGGACGGCACGGACATCGGCTGGCTGGACGACGCGGACTTCGAGCAGCTTTCGGGCATGGAGCCCCTGCGCGGCGTGACGTGCGCCGGCATCTGCGCGCAGCAGGTGCGCGCGCGGCTTGCGCGCTCGGGCGTGGCGGACGCGCTCGTGGACGTGCAGACGGACTACGGCGCGCTGGCCGACGCGGTGTGCGCAAGCGATGTGCCCGTGTTCCTGCTGCCGAGCTATACCGGCATGATGGAGTTCCGGCCCTACCTCGCGAAAATGACCGGCAGCGCGGACTTCTGGGAATGAGCCAACAAAAAAGAAAAGAAGGCATGGGAAAGAGCCCATGCCTTCTTTCTTATTCGGAGAGGAGCCGGCCGATCAGCTCGTCCATGACGTACCACAGCGTTTCGTAGTGCAGAAAGTCCGTCGCATGGGCGTCCCAGAGGAATTGCAGCGAGGCGGGGAATTCCTCATCCGCGTCCCAGAAGCGCACGCAGACCGGGAAGAAGTCGAAGACGTTGAGGACGTAGGACACGTCGCCGACCTTGCCCCAGGGCCGCCCGCCGAGCCGCTCCAGCGCGCGCGCAAGGGCGTCCGTGCGCCCGGCGAAGCGCTGCGCCGTCGGGCTGTGCAGGTCCTCGTGCACCGCGTGGGTGCCCTGAATGCCGTGCAGGGCGCTCGTCGGGACGAAGGTGCCCGCAAGCGTCGGGGCGTTCGTGCGGGCCAGCGCGTCGTAAATGCTCATCGCCGCGCCGAAGGAGGCCGGGGCGCCGTCCGGGGCGAGCACCGCGCCGTCCGCGCGCCGGACCGTGTAGGGCGCGCCGAGGAAGCGCAGCACGATGGCGTCGGGCGTCGGGGTAAGGCCGAGGCGCGCGCACATGGCGGGCTGGTCGTAGGCGAGAAAGAGCTGCCGCGCGCGCTCGACCTGCAGGGCGTAGTTGTTTTTTGGTTCCATAGACACCTCATCATGGGAAAGGGGGACGGATTGCCACGGCGCTGCGCGCCTCGCAATGACCGAAGTATCCGTCATTCCGAGGAGGCCGAATGGCCGACGTGGGAATCCGCGCTTTTAGTCCACCCAATCCTCGGAAATATCTCTCCATTGCGGGTTGACGCTTTCAATCAGACTGTTCTTCCGTTTGCGGCTCCAGCTTTTGATCTGCTTTTCACGGGAGATCGCGGCGTATGGATCAGGAGTTTCTTCATAATAGACGAGTTTGTGGACATGGTATTTTGCAGTGAAACTCTTTGGATCGAGTTCCGCGCGATGCTCACAGAGACGGCGTTCAAGATCGTTTGTTACTCCCGTGTACAGACAAACGTTTGTATGGTTTGAGAGAATGTATACGTACATGGGCATTTCTCCTTTTGAGGACGGATTGCCACGGCGCTGCGCGCCTCGCAATGACGGGGCGATCAGCGGTTCTTCAGCGTCTCGAGGAGGGCGTAGGGGACGGGCGGGGTGCCCATCTCGATCGGCTTGCGGCTGCCGTGGAAGTCGCTGCCGCCGGTGACGCACAGGCCGTAGCGCGCCGCGAGGCCCTGCAAATACGCCGACTGCGCCTCGTCGTAGGCGCTGTACAGGCACTCCATGCCGACCACGCCGCCGGCGCGCAGCGTCTCGACGCAGCGCAACAGCGCGTCCTCTTCAAAGCGGTATTGCAGCGGGTGGGCCATGACCGGCTTGCCGCCCGCGTCGCATATCACGTCCAGCCCCTGCCGCAGCGGGATGTACGTGCGCTTGCGGTAATAGCGCTGGCCGCGGTCAAGGAAGCGGCGGAAGGCGTCGTTCACGGTCTCGGCGTAGCCGTGCGCGGCGAGCCACGCGGCAAAGTGCGGCCGCCCGATCACCGCGCCGGGGTTTGCCGCGGCGAGGTCGTCCAGCGTGACGCCGATGCCGTCGGCCTGAAAGGCCGCGGCGATCTCCGCGTTGCGGCGGCGGCGCTCCGCCACCACCCACTGCAGCAGGTGGCGCAGCGAGGGCGCGGCGGGGTCGATGCCGTAGCCGAGGATGTGGATGCCGCGGCCCTCGTAGTCGACGCTGACCTCGATGCCGGGGAGGACCTCCACGCCGCACGCCGCCCCGGCGGCGAGCGCCGCCGGGATGCCGGCGGGCGTGTCGTGGTCCGTGATCGCGATGGCGCTCAGGCCGAGGTCACGGGCATGGGCGACGGCCTCGGAGGGCGTAAAGGTGCCGTCCGAGGCCGTGGTGTGTACGTGCAGATCTACAAGCTTCATGCGAGGAATCCTTTCAGAATGCGCTCCTCCGCCTCCTCGCGCGTGAGGCCGAGGGTCTGCAGCTTCAGAAGCTGGTCGCCCGCGATCTTGCCGATGGCCGCCTCGTGTATAAGCTCGGCCTCGGTGCTGTTCGCGACGATGGCGGGAATGGAGCTGATGCGCGCGTCGTCCATGATGATGCTGTCGCACTGGACGTGGCCGAAGCACTTCGCGTTGCCGGTCATCTTCGGGTAAAACACCTGCCTGGAGCGCTCCTGCGCCACGCTGCGCGAGATGACGCGCCCGCGCGCGCCGTCGCCGTCGAGGACGATCTCCATGTTGCTCTCCGCGACCTGCTCGCCGTGGGTTTGCAGCCGCTCGGTGACGACGGTCTCCGCGCCGGGGCCGCAGACGATGCGCGTGTCGCGCTTCGTGGAGTCGATGCCCTTGATCTGGCTGGTGTCCATCTTCAGAAACGCGCCCTCCGCGAGGTAGGCGACGGTCTGCGGGTTCATGTTCTTCTTACCGCCGCCGTCGCCCTCGCCGTAGTGCTTTTCGACGTAGGTGACGCGGGCGCCCTTCTCGATGTGGAAGGTGTGCACGCCGTCGTGCCGGCTTTCGTCCTCGCCGCAGTTGTGGATGCCGCAGCCGGCGATGATCGTGCACTCCGCGCCCTCGCCGATGTAGAAGTCGTTGTAGACCGTCTCGGTCAGGCCGGAGCGCGTGATGATGACCGGGATGTGGCACACGGCCTTTCGCGCGCCGGCGCGGATGAAGATGTCGATGCCGGGCTTGTCGGTCTTGCTGCGGATGTCGACGTCGTCCGTCGTGATGCGGGAGGCGCAGCCGGAATCCTTGCGGATGTTCACCGCGCCGGGGGCCTGGCCGCCCTTCATGTCCGCGATCTGCTCCAGCAGGGCGGTGTCGATGCTGTTCAATGCTTCGTTCATAGCTCTGTCCTTATTTGAAGAATAATCATTGTTTTTTGGGCGGCGCGCCGGGGTCGTCGCGCCCTACGGTGGGGCGGGGAAGCCAAGGGGGGCTATTGTCTTGCGGGGCAGGCGGTGTTGTACGCGCCGGAGACGATGGCGGGGTAGACCTCCGCCGCGGCGCCGCGGCGCGTGATGACGCCGTGGTCGACCACCGCGATCTCGTCCGCCAGCGCGATGATGCGCTCCTGGTGCGAAATGATGATCATGGTCGCGTCCCGCTTCGCGTGCAGGGCGGAGAAGGTCTCGGTGAGCTTGTTGAAGCTCCACAGGTCGATGCCCGCCTCCGGCTCGTCGAGGATCATCAGCCCGCTCTCGCGCGCGAGGATCGTCGCGATCTCGATGCGCTTGACCTCGCCGCCGGACAGGCTCGTGTCCACGTCGCGGTCAATGTAGTCCGCCGCGCACAGGCCCACCTGCGTGAGCAGGGCGCAGGCCTCGGTGCGGCGCAGCAGCTTTTTGCCGCTGGCGATCGAGAGCAGGTCGCCCACCTTGATGCCCTTGAAGCGCGGCGGCTGCTGAAAGCCATAGCTGATGCCCAGCCGGGCGCGCTGCGTGAGGTCGAGGGCCGTCACGTCCGCGCCGTTCCAGAGGATCTGCCCCGCCGTCGGCGTCAGCAGGCCCATGATGAGCTTGGCCAGCGTGGTCTTGCCGCCGCCGTTCGGGCCGGTCAGCACCAGAAGCTGCCCGTCCGGTACGGTCAGGGATACGTCCTTGATGATGTCGTTGGTCTCCGCGTTCTCGGTGACGCTGTATTGCAGATGCCGCAGTTCCAGCATGTCGGTTCCTCCGAATGAATTTTGTCGATAACTACATTAGTATATCAGAATTTCCGGGAATTACAAGGGGCGCAGGACGGAGAATTTGCCATCTTGCAAACGCGCGGGGGGAATGGTATAATAACTTAGTTAATAATGCAACGAATCAGGGGGGCAGCACCATGAAGAAATCGTCCTACATCTCCAAAAACGTCATCCGCCGCCTGCCGCGCTACCTGCGCAAGCTCGACGAGCTGACCAAGGCGGGCGTGGAGCGCATCTCCTCCGGCGAGCTGGGCAGCCAGATGGGGCTGACGCCCTCGCAGATCCGGCAGGACTTCTCCTGCTTCGGCGAGTTCGGCCAGCAGGGCTACGGCTACAACGTCGCCGGGCTGCGCGAGCAGATCGCCCACATCCTCGGCATGGACCGCAGCTATTCCGTGATCCTCATCGGCGCGGGGCGCATCGGCCAGTCGCTGATCGAAAACTTCAACTTCCCGCACTACGGCTTCCGCCTGCTCGGCGCGTTCGAGATCCGCAAGGAGCTGGTTGGCACGCAGATCGCCGGCGTCACGATCTCCGACGCGGAGACGCAGCGCGGCTTCATCCGCGACAACGACGTCGACATCGCGATCCTCTCCATCAACCGCGACCACGCGCAGCAGGTCGCCGACGAGCTGATCGACTGCGGCATCAAGTCCATCTGGAATTTCACCGACGCCGACATCGATCCGGGCGAGAGCGGCTGCATCATTGAAAATATCCACTTCTCCGATTCCCTGCTCGCGCTGAGCTATTACCTGACGGAGAAGGAGGACGATTGATCCTCCGTAGGGCGCGATGCCCACATCGCGCCGGGGCGCAGGATCATTCCACCTCATCCGACCTCGCTTCGCTCGGCCACCTTCCCCTCAAGGGGAAGGCAGTTTTGCCGCATCCACATCCCTGCGGGAGGTGAGCGCACCGTGAAACACAACCGAATCATCGCGCTGTCGCTGCTGCTGGCGCTCTTGCTCGCCGTGCCGGCGTACGCCGCCGCCGGGGACGGCAGCGACCCGCTTATTTCGCGCTCCTACGTGGACGGGACCTTCCGCGACGAGCTTGCCAAAGCGCTGGACGCGCTGGGCGCGCGCGCGGCCGACCGCGCCGCGGCAGCCGAAGCCCTCGGCCCCGGCTGGGCGGTCCACACCCTCGCCGCGGGCGACAGCGTCACGCTGCGCGACGGGCAGCAGCTCGTTCTGCTCTCCGGCGGCGTGAAGCTTGAAATCGGGGCGGGGAAGCTCATCAACTGCACGCTCGGGCGCGGCTCGTCCGGCGGTGAAGCGCGCATCGGCCACCGCTACGTCGTCTGGGACGGCGCGCAGGTGGAGGCCGCGTGCGCCCAGAGCGCCGTCGTGGCCTGCTCCGCGGGCGCGGCGGCCACCGTCGCCCCGCCCAAGCCGACGCCGCAGCCGGGGGAGAACCCCTTTACCGACGTGAGCGAGGACGACTGGTTCTGCGCCGACGTGGTAAGCGCCGTGCGCCGCGGCCTCGTCAACGGCATGACGCCGACCACCTACGAGCCGCAGGGCAAGCTCACGCTCGCGCAGGCCGTGAAGCTGGCCGCCTGCATGCGCCAGCTTGCCGCCGACGGCGCGGTGACGCTGCAAAACGGCGAGCCGTGGTACGCGACCTACGCGGACTACGCCCTGCAAAACGGCATCCTCGCCGCCATGCCGGAGGGCGGCTGGGACGAGCCCGTGACGCGCGTACAGTTTGTGGGGCTTTTCTACCGCGCGCTGCCCGAGGACGCCTACGCCCCGATCAACGACGTGCCCGACGGCGCGATCCCGGACGTGGCCGCCGACGCGCAGGGTGCGCGGGAGGTCTACGCCTTTTACGCCGCGGGGATCCTCACCGGCTACGGCGCCGACGGCGTGCACGAACAGGGCGCCTTTGACCCGGCGGGGCAGATCTCCCGCGCCGAGGTCGCGACGATCATGAACCGCATGTTTGACGAAACCGCCCGCAAGCGGTTTGCGATGTAGGAAACAGGAGAACGGATTGCCACGCCAGTGCGCGCACTGGCTCGCAATGACCGTATCGGCAACGAAGTGCATTCGGGAAAACCCCGTGCGCGGATCGTTTCGATTTCGTCATTGCGAACCAGTGACCGATGTCACTGGTGTGGCAATCCGCTTCCCCATGCAAAGGAGACACACACATGACCGACACCATCGCCGCGGTATCGACCGCAAACGGCATGGCCGGGATCGGCGTGCTGCGCCTGAGCGGGCCGGACGCCCTCGCGGTCGCGGACCGCGTGTTCACCCCGGACCGCGGGGCGCCCATGTCCGCGCGCCCCGACCGCCTGCTCGTCCTCGGCGCGCTGCACGACGCGCAGGGGAGCATCCTCGACCGCTGCCTGTGCACCGTGTCGCGCGCGCCGCACTCCTACACCGGCGAGGACACCGCCGAGCTGCAGTGCCACGGCGCGCCCGCCGTGCTGCGCGAGGGGCTGGAGGCGCTGTTCGCCGCCGGGGCGCGGCAGGCGCGCGCGGGCGAGTTCACCAAGCGCGCCTTCCTCAACGCCCGGCTCGACCTCACGCAGGCCGAGGCCGTCATCGACCTCATTCACGCGCAGACCGCGGAGCAGGCGAAAAACGCCGCGGGGCAGCTCGGCGGGGCCGTCACGAAAAAAACCGACGCGATCTATGACGCGCTCGCGGGCATCTCGGCCCACTTCCACGCCGTCATCGACTACCCGGACGAGGACATCCCGGACTTCAAGCTGCGGGAGTATTCCCGCACGCTCGCGGACGCGCAGGACGCGCTGCGGACGCTGCGCGAGAGTTTTGCGCGCGGGAAGGTGCTCGTCGACGGCGTGCCGACGGCCATCGTCGGGCGGCCCAACGCGGGCAAAAGCTCGCTGCTCAACGCGCTTCTGGGCTACGAGCGCGCCATCGTCACGCCGGTCCCCGGCACGACGCGCGACACGATCACCGAGCGCGTGCGCTTCGGCGGGGCGCTGCTGCGCCTCACCGACACCGCCGGGCTGCGCGAAAGCGCCGACGAGATCGAGGCGCTGGGCGTGGAGCGCTCGCGCGCGGCGATGGACGGCGCGGGGCTGATCCTCGTGCTCTGCCCGGCCTGCGAGGCGATCACGGACGAGGACGTGGCGCTGCTGCGGGAAGCGCGCGCGAAGGCGCCGACGGTGCTGGTGCGCTCCAAGATCGACCTCGGCCTGTCGGTCGTCGGGGTGCCGCGCGATCTGCTGTCGCTGCCGCAGGTCGCCCTCTCGTCGGTGACGGGCACGGGCTTCCGCGCGCTGGAGGCCGAGATCGCGGCGCTTTTGACGCCGGAGGCGGCGGACACGGCGGCCGCGGGGGAGATCCTCACGAACGCGCGGCAGGCCGACGCGGTGGCGCGGGCGGAGCAGTCCGTCGCCGCGGCGCGCGCGGCGCTGGACGAGGGCTTCCCGCCCGACGCGGTGCTGACCGAGAGCGAGGCCGCCATGGCCGCCCTCGGCGAGCTGAGCGGGCGGACGGTCCGCGAGGACGTGACGCAGCAGATCTTCGCGCGCTTCTGCGTGGGGAAATAACGCGATAGGAAAGGAAGGCCCCCTGTGCCGTCGGCACAGGGGGCCGTTTTCTTATTCGATGATCTCCAGCAGCTCCAGCTTGTCCGGGTCGTCCGTCGTGCGCAGGCGGTAGCCGCCGCCGTTTTTCGGCTGCCAGTCGAAGTAGTCCCGCGCCGGATCGACGAACACGCTGCACACCGCCATCAGCGTCCCGCCGTGGGCGACGACCGTGAGCCGGTCGGTCTTGTCCGTCGCGAGCAGGGCGCGGAAGGACGCCGTGATGCGCCGCAGAAACACCGCGCGGCACTCGCCGTTCGGGATCTGCGACAGGCAGCGGGAATCGATCCACGCGCGGTAGGCCGCGTCGTCGGCCATGTCGAGGTAGTTGCGCCCCTCAAAGTCGCCGAAGTCCATCTCGCGCAGCCCCGGCACCGTGATCTGCCTTGCGCCGGGGAAGAGGAGCGCCGCGGTCTGGCGCGTGCGCTGCAAGCGCGTGACGTAGACGACGGGCGCGGGCGGGTAGCGCCGCGCGGCAAGCGCGTCGCGGCCCTCGGCGCTCAGCGGCTCGTCGGTCACGCCGTTGTAGCGGTGCTCTGCGTTGCCCTGCGTCCGGCCGTGGCGCAGCAGCAAGATCTCGCGGCTCATTGCAGCGCCTCCCCGATGCCGTACCACACGCGCACCAGCCTTGTGCCCGGCGCGGCGGCGAGGGTTTCCAGCGCGCGGCCCGTCTCCTCGCGCCAGCGGCGCTCAAAGGGGTCGAGCGGGACGATGCCGCCGCCGATCTCGTCGCAGACAAGGACGGCGTCCGGGTTCTGGGCGAGCAGGGCGCGGGCGAAGGCGGGCCCGTCGCCGCCGGCGCGCAGCACCGCGCGGATGAGCAGGTGGAAGTCCGCGATCGCGGGGGCGGTCAGCGCCGTCTCCGGGGTGCAGGGCGCGGGGGCGCGGCCGGTCTCTTTTTCACACAGCGCGGCCTGGCCGTGGCCCGCGCCGCCGATGTAGATCATCATGGGGTGTACCTCCCAACGTGTCATTCCGAGGAGGGCGAAAGCCCGACGTGGGAATCCGCGTCCCCGGCGAAAAGGAGAGACGGATTGCCGCGGCTCGTCAGAAGCGGCGCAGGGATGCTTCAAAATCCCGCACGCGGGATTTCTCGATGATCCCCGCCGCTTCTTCCTCTTCCATCCGAAAACGCTGTGCTGGTTTTCGGATGGAGACCTCATGGGCCTCGCAATGACTGGCTTTTTTTACAGCGCCGCGCCGAGGGCGAGGACGAGCACCGTGCCCAGCTCCGCGACGGTGACGAAGCAGCCGGCGAGGTCGCCGGTCACGCCGCCGAACTTTTTCTCGCTCATCAGCCGGTACCACAAGAACGCCAGCGCGTTCACGACGATCACCGACGCGCCGCGCGCGGGCGAGACATACAGCAGCGCGGCGCAGGCGAGCGCGAGGTAGACGCACATCGCCGCCGTGATCGCCTTTTTGTTGCCCGCGTCCGCGACGGTGCGCAGAAAGCCCTGCTTGCGCGCGTGCACCCAGAGGTTCAGCGCCAGGCCGCTCAAGGCGCGGGAGACCACGAGCCCCAGCGCGGCGCAAAGCACCGTGTCGGGGCGGTCCAGCGCCGCCCAGCCCGCGAGCCACAGCACCAGCCACAGCCCGAAGAAGATCACCGCGAAGGCCCCGCAGTGCGAATCCTTGAGGATCTCCAGCATCTTCTCGCGCTCGGCGTGCGAGGAAAGCGCGTCCACGGTGTCGCAAAAGCCGTCGGCGTGGATGCCGCCGGTCACGAGCAGGGGCAGCGCCGCCGCCACCGCGCCGCGCAGCAGCGCCGGGCAGCCGAGCCAGAGCGCGCAGCGCAGCCACAGGTATTCCAGCGCGCCGATCACCGCGCCGATCAGCGGAAAAAAGCAGATGGCGTAGCGCAGGGAGCGGTCGGACCACTCCACGCGCGGCACGGGCAGGCGCGAGTAGGTCGCAAAGGCGATGAAAAGCGATTTGAGCATGTGGGACCTCCTATCACGGCAGGGGAAAACGGATTGCCACGGCCGCGTTCGCGGCCTCGCAATGACGGGAAGCGGGCGGGCGTAGGGCGTGACGACACGGCACGCCGCACGCGTAGGGCGTGACGACACGGCACGCCGCACGGATCAGATCATCGGCAGCGCGCCTTTGTGCACGAGCGCGCGGCCGCAGACGGCCTCGACGGCGGCGTCGGCGCGCGCGCACAGCCGGACGCCCAGCCCGGTCAGCACGCGGCGGTAGTCCTCGGTCACGGCGTCGTACGCCGCGCCGTCCGCGCCCACGTCGGCGCTGACGATGACGGTCGGGCCGGGGCGGTCTATGAGCGGCAGCAGCTCGCCCCACAGCGCCTCCAGCCAGTCGTCGGACGCCTCGCCGGAGAACATGCGGTTGGCCGTGAAGGTCGATAGGCACTCCAGCAGCACCGCGGCGTCCGGGGGGACGGCGGCGGCGTCGAGGCGGCCGGGCATCTCCAGCGTGCCGGAAAACCCGCGGCCGGCGCGCAGCGCGTGGTGGCGCGCCACCTTGCGCCGGTCCTCGTCGGAGCATACCGGCATCGTCGCGATATAGATGTGCTGCGGCGCGTCGAGCGCCATGCAGGCGCGCTCGGCCAGCGCGCTTTTGCCGCTGGCGCTGCCGCCGGAGATGAAAATGAGCATGGTGGAAAACCTCCTGCCAACAGGGTAATCATAGTTTTTGCCGGGGCTTTGCCTCGGCAAAAACACCTGCAAGGCGAAGCGGGAGCGAGCCCTCGCGCCGTCGTCGTCGTCCGCCTCATGCCGTCGCTTCCGCGCAAACGCGAAAGCTCTTTTCATTCGGCGGCTCCTCCTCTTCAGTCCGCACCCACTTCGTTGGGCTGCGTCCTGATTTGCGCGATCAGCGCGAGCAATTCAAACGTGAAACAAAGTTTCACGTTTGATCTTTGTACGCTTCCATGCCGATGGAGGCAAACGAGTGCTCGCCGTTCAGGACGGCCAGCGCCATGTCGAGCAGCGGCAAAAGCGCGACGCCGCCGGTGCCCTCGCCCAGCGCGAGGTCCGCGACGATGGGCGCGCGCAGCCCCAGCGCCTCCAGCGCCAGGCGCGCGGCGGGCTCGCGGCTCATGTGGCTGGGCAGCAGGGCGTCCGCCGCGGCGGGGCACAGGCGCACCGCCAACAGCGCGGCGGCGCAGGAGATGAGCCCGTCCAGCACGACCGGCACGCCGTTCGCCGCCCCGGCGAGGTAGACGCCCGCCATCGCCGCGATGTCGTAGCCGCCGCACTTTGCCAGCACGTCCAGCGCGTCGGCGCTGTTTGGCTTGTTGATTGCAAGGCAGGCGCGGATCGCCGCGACCTTGCGGCGCAGCCCGGCGTCGTCCAGCCCGCTGCCGCGCCCGGTGATCGTCTCCGGGTCCACGCCGAGCAGCGCGCTCAGCACGGCGGCGGAGCTCGTCGTGTTGCCGATGCCCATTTCACCCGCCACCAGCAGGTCGCAGCCGTCCCGGACGGCCTCCTCCACGGCGCGGATGCCCGCCCGCACGCCGAAAAGCGCCTGCGCCGGCGTCATGGCCGGGCCGCGGGCGAGGTTGTCCGTGCCGCGGGCGCAGCTTGCGACCGTGAGGCCCGGCGCGGACACCGGGTTTGCCATGCCCACGTCGAAAACGCGCACGTCCGCGCCGGCGACGCGCGCCATGATGTTCACATTGCTCGTCCCCTCGCACAGCGCGCGGGCGACGGCGGCCGTCACCTCGCAGCCCGACTGCGAGACGCCCTCGGCCACCACGCCGTTGTCCGCGCAGAAGACCAGCACGCGCTTTTTGGTCGCGTGCGGAACGGGCGTGCGCTGCACCGCCGCCATGCGGGCTGCCAGCGTCTCCAGCAGGCCGAGGGAGTGCAGCGGCTTGGCCACCGCGTCCCAGCGGCGCAGACACTGTGCGCGCGCGCCTTCGTCGGCGCGGCGGATGGCGGCGAGGTATGCGGCGGCTTCGGGGAATTCGTCAATGCGCATAAAGCACCTCCGAAGGAGAAATCGTGAGAATAATTGATTATACGTCCCGCGCGGGGGGCTTGTCAAATAACCGCAGCGCATGACCGGGGGACGGATTGCCACGGCGTCTCCGACGCCTCGCAATGACACCTCATCAGTCGCCTTGCGGCGACAGCTGTCCCTACGGGCCTCTTTTGCCTGCAAACATGCCCCCGGCATGTTTGCCGAGGCGGCAAAAGTCCTCAAGGGGAAGCCAAGACCTATCACACCACCGGGGGAGTAACGCCGTAGGGCGCGACGACACGGCGCGCCGCGTGGGGGACGGATTGCCACGGCGTCTCCGACGCCTCGCAATGACGGGGGAACGGGGCGCGTGCGGTAATTATACCACCGGGGGACGGCGGTCGAGGAGCACCTTTCCGAAGCAGCACAGCGTCACGCCGCTGTCGGCGGGGATGCGCACGTCCGCGTCCGCGCGCGCGCGGTTGAGCGAGCGCAGGTAGACGGTGCCGTAGCTGTCGCGGACGTACTGCTTGCACTTCATGTCGCCGTCGACGAAGAACAGCCCGACGTCGCCCGTCGTGATCGGGCTGCGGCGCACGAGCGCCACCGCGCCGTCCGGGATGTACGGCTCCATGCTGTCGCCCGCGATGCGCACGGCGAAGTCCGCGCGGCTGTCCGCGGCGACGGTGTAGTCGTCGTAGTCCTCGCCCAGCGCGGGGGAGGCGTAGCCCGCCGCCGCCGGGGTACGGTAAAGCGGAATGACGCGCGTGCGCGCAGCCGTCGCGCGGACGCGGTCCAGCTCGTGGTCGATCACCGTCTCGGCCAGGGCGCGGCCGGAGGCGTCGAGCGCGCGCAGCTTGCCGAGCAGCACCCAGTCCGCCGGATCGCTGGCGGCGCCGGCGCGCGCGTCGCGCACGAAGACGTCCACCGGCACGTCCAGCGCCGAACAGATGCGCAGCAGCACGTCAAAGTCGATGGTCATGTTGTTGCGGCGGATAATGCTGTAAAGCGTCTGCGCCGGCACGTCCACGCGGCGGGAAAGCTCCCCCACGGTCATGCGCTTTTCGGCGAGCAGCTGTTTCAAGGTCGAGCCGATCATGTTCGTCACCTCTCGGAGCAATCATCGTCGGATCGCATCGAAATCCGTCGAATCTGCACCCACCATAGCATGTATTTGCATAATCGTCAAGAGAGAATTATGAAAAATCATAATTTCATCTTGACAAATTATGAGAACGCATATAATATTATGCCGCGGGTTATGAGATTTCATACACGCCGGGGAGGGGACGGATTGCCACGGCCGCATGCGCGGCCTCGCAATGACGGGGGATTTACGTCATTCCGAGGAGGCCGAAGGCCGACGTGGGAATCCGCG